>CAWERM010000275.1:0-13290 GCA_963810995.1 uncultured Acidobacteriaceae bacterium | reverse complement strand
AGCCGGGATTGACGCTGACGACGACGGCGTTTGAAGATGGCGCAATTATTCCCAACAAGTACACCGGCGCGGCCAGCCCGGCGTCGCCCGTATCTCCCGCGCTGCAGTGGACGCATGTGCCGGATGGCACGGTGAGCTTTGCCATCATCCTGCACGATCCGGACACTTCACTGGCCCATACCACGGACGAGGTGATCCACTGGCTCATCTTCAACATTCCGGGCACGGCGACTGGACTTCCGGAGGGTGTACCCAACGTCGCGCAGTTGCCCGATGGGTCGGTGCAGGCGATGAACCGCGGGCGGAAGCCGGGATACATGGGCATGGGCATGGGCCCGGCCGGACCGTACCACCACTACACCTGGGAGCTGTTTGCGCTGGACACCAAACTGACGCTGGGGCCGGATGCAACGCGCGCCGACCTGATGGCCGCAATGAATGGCCACATCCTGGACAAGGGCGTGCTTGTAGGGCGGTACCACCATCCGTAGGGCAAGCGGTTCGCTCGAGGCGCCTGCCCACTCATCGCATAAAACAAGGGCGCGATGAATGAGGCACCCGGCTTTTATTCGCGCTGGCCCATTTCAGTTTGATAAGTTCTAATGTTCATGCACAATTTCATTCCCAGATCGGTGAGCCTTCCATTCATGGCTCTGATTGCGCTCCTATCTGGCTGGTAACGAGCAGTAAGAAGATGTAGCTTCGTAAGCTTCTCTTCATATAAATCGACCAAACCAAGAACTCCATGGCCCATTCGTTGAGCTACTACTGAAGCCCATTTAGCATAACTGGTTTCTGAACCAAAAAAATTGAGATTGTCATAGACCGTTTTCAAGACCAAAAGTTCTCCAGAAGATAGATTTTTGGTGATTTGCCATAGATGATAGGCCGCTATTTGCTCTCCATCGGTCACGTTTACTCTATTGACTGCGAGAAACATTGCTTTGAGAGCTTCGAGCCTGTCAGCGTCAGGCGAATCCTCGTCGATTATCGACATAAGCTCGACCCAAGTTTGGAATCCATACTTTTTGTTCGCGAAGTCATCAGGAATTCGTCCTTCCTCCCGCAATTTCTTGAATTCCTTCGCCCACTGTTCGAAGAGCTTGGCTTTTAGTATTGACTGAACAATTCGCCCTCCACTAGCCATCAGCCCTGATGTTTTGACTGCAAACGCACCGGTGATTGTCTCAGCAATAAACGTCAACGGCTCTTGCAGGAAGCTCTCGAGAACATCTGGATCTTTCAGTTTAATGATGTCTGAATAATCTCGTGATTTGGTTATTGCGGTTAAATTGGGCACCGATTAACTCCTTCCCGATGATGTGCGCAGACCCGTTCCCGACTTTATGCTGGCCGCTTCCGGAAAAGGTTTCTCCCGAAGGTGTTTCTAACTCGCGCCGAGACCTGAAAATACGCCAACCAGATGATTGCTGGGACACCCAGCTTCCCTGCATCCGTTAGATCACTTACCAGAAGTAGTGCCAAACAGAGGAAAAGGGTCACGGCGTAGTATATCTTCAAATTCCTAAATGCCTTTCGAGACAAGGCCCAAACTGATAGGCCGACCCAAACCTGCATTACGAGGAAAGTGATTCCTATGCCCTTAGCGACAGGATTGTTGACTTTTGCCACCGCTGTCCAATTGATGAGCGGGGCAATGAACGTGTGCGTCAGACAAAAGAAAAAGAGCCAGCCCTTTACCTCTCGTGCCGTCGAATGGGCATTCTCCAGCGCTAACATGGTGTCCTGCGGTACACATAGGGTTTGCGACGCAAGTTCGCCCTGGCGCACACCTGGAGTGCCTAAGGCTGCTAAATCGGAAATCGCTGGCGATTCCGGGGCAGCCAAAGTTGTTCCACAAGCCGCGCAGAACCGTTGTCCAGGCGTTCCTTGCTGACCACATTGTCCGCAATACATCGTTCTCTCCGGAATTTCTGAACTCCAGAGAATACTAACCCAAATCACCTACGGGTAGATGCGGTTGAGGGTGCGGGGGAAGGGGATGGTTTCGCGGACGTGGTCGAGGCCGCAGAGCCAGGCGACGACGCGCTCGATGCCCATGCCGAAGCCGGAGTGCGGAACCGATCCGTAGCGGCGCAGGTCGAGGTACCACTCGAACGCCGACAGGGGTAAGCCGTGCTCGAGGATGCGGGCGCGGAGGAGGTCGTAGCTGTCGACGCGCTGCGAGCCGCCGATGATCTCGCCGTAGCCCTCGGGTGCGAGGACGTCGACGCAGAGAGCCTTGGTGGGGTCCAGCGGGTCGGGCTGCATGTAGAAGGCCTTGGAGGCGGCGGGGTAGCGGTGGATCATGACGGGGCGGTCGAACTGCGAGCTGAGGTAGGTCTCGTCGGGTGAGCCGAGGTCGTCTCCATAGATGTGCGGAGCTTCAAGCTTGCCTTCTTTGAAGGCCTGGTCGAGCATCTGGTGGGCCTCGTCGTAACTTACATCGCGGGAACGGCGGTTGAATCGCTTCGAGTTTGGCGATGTCGCGAGCGATCACTTTCAAGTCGGCGCGGTGTAGCTCGAGGACGCGCGTAACGATGTGGGTGAGGAAGGCTTCGGCGAGGTCCATGTCGCCTTCCAGGTCCATGAAGGCAACCTCGGGTTCGATCATCCAGAATTCAGTAAGGTGGCGGCGCGTCTTCGACTTCTCCGCGCGGAAGGTTGGGCCGAAGCTGTAGACCTTGCCCAGTGCCAGCGCGGTGGCTTCCACATAGAGCTGGCCGGATTGGGTGAGGAACGCCGGGTCTCCGAAGTAATCAAGCTCGAAGAGCGTGCTGGTGCCCTCGCAGGCGGCGGGCGTCAGGATGGGCGGGTCGGTGCGGACGAAGCCGTTAGTGTCGAAATACTCCTGTGCCGCGCGCATGATGGTGGCCCTGATGCGCAGGATGGCGGACTGGCGCGGTGTGCGCACCCAGAGGTGGCGATGCTCCATGAGGAAGTCTGTGCCATGCTCCTTGGGCGTGATGGGGTAGGGTGCGGATTCGGGGACGAGGTGGACGATTTCGAGGTTCTCGACGTCGAGCTCGAAGCCGGAGGGGGCGCGCGCATCGGCGCGGACGCGGCCTGTGACGATGACGGACGACTCCTGGGTGAGGGACTTGACGCGCTCGAAGACCTCTTCGGAGACGGCGGCCTTGGGGACGATGCCCTGGATGGTCCCGGTGCCGTCGCGGAAGGAGGGGAAGAGCAGCTTGCCGGACGAACGAATGTTATAGAGCCATCCGCGCAGGGTTACGGTATCGCCGACGTGCGCGGCGAGCGAGGCGATGGTCGCAATTTTCGGATTTGTAACGGATTCTGTTTTTTGTTCTGGCGGATAGCTCATGGGACACTTCTTTCGATCAAGAACGGTTACATATTCTGCGAAAGCTGCGCGGATTGAGTGTTTGCGAGCATGCGGAAGGCCGCTTCGGCCTTGCGTGTGACGGATTCGGCGGGTTCGTCGCGGTCGCCCGCAATCTCCAGAATGCCGGGCGTGGCGTCGGGCAGGGCGGCAAGCGAGGAGCAGACAGCAATCCAGTCGATGCTGCCGCTGCCGTGGCCACAGGTGCTCGTCCTTCATGTCGACCGTGTGTGCGAATGCGCCGTGGTTGTCGTGCAGATGCACCTGCGCGATGCGCGGGCCGAGCAACTCGATGGCAGCGCCAACGCCGGAGTCTGTACTCAGCTTTGGCGGCGACGCGGCCGAAGACGATGGGGTGCCCGATTTTGAGTTCGATGCGGGGGCCGAGGAATCCTGTGCGAGGTGGAGGTGGCCAACGTCGAGGCACACGCCGACCGAGTCGAAGTGGCCAGTCTTGAGGATGGAGAGCAGGTTTTCCGGCGTGGCAATCTCGTTCTGTAGGTTCTCCACCAGCAGTCGCACACCGAGCGGCGCGGCGAATGCTTTAAGGTGTTCTATGGCTGTGAGCGAGTGCTCGAAGGCGAGTTCGTCCCAGGGCGCGTCCTTGCGGCCAAGGTCGATGACGACGGCGGTAAACGGTACCTGTTCGGCTGCCTCGATGGCACGCTTCACCTCGTCCATAGCGGCAATGCGGAGGAACTTTTCGGGCGCCAGCAGGTCGAGGTTGGGTGCAACGTGGCGCGACCATTGAGCGTCCGCGCGGTCAGAAAAATAGATGGGTTGCCGCATCACCGCGCGAACATCATTGCAGCGGAACCACGCTGCAGTCTCGCGTAGGGCTTGCGGATCGGTGTAGTCGAAGTGGTGGCGCGCGGCGAAGACTTCGATGGTGCGCGCGCCGGCTGTAGCGAGGGCGTCCAGCAGGCCGGGGTGCAGGCGCTGCTGGAAGAAGACATGGGTAGAGAGTCCAGGTTGCATTGGTATTAAGCGTACAGCCAATGGCACCGTCTGTAACCAACAAGGGTGGATTGCGCACTAATCCGGTTCATCCAGTCGGTGACGGTGAGATGCGGCATGTCTCGCGATGCTGATCTCCAGGACGCCGTAGCGCCCGGCTCGCTCGGCCTCCTCAAGGTCGGCAATCAGTTCCAGCAGCTCGGATTCACCGCGACGGCTAAGTTTTACGAAGGAGATGCCGATTCTCCAGTGGTTCAGATTGACATGGCGCACCGAGCCCAGCGCGCGGAAGCTGACCCAGCCCGTGTTGACGCACATGTCCACAAGCGTATCGACCGCGAAGGCGGAAAGGTCGGGCATCTGGAGCAAGCAGCCGCGCGCGCTCAGATCTAGGATGCGGCCGGACAGCGAGAGATCCGTTTCGAGCTGCCGTACCTTTGCATCGCCCCGGTATCTATAACGTTTGCTCTGCCGTTTTTCCGAAGTCCTCTGCTTGGTGGTGATCGGGATTTCAGTTCCCATGGCTTTAGCGCCTGATTTTACTAGTGGAAATTATATCTGGCGAGGCAGAGGGTCATTGCCCGGAGACGACCTCCCTACCGCTTTGGTTCTAAACAACTTGGACCCAAGTCATCATTGCTTCCGGCATATTGTTCTACCTTATGCTTGCCCGCGGCTTTGCCAAGGCTATATCGGCCATTTGGAGTCTGATTTGCAGTAATAACCCGCTGCTTGGTCGAACTGATGACGCTGATCCTGGCTGTCGAGCCGTGTGCCGGAGCCGGGACCGATGGTAGATCAGCGATGGAAGGGAAGTCCTTGCAGCATCTTAATAGGTGGCAATTTTGTTCAGTAGAGTAAGCACATTCTGTGACCGATCGTTCACCTTCACGGTGCGACAGTCGAGAGCCAGAAAATAGTAAACGTCCGTCACGCCACAGCCCATAACTCCCAATTCGCCCTTGCATATTTCAAAGTGATCCATAGTGTCCAAAGGAATAAAAATAAAGATGTCCCGGCGCAGACTGCGCTGGCGCGAGAAACCCTCGATAGCATAGAGCGAAGTAAAGAATATCCGCCTAAACTTATTTGCAAATAGAAACGTAATGATCGCCTTTGCGAAAGACCGCCTCTTCAAAGTTCATTGAGCCTATCACCTCGGCTGCAAAGTAGGCAGCGGTGATGACTCCGAGGCACGCCACTATCCAAGTGGCCATATGCGGTCACTAGTTCGGCATACAGTGCGGATACACTACAGTTATATGCCTACGCGTGTCTGTTCGTACTCGAAGATCAACTTGGGGCTGGCTATTGGGCCGGTGCGCGCGGATGGCTTTCATGGGCTGGCGACGCTGTATCAGACGCTGGCACTGCACGATGTGGTGACAGTTACGGTGTATAAGCCCACATCTCAAAAGCCAGATGTGGGGCACCTGGATTTGTGGCAGTCGAAGATTACGCTGACTACGAACCATCCTGAAGTTCCGACCGACGCGCGCAATACGGCATGGAAGATGGTGGAGCTTGCGCTGACGCGGATGGGTGTCTCCGCCGAGGTGGCAATTCATATCGAGAAGAATCTGCCGGTACAGGGCGGGCTGGGCGCAGGGTCTGCGAACGCAGTGGCGGCGCTGATTGGCCTGGAGCAGGAGTTGGGAGTAACGCTGCCGGAGGTGGAGCGGATGGAAATCGCCGCGGAGGTTGGCTCGGATGTTCCGCTGTTTATGCTCGGTGGCGCGGTGATGGGAACAGGCCGCGGCGAGTGCGTCTCGGCGATGCCCGACCTTCCGGCAACTCCATGCGTCATCGCCGTACCGGAGGTGGGCGTCTCTACGCCTCAGGCCTTTTGCGACTGGGATCACAGGCAAACAAAGGGGATAGGGGACGAAGAGAGGGATTCGTTGACTTCCCCTACGCAACCCGATAGGCTAGAACAGTTGAGTCACGTTTACGCATCTGTTCTTGGGGCATGCCCCGCAACAGAGCAAACGCCTGACACATCCGGTATCGTTCGTGGCTCTGCAGAGAGCGACACACGGAACGATCTGGCCGAGAAAACCCTCCTCGCGCTTGTCCGCACCGGGATCGAAAACGACTTTGAATCGGTCGTCTTTCCTCAGTATCCCCTCCTGCGAGAAATCAAGCGTTTATTGATGGGAACTCCGGCTGGCGTGTCTTCGGAGCTTTTCGAGGCCCGTCCGGGGGATTCGAGCGGCAACGCGTTGTACGCGGCGCTCTCGGGTTCAGGCTCCGCACTGTTCGGGCTTTACCGGTCCGAGGCAGATGCAAGGGCGGCTCAACAACGCGTTCAGGCTACCGGCTGCAAGGCGATCCTAACGGAGACCTTGCCCCGAGAAGAGTACTGGCGCAGAATGTTCGCAGAGTGATGATTGCCGGGTGGGAACACCGGCGACCGTACTGGGCGATCGACTAACGGTAGGTCAAGTGCCTTTGACGCACTCAGTCCAGGTTCGAATCCTGGTCGCCCAGCCAATCAAGTCGACGCACAGGGACGAGGAGAGCGAACCAAGTCGGCGCGGGTCGATTGCAAGCGCAGACGATCGGCTGACTTAGGTCAGGCGAGCAACTTAGGGTTCTTTGGCGGCAGCAACTTGCCGTGGAAGTTGGACGGTTTTTGAGATTTTGCACAGAGCGCCGCAATGGGCGCGAACGAGTGAGGTTCAGAAGCAGAAGTTTGAAGGGGCCAGTCTGAGAAACTCGACTATGTCGTTTCCTTTATTTCGCAGGGCGAAGTAGCGGCGCAGAAAAAATGGCGCCGTAAGACGTAAAGCAGCAGGAGCTACCAAGGTCAACCAGCCTGGAGGGTTTCGACGTGAACAACCAGAACACGACTGCGGTCCTTTCCCCTATTTCAGGGCAGGCTGAGGAACCAGAAAACAATTCCCAGCCTGCACCAAAGCCATCCCCGGACGGGTCATTGCCGGACACGTCAAAGTCAGCGGCGGATGGAGCAAAGACGGCCACGGAGCGGAAGCGCTCTCCGCGGCAGAATGAAGACAAGCGCTTCAAGATTTTTTGCGGATCGGCCAATCGCCCACTGGCCGAGGAGATCTGCAAATTTGTCGGCGTGCCGCTGGGCGAGTCCAAGTTGCAGCGCTTCGCCGATGGAGAAGTTTACTTTCAGTTGCTGGAAAATGTTCGCGGCGTGGATGTGTTTCTGGTACAGCCCACATGCCACCCCGTGGACGAGCACCTGATGGAACTGCTGATCATGATTGACGCGCTGAAGCGCGCATCGGCCGGCAGGATTACGGTTGTGATGCCGTACTACGGCTACGCACGGCAGGACCGCAAGGACCGGCCGCGGGTGGCGATTACGGCCAAGCTGGTGGCGGACCTGCTGAGTACGGCGGGCGCAAACCGCGCCTTGCTGGTCGATCTGCATGCGGCGCAGATTCAGGGCTTCTTCGATATCCCGGTGGACCATCTGTTTGCCAGCCCGGTGCTGGTGAGCTACTTCCGGGAGCTTGGACTGCCCGATCTGACGGTGGTTTCGCCGGATGCGGGAGGCGTGGAGCGCGCGCGCTTCTTCGCCAGGAAGCTGGAAGTTCCGTTGGCCATCGTGGACAAACGGCGGACCGACATGAATGTGACCGAGGTGATGAACGTGATCGGCGATGTGCGCGGCCGCACCTGCCTCATCCTCGACGACATCATCGACACCGCCGGAACGCTGGTGGGAACGGTGGATGCGCTGCTGGCGCAGGGAGCGAAGAAAATTTATGCCTGCGCTTCGCATCCGGTGCTCTCGGGCCCGGCTGCGGAACGCATCGCGGCATCTCGCCTGGAAGAGCTGGTCGCGACCAACACCATTCCGCTGCGCGAAGACGCGCTGCGGGTGCCGAAGATCAAAGTGCTATCGATTGCCGGACTGCTTGGCCGCGCGATCGAGAGCATCCACATGGAGACCAGCGTGAGTACGCTGTTCAGTTAAGTACAGTTGTGAGTTAGAAGAGCGAAAGCGTAGTTAGATTTAGCGGCAAAGCCGCAAAGGGAGCGAGACACAGACGAACTGATGAGACGGTAGCGCGGATTTCTGACCCCTGTTCCCTGATCCCTGTTCCCTGCACCTCGTGCCCGAAAGGAAATGAACATGGCAACATCCACCATCTCATCCGTCGTCGCCACGCCTCGCGAGGGCCGGTTCAATAAAAATGCCGCGCGCCGCGTACGCGTTGAAGGCAAGATTCCCGCTGTGGTCTATGGGGCCGGGCAGCCTGCCGTCGCCGTCACCGTTGACCCGCGCATTATTACCAAGATCCTTCACTCCGACTCCGGCCACAACACCATCTTCGACCTGGATGTGACGGGGTCCGCGACGGTGAAGGCGATGGTCGTCGACTGGCAGAATGAGCCGATCAAGGGAGCGCTATTGCACATCGATCTGAAGCGCATCGCAATGGACAAGGCGATACGCGTCTCGGTGCCCGTCCAGTTGATCGGAATTCCGGTGGGCGTGAAGACCCAGGGCGGCATTTTGGAGCATGTACTGCGCGAGGTCGAGATCGAATGCCTCCCCGCGGACATACCAAGTCATTTGGACGCCGATGTCTCGTTGCTGGAGATCAACCAGGCCGTCCATGTATCCGATCTGCCGCACTCGGGCTCGATCAAGTTCCTCGACGACGAGGGCTTGACCATTGCACACGTCTCCATGATTAAAGAAGAGGTCGTCGCGGTGGAAGAGGTGGTTGCCGAGCCGACCGAACCGGAGGTTGCCAAGAAGGGCAAGGGCGAGACGGAAGCCGCGCCGGATGCCAAGACGGATGCCAAGCCGGACGCCAAGGCGGATGCCAAGGCCGACGCCAAGAAGAAGTAGAGAGACAGTTGTTAGTTGTGAGTTGAAGACAGAGGAACGCGCGGCGTGAAACTGATTGTTGGTCTCGGCAACCCCGGTATCGAGTATCAGTTCACTCCGCACAACGCCGGTTTTCTCGCGCTGGACCGCATTGCGGAGTACTGCGGTGTCACCCTCGCGAATCGCCGGGGCAGGGCGCTTACGGCGAAGGCAATGCTGGCAGGACATGAGGTGCTGCTGGCCAAGCCGGAGACGTATATGAATCTGAGCGGGCTGTCGGTGGCCGCGCTGGTTCGTGAGTTGGAGATCGCGGTCCCGTCGCAGGACCTGATTGTGATCTACGACGAGCTGGATCTTCCGCTGGGCACGCTTCGCATTCGCGAGCGCGGCTCGGCGAACGGGCACAACGGAGCCGATTCAGTCTCCGGCGCGCTTGGCACTCAGGAGTGGTTTCGCATTCGCATCGGGGTCGGCAAGCCCCCGCTGGAAGACGGCAGAGAAGTGAAGGCAGGCGGCACGGATTACCTGCTGTCGCCTATGCGCAAGCAGGAGCTTGCAGTGCTGGATGAAGTACTCGACCGCGTCAGAGGCGCGGTTGAAGCGATACTCTCCCAAGGGGTGAGTGCCGCGATGAACGAGTTCAACCGCCCGCAGGGCGGAGAGTAGTCGGAAGCGATGCAGAGGTAGCAAGATCGGAAGGGCACGGCTTCAGCCGTGCCGAACGAGGCAAGATTCCTAAAGGGGCTTTAGCACCTGATGTACATTCCAGACCGGGTTGGCAGAGCACACGCCCTCACGGTGCGAAGCAGAACTTCGCAGAAAGAAGTAACCGAATGAATCGTACTTACGAAATTATGTTTATCGTCCGTCCCGATGTGGAAGAGGCGGACCTCGACAAGTTGATCGAAGGCTTCTCTGCCAACATCGCCGGCGGCGGGGGCGAGGTCAAAAGCGTGGAGAAGATGGGACGCCGCAGGCTCGCATATACCGTACGCAAGTTCAACGATGGCTTCTACGTACTGCTCACCGTGGGCGCGCCGGGCAGCCTGATCGGCGAGATTGAGCGCCGTCTGCGCGTCTCCGAGCCGGTGATCAAGTTCATCACAGTACGCATGGACGAGGAAGAGAAGCGTCTGGCGAAAGTGAAGGCCCTGCGAGACTCCAAGGTCAAGCGCAGCGCGCAGCCCGCCGTGCCGCAGCATGCTCCGGCATCCATCTCCGCCGTCGCGGACGCTCCCGAACCGAGTGCAGATGCAGAGGCGCCCGTCGCTGCCGATGCGGAAGCGCCTGCCGGCAATACAGAGCCCGTCACCGCGGCGGTTTAACCACGGCGGCACGATCCAGGATTTCGCCCTGCGGCGATTGCCGTGTGAGCGCTAAACGAAGTGATGAGAGGAATCGTAATGTCTGACGAAACAAGCACACCACAATCCGCACCGGAAGCAAGACCCTACACGCCGCGACCCGCCTATGCCGGACCTGGCGGTCCACGTCCCCCTCGACCCGCTGGTGGCCCTGGCGGTCCTGGAGGCCCAGGAGGTCCCGGTGGCGGACCCGGCGGACGGAAGTTTTTCCGCCGCAAGAAGGTCTGCAAGTTCTGCACCGAGAAGATCGACGCCATCAGCTATCGCGATGTGCGCCTGCTACAGGGCTTCGTCGCCGAGCGGGGCAAGATCGTACCGCGCCGGTTGACCGGCGTCTGCACACGCCACCAGCGTCGTGTCTCGCTGGCCATTAAGCAGTCGCGCAACATCGCCCTGCTCGCCTTCGCCGCACGCTTTTAACCAACCTTGCCCTTCGCAATCACCGCGGACGGCGACAAAAATCTCGGAGAACAGCAATGGAAGTGATACTCAAGGAAGACGTCAACAAGCTCGGCCATCGCGGCGATGTAGTGAAGGTCGCCGACGGCTACGGGCGCAACTATCTTCTGCCGGGCAAACTCGCCATCGAGGCGACGGTTGCGAACAAGGCGGTAATCGAGCAGATGAAAGGCTCGGCCATCCGCAGACTGGCCAAGGAGAAAGTCCTCGCCGAGGAGCTCTCCAAGAAGCTGGAGTCCGTGGAACTGGTGTTTGAGCGTAAGGTGGGCGAGAACGACCATCTCTTCGGCTCCGTCACCTCGAGCGACATCGCGCACCAGTTGGAGGAGCAGGGCTATACCATCGATCGGCGCAAGATCTCGCTGGAAGAGCCGCTGCGATCACTCGGCGAATTCCACGTCCCGATCAAGCTGCACCGCGAGGTCACCAGCCACCTCAAGGTAACGGTCAAGGGAGAAGACCTGCCGGAAGACAAAGGCGAGCCAGCGGCCTAGATAAGCAAGACGAACGGCTTAACCCCGATCGACACCGAAGACACCTATTATCTTACCTGTTAGATAGGATCGGTGGAATCGGTGTCGATCGGTGTTAAGTCTATAAATCTTATTCGTATTTGAGAGTTTCCACCGGATTCAGCCGAGCGGCGCGGTTGGCTGGGACGGTGCCGAAGATCACACCCACAATCACCGAAGTTGCCAGTGCGATGGGCGCAGCCGGCCAACCCACTGGAATCTTATACGGCGTCAGCAGGCCCACCGAGAGTGGGACGCCGAGCCCGACGATGGTGCCCAGGACGCCGCCAGAGAGCGAGAGAAAGACCGCCTCGGTGAGGAACTGAAGGCGAATCTCGCGGCGGGTCGCACCCAGCGCCTTGCGGATGCCGATCTCATGGGTGCGCGCCTGCACATTGGCCAACATACTGTTCATAATGCCCACTCCGCCGACTACCAGGGTGATGGCGGCAACGATCACCAGCATCCAGGTGAGGTCATTGGCGACCTTGTTCATCGTATTCAGAATCCCGATGAGAGTCTCTGCGTGGTAGACGCTGGTTGGCCGATGACGGCGTTGGATCACGTCGGTGATTTCTTTCGCCCCGGGCACGACCATTGAGGGGTCGGCCATTTTGAAGAATATCTCCTTGAGATTGTCGGTTCCGGTGAAGTAGCGGGCGACTCCGTAGGGAATGAGGATGGTCTGGTCATTGATCTCGGAGGTGCCGTAGGTGTCGATGCTCTCCTTGAAGACGCCAACGATCGTGAGCGGAATGCCATGGATGGAGACGTCCCTGTCGATGGCGGCCTGCTCGCTGCCGAAGAGTTTAATCGCTAGAGGCTGGTTGAGCACCGCGACTTTGGCGTGTGAATCGGCGTCCTGGTCGTCGAAGAAGCGGCCCGCAAGGACGATGAGCCCGCGCACCTGCTTATACTGCGGCGACACGCCCAGCAGCATGGTGTCGTTGGTGATACCGCCGCCCAGACTGATACGTTCGTGGTCCTCCAGCATGGGTGAGTAGGCAACGATGCCGGGCACCGAGTCAAGCACCGCCTGCATGTCTTCGCGGGTCATGTAGTCGGGTGTAGTGGTGTTGTCGGGGCCGATGATGCTGCCGCCGCTGTACTGCATCTCGATCTTGTTCGGGCCGAGGCTGGAGATGGTGTCCAGCGCGTACTGCTTGCCCGTGATCCCCACCGTCACCACCAGGATGATCGACGCCGAACCGATCACCATGCCCAGCATGGTGAGCAGAAAACGGGCCTTGCTGGCGCGGAAGCTGTCCACTGCCAGCGAGAGCACCTCGCTGAATATCATGGTGGTATGCGCACTGGCCAGCGTGCTATCGAACGACTTATCTTCGACCTCAGGCTTGGGAACGATAGTGGTCGCCATCCGTTGATCCATCCCATCGGGCTCACCGGAATTTGTTCCTCGCTGGCTGCACGCCAACGCAGGCCCATCCGGAGATTCGTGCCCGATTCAGCTATTAGTCACTCTTAGTATCGCAGTGGTGAGTGTTCTCCTGCTAACCTTAACCTGTTCCCAGGCGGAGGGATGTGTGAGCGGTTGAAACAGGCGGTCTTGAAAAAGAGAGAGAGAGAGAGAGAGAGAGAGAGAGAGAGAGAGAGAGAGAGAGAGAGAGAGAGAGAGAGAGAGAGAGAGAGAGAGAGAGAGAGAGAGAGAGAGAGAGAGAGAGAGAGAGAGAGAGAGAGAGAGAGAGAGAGAGAGAGAGAGAGAGAGAGAGAGAGAGAGAGAGAGAGAGAGAGAGAGAGAGAGAGAGAGAGAGAGAGAGAGAGAGAGAGAGAGAGAGAGAGAGAGAGAGAGAGAGAGAGAGAGAGAGAGAGAGC
>CAWERM010000274.1:0-5824 GCA_963810995.1 uncultured Acidobacteriaceae bacterium | reverse complement strand
CCGTCATTTCAATTTCAGCTTGGAGTCGGAATCAATTGGAATAACTAAGTAATGATCAAAGGTTGCTATAACCCAAATATCCCTCGGATCAAGAGAGACATCTGAAATCATAGGCGGTCCTGGAGTTCCCGTTAAGATGCCGCCGCCCTTTTCCATATCCTCGATAATCCTGAAGTACCGGCTGCCAAATTGCATTTCTTTCCATCCGAATGCTTGGCAGAACGGTATCAATCTGTGTCTTTGGATCAACTGCGGTCGCTCGCCATTGATACTCTTTGCCGGCAAGCCACGCCGGAATCTCGCCTGGCTTAGATGGGAGTCCCGGCGGCTTGCGATAAAGATAGTGGCAGGGCAACAACCCAAACGCCAGGAAGCGGCCAGTGCGATTCGTTGTGGCGTGTTGGAAGTCATATAGGGGCCCTTTGGTGCAAAACCTATGGCCCCGGCTTACGCCAGGGCCACAGGTTTCTTTACTTTATTGCTCATCCCGCGTGCTCTACTCTAGCGGTAAAGGTGTTTTGGGGACGACCGAACCGGGTTCTGCCGCGGTGACCGGTTGGGGATGGCCGTTCTTCACCTCGTTCGGCTTGCGGATGTCGATGCCGCCCTTGAAGTACGCGCCGTCCTCGATGGAGATGCGCGCGGCGGCCACGTCTCCTGTCAGTGAGCCTTCGCTGCGGATGTCTACCCTGTCGCTGGCATTCACATTGCCGCGAACTTTCCCCAGCACTACAACCTCGCGCGCCATGATGTTGGCCGCAACCTGTCCGTTGCGACCCACCGTTACACGGTTGCCCGGCAGGTTGATGGTTCCCTCCACCTTGCCGTCGATGTAGAGCGACTCCGATCCGGAGACCTCGCCCTTTACCACCAGCGACTTCCCGATGGTGGCCTGTTCGCCGGTTGCAACTACCGGGCTGGCGACGGGCGATGCCACCGGTCTTGGTGTGCTGGTCTCAAAGATGGTCGGCGCCGGGACCGTCGGTCGCGTGGGCTCAGCGGGTGATGGCGGTAGCGGTCCTGTCGGGTTCGGTTTCCACATAGGTTGCATAGTTCCTTTCCTGATTGCATGAATGGTTGCTGCGGTTGGTGGCCCTGACTCGCCGGTTTGCTACGGGTCAACGTCAGCCGCGCCGCTCGGCGTCTGGCCGCTAGCGTCCTGCCTCAACGATACTACTCCGCTGCGTTCCATAGGAACTCCGGCCCTCTGCAAATCTCTCTGCGGAATCCGCTGCATTACCCCTATGGCATAAGGGGTTGTTCTCCATTGACGCTCACCCAATCCCATGGCATGTAATTTAAGATGCCTTGCCATGCCGAAGGTTTGTCATCGAGGTCTTCTCGAAAGTGTATTTTTTTGAAAACACTGCTTGCTTCTGCACTCCACACGCGCTACTCTGCCGCCCATGCAGATTTTTCGCTCCGCTACAGTGCATCTGCGTTTGGGAACGCTTGGCTTGTTTTCGCTTGGCGTCCTGACTCTCTCGCAACCCGGCGCTTTGGCTGCGCCTGCCAAGGTCCATATAGTGGCCCTGGGAGCGGTGCGCAAGGTGCCCTACACGCCGCCCGAGGCCGCGCCAGCAGCCGGCAAAGCAAGCGATCCAATCACGCTCAAGGTCCGTCCGCTCACCCTCGACGGCCACCAGAAGGAGTGGACCACAGGCGACACCCACGACGTCACCGACCGCAGCTTCACCATCCGCCGCGCCCTGCGCCTGAACGATGCGCTGCCCGGCGAGGCACCGCGCTGGAGCTGGCAGCCCGGCCCATGGCTGCTTGTGGATCGCAGCACAGGACGCATTACCGCGCTGCACCTGCCGGACTTCGATGGCGAGGTCTCCGATGCGGTTTGGTTCCGCGACTACGCGGCCTACTGCGGCACCGCCGAGACCGCAAAGGGCGGACTCTATGCCATCGTCGCGCAGCTTGGCGCGCGGCGCGCAGTTGTCCAGCAGCAGATCGGCAGATGGCCGCAGTCCGCGCCCGCCGAGCCGGTATGCAAACAGGCTGTGTGGCAACGCGAACCTATGCGCGTCACTCTACAGCCCACCGGAGGAGAAGCAACCACATACGACGTGGTTGGCGCGGCTTCTCTGGTCGAGGAGAACGACTCCAGCGACGATATACCGTAAAACATTCCTCCGGCTCGAAAAGTCGGTGTAATTCAATTGGCCGCTCCCGAGATATAAGCGTGCAGATGGCGGATCGTCTCCTGCTGCTCCGTAATAACGAAGTTCACCAGGTCGCCGATGGAGAGCACGCCCACCACAGCGCCGCCTTCCACCACCGGCAGATGGCGGATGTGGCTGTCCGTGATGATGCGCAGGCATTCGCCCACGGTATGCTTGCGCGTGACGGAGATCACCGGGCTGGTCATGATCTCCGCAACCTGCATCTCCTTCGACGTGTGTCCCTTCAGGACCACCTTGCGCGCGTAGTCGCGTTCGCTGACGATTCCCACCAACTCATCGCCCTCCATCACCAGAAGCGCTCCCACGCCCTTCTCAGCCATCACCTCGATGGCGCGATAGACCGAGTCGTCCGGTGCAACCGATAAAACCCCGCCCTTTTTCTGCCTCAGGATTGTGCCTACGGTAGTCGTCAGTTCGCTCATGGTGCACCTCGTATTCGCATCGATCTTGTCGATGCTATCGCGCTCGCCGACCGGCTTGTGACCCGCAAGCATGACATATCCCATATGTTCCGCATGGCGATGCGGAGCGCTGGTGTGGCCGGTTCTTGAGTATTACCTCCGCACACCTCCGTCGTCAATCGCCGATTCAATCAGCGTGTTTGTACTCGGCGCGGTTTGGCAGCGCTTCTAGTTGGGGTCCCGGTTGCGCGTCTTTTGGACACCTGTCACGATGCCGGCACCAAATAGAATAATGGCGAGTGCGACGATGTAATTCTGCGGGATGTGCATTAGGTGCGCCAGGTACGCCACACCAACGATCAGAACCAGATAACCGGCCGCATATATTCCAAAGGACATAGCATTCTCCGAGACCCAGCATCCTAAGCCGGCTCCCTGAGTAAGATGCCAAAATTCAGGTCGATGCCAAAGGATTTCGCGGACGGCTGCCGGCTGGCTATTCTCCGCCATTGTCCGGGGAGTTATCGTCCTCCACGGCCTCCATTGTTTGAAACAGCGGTGCAGTGATCTTGCGAAAGAGGTAGTTGATGGCCAGCCCGATCAGACAGCCCAGAACCACGCCCACCATCCGGTAGATCGCCCCTGTCCAACTGCTGTGCGTCTCCTCATAGATCATCACGATGATGAAGCCGACCAGGGCGGTGCGGCAGACCCCCACCAGGTCCATGTTGAAACAGAGAACGATGGTCGCCACCACCCCGAGGCATATGGTCAGCAAATTCGGCGGACTGTGCAGTCAGGATGGAGCTAAATCTTCGCTCCGACTCCCGGGACCTCAGTGGCTACCTGTTGCCGCTCCGCATACCAGCGAGCAACCGCGATGAACACCAGCCCACCATAATCGACCCCAGACTCGCCATCTGTGCATTGCTCATTCCCCAATAAACTTTGGGGTTGATGCGGATGAACTCTACCAGGAATCGGGCGATGCCGCTGAGAATGAGATATTCGCCCGTAACCTGGCCCAGCGGAGGCTGGTTCGCGCCTCGTCGCCACAGATAGTAGCCGATCAGCAACCCAGCAATCAGTTCATAGATCGGTGTCGGATGCACACGCTGTGTTGTCGGAACGAGGCCATTGGGAAAGCTCATGCCCCAGGGGAGATTCGTCGGGATGCCATAATCGCCATCGCCGGATATCAGGCATCCGAGGCGCCCCATCCCATAGCCGACTGCGGCAGCCGGTGCGGCGAGATCGAGCATCCGGATTGCGCCGATTTTGGTAACCCGGCCCTGCCACAGGAGCGCCAGAATTCCAAAGACCAGCCCGCCAAACCAGGCAAAGCCTTCGCGCGCCCAGAGATGTTCGCCGGGTGTGTCAGCAATATGCCACAGCTTCGCGCCGATGATCCCGGTGACGGTGACGATTGCCACCACCCCGATGGCGTCTGCGTCGATTCCGGAGCGAAGAAAGTTGCGGTGGAGCACCCAGCAGGCGCAGACCGCCGCGAGCCAAAGTAGGAGTCCAAAGGTGCCGATGCTGAAGTGCGGACCGAGATGAATGAAGGGATACATGCGTTAAGACGACCCTTCCAGTATATCGTTCCTCGTCGGCAATATGCCGGCGACGCGGTTTGGAGATATTCTGGATGCAATGGATATCCCCGCAAGTCAGCAACTGCTCGTCCTCTACAGCCGTGAGCAGATTGAGAAACGCGTCGCCGAACTCGGAGACGCGATCACCCGTGATTACGCGGGCGAGACGGTGATTATGATCGGAGTGCTGAAAGGCTCCGCGTTTTTCCTCTCCGACTTGGCGCGCAGTGTGCACATCGATTGCACCTTCGATTTCGTCGCCGTTTCCAGCTACAAAAAAGGACGCACAACCAGTGGCGCCGTAAAACTGACTAAGGACCTCGACGAGCCGATTGAAGGCAAACACGTTATTATCGTCGAAGATATTCTCGACACCGGAATCACCCTGGGATATTTGCGCAAGATATTCCTGCAACATCATCCGAAATCGGCTCAAAATCGCTACCTGCCTGGATAAGCCGGCCCGGCGCATCGAGCCTATCGAGGCGGACTATGTCGGATTTTCGATTCCCAACCAGTTTGTGATTGGCTATGGCATGGACTATGCCGAGAGGTTCCGAAACCTCCCCGATATCTGTATACTTCCGCCGGACTTCCCGCTGTAAGAGCGGCGAACGCGAAATCATCTCTTTTCGGAGACTTTTCACACAGGACTCGGGTGTAGCCGTAGACCTGCGTCCAGGGTCCGAAGCAGGCATACCAGTTGAGGAATTCTTATGGCAGTCGCAACTCCAGTTAGCAAAATCACCGCCCCGAATACCACTAGTCGCTACGACGCACAGGCCTTTGCACGAGCGACCCTCGCCCACTGGCCGCCGCTTGCAGCGCTATTGGACCACACCCTGCTCAAGCCCGAGGCGACACAAGAGCAGGTCATCCGCCTCTGTGAAGAGGCCGCTGAATACCGCTTCGCCTGCGCGATGGTGAACCCCGCCTGGGTCCCCTCGCCGTGTCGGTGCTCGCTGGCAGGGGTGTTCCTGTAGGCGTAGTCGCTGGATTTCCCCTCGGCGCTTCCCTCTCCACCACCAAACGCGCCGAAACCGAGGCATTGCTGACGCTCGGGGCAAAAGAAGTCGATATGGTCATCAACATCGGGGCGCTGAAATCTGGCGACCATCCTCGCGTCTCCGAGGATATTCGTGGAGTCGTCGAAATTGCCCAAGGCGCGGGAGCCGTCGTTAAGGTAATCTTGGAGACTTGCCTGCTCAACGTTCAGGAAAAGCTCCTGGCGTCGGAGCTTGCCCTTCAGGCCGGTGCCGATTTCCTCAAGACCAGCACCGGATTTTCGAGTGGCGGCGCGACCCCGGACGATGTGGCGATGTTGCGCGGTGTGGCTGGACTCTCTGCGGCGTCAAGGCCTCTGGCGGCATCAAGACCCTGGATCACGCGCGCGCTATGCTGGAGTCTGGCGCAAACCGGATCGGCGCCAGCGCCAGCGTCTCCATCGTCCACGAACTCGGCGCTCCATAGACATTCCCCCGGCGCGATATGATGACAAGTCGAGAGCCTCTGCAGCAGATTTGCGTCTGCGGATTCACCAGGACCTTGTGACTAAAGAAATTCGCAGCGCCGAGATCACGCCCGCCGAGAGCGCCGCCCCGCGGCTGCTCCCCATGCTTTCGAGGGGGACTACCGG
>CAWERM010000273.1:0-6566 GCA_963810995.1 uncultured Acidobacteriaceae bacterium | reverse complement strand
TTTTTTTCGTCTGCTTCGTTCGGCGTATTGTCTCACCTTGCCCTTCAGATCGATCATGCAACTCCTCAAAGAAATGTAGCTTATGCCCATCTCTAGGATAGCAGTGGCGGCCGGTTCACGCGCCGATGCTACAACTCAGCCCAGCGTCAGCCAATCGTACTGCTCCTCGGTCAGGGGCACCACGGAGAGGCGGAACTGGCGGAACAGAATGGAACCTTGAAACACTGCCGCCGCGCGAATCTCGTCCAGCGGCCTCTCGCGACGCAACCGCTTCACGGGCTTGATGCGCACAATGGGATTGCGTGGGTCGGACGCGTCCACCGATACAACCTTCGCCGTTCCCACCGCGGCCTTACCCACATTGGAGTGGTAGATCACCAGCCGCTCGCCCTTCTTCATGTTGCGCAGGGTCAGCAGTGCCTGGTTGTTGGAGATGCCGTCCCACACGGTCTCGCCGTCGCGCAGCAGGTCGTCGAAGCTGTATTTGTCAGGCTCGGTCTTCAGCAGATAAGGCATGGAGAGTTCCTCTGTACTGGCGAATTTAGTTTATCCGCCGAGGTCGAGGAGTTCCACATGGGGGATAGATTGGCCAAGAAATTGGCCGCCAAGACGGGCGAACTTCTCTACGGAGTCGGTGGCGTAGCACTGAAATGTAGCGGCTCCGGCGGTGGCCGTGTGCGAAAGCCGTATGCTCTGCTCAATCGACCTCGCGGTCGCTCTCGCCGAATCGATCACCTCGGCCTGCGAACCAAGCTCTTGCAGCGTGGCCGTAATGGCCGGGGCAATCAGGGGGTAATGCGTGCAGCCCAGAAGCACTGCCGCAGGCGTGCAGCTCGCTAGCGCCTCGCGCAGGTAGATGCGCAACACCTCCCGTGTTATCGAATGCTCGCACCAGCCTTCCTCCACCAGCGGCACCAGCAGCGGGCACGCCTTTTCGCTTGCACATAGCCCACGCGCGGCACACTCAATCTTGTACGCATGGGATTGCACCGTCGCCGAGGTGGCCAGCACCAGCACATTGCCCTTCGGAAAACGGTTATACGCAGCCTCGACCACCGGATCGATCACCCCGGTCACGGGAATCGTTACCGACGCGCGAATCTCGCGCAATGCCAGCGCGGATGCCGTGTTGCATGCAATCACCAGATGCTCCGCACCATGGGATTCGAGAAAACGTGCGCTCTCCACAGCGTACCGGGCAATCGTCGTCTGCGACTTCGACCCATAGGGCAGCCGCGCAGTATCGCCCAGGTAGATATAGCGCGCACCGGGAATACGCGGCAGCAGCTCGCGCAGCACGGTCAACCCGCCAAAGCCCGAATCGAAGACTCCGATGGTTACTCCCAGTTTGCTCATTGGATCAGTGCGCGTCGTGCTCATTATTTTCCCTCCTGCGTGCCTGGCTGCGCAGAGTCGCTCGATGTACTCGTCACCTGGTAGGTGCGCAAAAGGTCGGCGTGCCCGTTCAGCGTCTCACGCGGCTGGCCGTCCACCAGGAAGCGCACCTGCTCGATCTGGGGAAAGTTTGCGCCGATGGTTTCGAGGATCGAGTCGATGGTCAGCGTCTCCGGCTCTATACCCGATGGATGCTGATCCGCAAAACTCCCGTGCAGGTTGATCACCGCCATTTTTCCTCCGGGATTGCGCGGTCCTGGGCTCTGGTCAGCATTGGAGGGAGGACCGTCCGGTGCACTCCACCCCGGAACCACGGATTGGTCTACCCGCGCTGTCGCTGTCTTCCCATTCTCTGTGGACTTGGCACCGGCCTCAGCATGAGGAGTCAGCGGCAGATCGAGCAGAAAGACATCGTCCACCGCCGGGCCACTCTCCAGCGGGTGGGCGCTGCCCTTGTAGGAATATTCAGCGATCAACCTCGTCAGAAGGGCGCGCGCACGGGCCGTTGTCTCCGTGGGCAGCGCAACCTCACGCTCCACCAATGCGATGGAGCCGGTAACGTCATTGGCCAGCGCCAGGTGGACCGTCTCGCTTGGCGCGGCTAGAGGCGCTGCCAGAGGCGTCTCATCGCGATGCCGGGTCAGCTTTTCGCGCGCCTGTTCGCATCCGTGCAGCAGCACCAGCGCCATCAGCAGGATCGCGCCACTAAGGCACCAAAAGAGAATGCGCTGGTAGCGGGGAATCATGGAGTCACCCCTGCCGGCGCCGGCTGGTCGCCAGAATCGGTGGTGGAACTCTCAGGCGTGGGTTTGCTCTCGCCGTTCGCCTTGTCATCATTGGACTGATCCTGCCCGTCCGCCTGGCTATCGGGAGCAGCGTGTGGTTTGTCTGCCAAGACCCTGGCTGCTCGCCTGGCCGCCGCCTTCCCGGAGGCCTCGACCGCCGCTCGCGCGGCCTGTGCCGCAGCCTGTGCCTGCGCTGCCGGTTTCGTTACTCCGGCCCCGCCTGGCGCCAATGCTTTGGAGGCTGAAGACACCACATGGTCGCGCCACACCTGTAGCGCAGTGGACAGCGTGGCAGCCACGCGCTGCTGATAGTCCGCATCGGTCACCGGAGTAGCGACACTGCCTGCAACCGGCAGCGGAGCCAGTTCGACGGCCACAGCCGGACATTCCAGACTGTCCTGAGGCCGCACCGGCTCCCGCCCGGAGAACACCGCAATACTCGCCTTTCCCAGTGCCGCGCTCAAGTCGCCGGCCAGACGAAGGCTCTGACTGACATAAGCAGCCTGTGCCATCTGCCATGGCACGGGGACGAATGCAGACCGCGCGGTAAGCGGAATATTCGCGCTCGAGTCTTCCTCCGGCGGCTGCAATGCCGAGGTGTAGAGATGCACCCCCGATCCGCTGGCCGTGGCATGAAGTACGATGCAAGCCAGTGCATGCTCGTGGTTGGCCATCTCCGCTCGCTGGTCGTAGGTCAGCGGAGTAGTTGGGTCCGCATCGCGCGTCAAGAGCACAGTAAACCCCGCAGCCGTCAGCGTCGCGCGCAGCCGATCTGCAATGGCCAGCGTCACGTCCTTCTCCTGGATGCGATCACCCAGCGTGGCGCCTGCATCCTGCCCGCCGTGCGCGGGGTCCAGAACGACTAGATTGCGGTTCATCTCCGATGCGGCATATGTCTGCGCCTGTGCGGGGTTCGAGGCCTGCCCCTGCGGCTGTGCTCGGACATAAAACGCAGCCGCCGCCGCAACCGCCAATGCGGCGAGAAGGACAGCTGCGAACTTGCGAGAAGAGATCAACGAATTGACTTCCAACCAATCTTAGACCGATGGCGAGAGGACCCTTCAATCCAGCCGAATAAAGATGGCTCAATCCAGCGCATAGATCGCCAACCCACTCAACAGCTTGGGGTAAAAGTCCGTCGACTTCTGAGGCATCACGTCGCCGGAGAGCGAGACATCGCGCAACTGGTCGAGCGTAATAGGCTTGATGAGGAAGGCAACGTCGGCCTCGCCCGTGCGCACCTGCTCCACCGCCTCCGCCGCCTCGCGAATAAAGCGCACATTGCCAAGCTGCGTGATCCTCTCCTGGGACAGTCCCAGAATCCGGTCCAGCAGAAGGCTGTGCAGTTGCACCACGTCCAACTGTGCCTGGCGCGCAGGAACGCCTGTCAGCGCTGCCTTCACCGCATCCTGCCTGGCGCGCAGAAGGTAGTTGCCCTCGCGCGTCACCACCAGAAACGCCGTGCCCGCCGCATCGGCCAGCGGCTCCAGATTTGCAGAGGTCAGCGAAGTCACCGTGAAGAACTCCTCCGCCTTGGCCAAGAACTCCGCGGTCTTGAACTCCTTCAACCCGAAGACCACGCGATGGGTGGGCAAAATCGTGATCCCAGGGGCATCCATATTGACGAAGGTCATCATCATCGCCGCCTCTGGAAACGACGGCACGGGAAGGCGGCCCTGCCCCAGCTTCTCCTCCGGGTTGCGCGGCTCACCCAGCGGCAACCGCAACTGGGCAGACCGCTCCTTGGCGTATGTTACCGAGGTCTCGTACCTGTGGTGGCCATCCGCGATAATCAGCTTCTTGTCCGCCATCGCGGTCACAATCAGATTGATCAACGCCGGGTCGGAGAGCTTCCACACGCGATGCACCACGCCGTACTCATCCGTTACCGCCAGGTCCGCGGGTCTGGTGTCCTTGCCGTCTTTACTTGCGCCGAAGATCAGCTTCTCCGCGGTAAACCCCGGGTCGGAGTACAGCATATAAACCTGTTCGCAATACGCCCTGGTCGCCTTGAAGAGCGCCAGACGGTCCGACTTGTGCTTGGGGAAGGTCTGCTCGTGCCGGTAGACCACCTTTTCGGCGTACTCGTAGAGATGCCCCAGCGCGATAAAACCGCGCCGTTCGCGCACTTCGGAAGAATGCGGCACGGTATAGGTCTGCGAGTAGCCGTAGAGCGCGGGCTCTGCCTCCTCGGCAAGAATCCCCTCCTTACGCCACTGGCGCAGCCACTCTGCCGCCCGGGTGTAGACGTTGTGGGCCTGTTCGCCGGCAGGCAGAAAATCCTGCGCCTCGGTGTCGTCCGGCTCATGTTTGCCCAGGATCACGCGTACCAGATTGTAGGGGCTCGCCTCGTAGTAGCGCTGCTGCATCTCCGGTGTGATCTTGTCGTAGGGCTGGGTAACCACGTCCTCCATCTGGACGCGGGAGGTGTCGTAGCGAAGTGCGCGAAAGGGATAGATGCGGGCCATGCAGGGTCTCGGTGCTCCTCGTAAAGTGGTCTGATCTCGATTGTACGGGGAGCAGGTTGCCTCCGCAGCCGTCCCTGGCTCTCCCGCGCCGTTCGTGCCACACCATCCCCGCCGGATAAAGCAGCGTCTTACAAGACAAGTTGAACTGAGAGATGATAGTAGACGCGTAAGTGGGTTGAGGTGGAGGATGCGGTTTCCCTCAGACAGCACGGGAAGGAAGGGCAGAGTGGGTAGCGAGCAGTTTGTCGGCGCAGCTCTAGCCCTGGGCTTGGCTGCGCTCGCGCTGGGCCCGTCCATCCACTGTCGCGCCCAGGAAAATCCGCTGGACAATGTCCAGACGCCCGCGCCTCCGCCTCCGTCAAAATCACCCGGTTCCGATTCCAATTCCAATCCCAATGCCCAGAAGCCGACCATCGATCGAGGGGCGACTGGAACAGTTGAGGGCGCTCTCCACGGCGACGCCCGCATGCACGTCGACGTCAACCTGGTCCGTGTCCCGGCCACCGTTACCGACCCCCTCAACCGGCTGGTCACCGGACTGGAAAAAGAGAACTTCGCCCTCTCCGACAACAACATTCCCCAGACCATCCGGTACTTCTCCAGCGAGGACGCACCCATTACCATTGGCGTGGTCTTCGATCTGAGCGGTAGCATGGCATCCAAGTTCGTTCGTGCGCGCAAGGCGCTCACCGCCTTCCTGCGCACCTCCAACCCGCAGGACGAATTCTTCGTGGTTGGCTTCAACGACAAGCCGTCGATCATTGTGGACTACACCTCCGACCCCGACGACGTGGAGGCTCGCATGGTCATGTTGAAGCCGGAAAACCGCACCGCGCTGATCGACGCTGTCTACCTGGGTATCGACCACCTGCGCCTGGCCAAATACGATCGCAAGGCCCTGCTGATCATCTCCGACGGCGGCGACAACCGAAGCCGCTATACCGAGAGCGAACTGGAGCGCGTGGTGCGCGAGAGCGGGGTGCAGGTCTACGCCATCGGAATCTTCGACAACTACGCCCCCAGCACGGAGGAACAGATGGGGCCGGAACTGCTGAAGGAGATATGCGAGATGACCGGAGCAATACGGGACCCGTCAGCAGGACACAACGTATCGCTAGATCCAAGCGCACCGAGGGATGGGCCTCGTTCTCATCACCCACGATCTGCGGGTCGCGTTCAGCGTGTGCCAAAGGATCTACGTCTTGTACGCGGGATCCGTCGTCGAGTCGGCATCGGCCGCCGCGCTTGCCGAGCAGCCGATGCACCCCTATTCGCTCGGCCTCATGCTCTCCGAGCCAACCGCGTCGCGGCGTCAGGCGGACTTCGCGACGATCGAGGGATCCGTCCCGGTGCCATCGGACGTGGCGTCGATGTGCTCGTTCGCTCCGCGATGCCGGTGGGCAGACGATCGTTGCCAGGGCGGCAAAGCCAGCGCTCCGCGAAGTCGCTCCGGGGAGATTCTCGGCCTGTATCCGCCTCGAGGAGGTTGGGGCCGAGATGGCTGCCACGCGGCGCGCGCGCGACGATCGCAGCGCCGCAGCCATTTGTGGCAGCCGCCGCTCGCTCGGATCCGCTGCTCGCCGTCAGTGATGTCCACAAGGTGTTCCAAGGACGTGGGCAACGTTCGGTGAACGCGCTGCGTGGCGTGAGCATCGAGATCGGCCCGAACGAGAGTGTTGGCCTGGTGGGAGAGTCAGGGATCGGGCAAGTCCACGCTCGGGCGGTGCATCGTCGGCTTGGAGACCCCGACGAGCGGCCGGATCGTTCTCGGTGGCAGCGACATGACGGTTCTCGGTCGCCTGAGTCGGTCTGAGCGCGACAAGCTGCGACGGACGGCGCAGATAATCTTTCAGGACCCGTATTCGAGCCTCGATCCGATGCAGACGGTCGGAGCGTCGCTGCGCGAGGTGTTGTCGCT
>CAWERM010000272.1:0-7316 GCA_963810995.1 uncultured Acidobacteriaceae bacterium | reverse complement strand
GGTGGCCAGCAACGCGGTCACCTCCATGCTGGGCCATGCTGCCGACGGCTCCACCATGGTCTTTGGTCCGTTGGGCGATCCCAACAGCATCCTGCATGTCTTTGCCTTCGCCGTGCTTCCCACCATCATCTTCGTCAGCGCGTTCTTCGCCATCCTGTATCACATCGGAGTGATGCAGCGGGTCATCAAAGTGGTGGCGTGGATCATGCAGCGCACCATGGGCACGAGCGGCGCGGAGAGCACCAACGTGGCCGCCAGCATATTCATGGGGCAGACCGAGGCCCCGCTAACGATACGCCCGTTCCTTGCCGGCGCCACCAACTCCGAGTTGATGACCATCATGACGGCGGGCATGGCGCATGTCTCCGGCGGGATCATGGCGGCGTACATTAGCTTCGGTATCAACGCCAAGGACCTGCTGTCCGCCGTAATTATGACCGCGCCGGGAACCATCCTGGTCGCCAAGATGCTGGTGCCGGAGACCGAGGTCCCTGCCACTGCGGGCACGGTCCACATGCCGCCCTCAGAGGAGCACGCCAATGAGAACTTTGTCGGTGCGATTGCGCGCGGCACTATTGACGGAGGAGCGCTGGCGTTCAATGTGGCGATTATGCTGATCAGCTTTCTGGCGTTGGTCGGTCTGTTGAACGCTATGATGAACGGCGTATCGAACTTCGCATGGGCTCATGGCCATATTCCGTTCCCGCACTCGCTCAACGCCATCCTCGGCTTTTTTGGCGCGCCGGTTGCCTGGCTCATCGGCATTCCATGGCACGAGGCTCCGGTGATTGGCAACCTGCTGGGAACGCGCGCGGTGCTCAACGAGTTTGTGGCTTACACCCAATTGGGACTGTTGAAGACAGGCCCCGGCGCACTCTCGCCGCGCACCTTTTCCATTGCCACCTTTGCCCTCTGCGGCTTCGCCAACCTGGGCTCCATCGGGATGCAGATCGGAGGCATCGGTGCACTGGTTCCCAACCGCCGCAACGACCTCGCGCGCCTTGGATTCCGCGCCATGCTAGCGGGCACCATGGCCAACCTCATGTCCGCCGCGATTGTCTCCATGCTAATCCGGTAGAAGTCATTGAACAAAACGAAATAAATACATGAATAATATTCTATAAATAGAAGAAATAGAAGGTTATATGAAAAAGTTCGTTGCATTATTCTTTGGCTTGATCCTCGCTTTACTTCTTACCCTAATCGCCCCAGCCCAGTCCAACGAAATTCCCCATCTGGAGAAGAAGGATGGCCGCTTCGCGCTCATCGTCGACGGCAAGCCCTTCCTCGTCCTGGGCGGCCAGATCAACAACTCCAGTGCATGGCCCGCAACGCTTGCTGGAGCGTGGAGCGCCGCCGAGGCCATGCGTGCCAACACAGTTGAGGCCCCCGTCTACTGGGAGCAGATGGAGCCCACCAAGGGTACGTTCGTCTTCTCCAACGTGGATCTGATGGTCACGCAGGCACGCCAGCACAAACTCCACCTCGTCCTGCTCTGGTTCGGCACATGGAAGAACGGCCAGAACCACTACGTTCCGGAGTGGATCAAGTCCGATACAAAGACCTACCCGCGCGAAGAGAATGCCTACGGCAAGCTGCTGGACGTAATGAGTCCCAACTCTCCCGCGAACCTCGAAGCCGATAAGAGTGCCTTCGCCGCGCTGCTGCGTCACGTCAAGTCCATCGACGCCGCCCAACACACCGTCATCATGATTCAGGTGGAGAACGAGTCGGGCTCAGTCGGCTCCATCCGCGATTTCTCTCCCGCCGCGCAGAAGTTATTTGACGCGCCCGTTCCAGCGGACTTCGCGCGAGCCATGCGTCTGGCCTCCGGCGACAATTGGAGCAAGACCTTCGGGCCCGACGCCGACGAGAGCTTTGCCGCCTACTCTACCGCGCACTACATCGGTGAGGTTGCTGCCGCAGGTAAGGCCGAGTACGCGCTGCCGATGTACTGCAACGTCTGGTTCGCCTACCCGGTCCACGCACTGGAGAACAGAGACCGCCCCAGCGCCGGGCAGGAGTATCCCTCCGGAGGCCCGCAGCAGGCCAACATCCCCATCTGGAAGGCCGCCGCGCCGGCCATCGACATCCTGGCGCCGGACTTCTACTCCGACGACTTCAGCCTCTTCCGCTCCATTGTCGCCACCTATGGCCGCGCGGACAACCCGCTTTTTATCCCCGAGAGCCAGCAGGGTCCCAACTTCGGCCGTTACTTCTTTTACGCGTTAGGCAAGGGAGCCATCGGCTTCTCGCCCTTCGGCATCGACCGCGACCAGACGCCGGAAGTACCTAATCCTCAAGGGATCATCGCCTCCGCCCCGATTCGGCCCGTCAGCCCTGCCGAAAACTACGCGCTGTTCAATGCTCCCGGCAGTCAGATCGCCCAGCTCAACCTGGACGGCAAGCTACTCACCGCAGTCGAGGACAAGGGTGCGGCGCGCCAGTCCATCCACTTCGCCGATGCCGACGCCATCGCCTCCTTCGGCTTTCCTCAGTCCGACGGGACCTATCCTCCCGGCACGCCCACTCTGCAGGGCCGCGCCGTGGTGGCGCAGCTCGGCCCGCTGGAGTTTCTGGTCAGTGGATTCAACGTCAGCGTTAGCTTCACCCTGCCCGCCGCCGTGTTGCAGCAGACGCCCAACCTGCAACTTGAAATCCTGCGCGCCGAGGAAGGGAAGTACGTCGATGGCGTCTGGCAGACCACGCGCATTCTCAACGGCGACCAGACCGATCGCGGCCTCAATTTCCGCGGCAGCAATCCGACGCTGGTGCGCATCCGCCTGCACACCTTACCCCTCTACGACGAATCCCTACACCGCAATGCTGAGTAGCCGCACGCCCCAACCGATTGCTGCTCAGTCGATGGAGAGTTGCAGTGTAGTGACGCTGGCTGGTGGGAAGGTATGGGCAATCCTTCTGCCTAGGGACGTTGCCAGTACTGCTGCTGAAGGGTGGACAGCATTGGGATGAGCGAAGTCGTTGTGCGCATGCACGTCGGCCTCCGCAAGAACCGTACCCATATAGCCGCCGATCACTGCGCCCGCGACCGCAATCTCCGCAGTCGCAGGCTGGTCGATGTGCGGGTTCACCACAGTCAGCGTCACCAGCTTGGGATTGCTGGCTGAGATGGACGCCGAGCCGCTAAGCCCTGCCAACATCTTTACCGCCTCCAGCGAGCCGGTATAGCTGTTGCCGCCCACAGGAATGGACTTGTTGGCCAGCGGGTTGCGAATCGCCGGTGCCGAGAACTCCGCGCGCACTGCCTGTCCGCCGCGGTGCGGCATATACATCCGGAAGACGTGGAAGGTGGGCGTAACGCAGAACTTGTCGCCCTGCGCCAACATCAGCGAGTGGATGCAGTTGATAGACTGCGCAACGGCGGCGACGGCGACCTTGTCCGCGTGGCGCTGAAAGATGTCCAGTGTGATGCCGGTCAGTAGCGCATCGCGCATGGTGGACTGTTGCGACAGGTTGTACTCGGGGCCGAGCGCGGTGCCTTTGCCATACCACGCGCCCCACTCGTCCACTACCAGTTTGACGGTGTTCTGTCCGGACTGCGCGGTCTCCGTGATAGCAGCCCAGTGGTCGGTGACGATGCGTTCCATGATGCTGGCGCGGGTCAGCAGATCGTAGTACTCGTCGTTATTGAAGGCCAGTGCATCGCCTTCGGCAAACCCAGTGGCGCTACCCGAGGTGTAGTAGTGTACCGATAGACCGAAGATATTACGCCGCTCGGCGTTGGCGTACAGGCTCTTGAAGAGGCGGCGCGTCCAGTCTACGTCGTCACCATTCGGCCCCACAGCGACAAAGCGCAGTGGCGTGCGATTGTAGCTTGGCGTCCACGCGGTAAATCGGCGGAACATCGCGGCGTATTCCTCCGGAACAAGGTTGCCGCCGCATCCCCAGCTCTCGTTGCCCACGCCCCACAGGTCCACATTGAAGGGTTCGGGATCGCCATTCGCCGCTCGTTGTGCGGCCAGGGCGTTACGAGTTGCGGGTGCGGCGGAGTTCGAGGGCACAAGGCCAGCCGGCGCGTTGCAGTACTCGATCTCCTGGTAGAAGTCGCGCGCCGGCAGCGAGCGCATATCGGCGGCCAGGTACGGCTTGCATCCGATGGCGCGGCAGGTGTGTATAAACTCATGCAGGCCGAACTGGTTGGGGTCCTGCTGGCCCCAGAAACCGGTGCGCGCGGGGCGATTGGCCGCGGCGCCCAGGCCGTCGCGCCAGTCGTACGAATCGGCGAAGCATCCGCCCGGCCAGCGCAGCAGTGGGGCCTGCACAGCCTTCATGGTGTCGATAAAGCTCTGGCGAATTCCATTGGTATTGGCGATCTTCGAATCCGGGCCGACCCACACTCCGTCGTAGATCACTCCGCCCAGATGCTCGATGAAGTGGGAGTATATCTCCGGCGAGATAGTCGCGATCGGCTCGCTGGGAATGATGTCGATGTGCGCGTCGACCGAGGTGGAGGCTTGCGAGAAGATGCGCGGGCCGGCAACGGCGAGGGCAGAAGCGGCGAGGGCGGAGGACTTCAGAGCGGCGCGACGTGTGATTTTCATAGTGCGGAAACGATACCAGATGATGGGCATGAGTTCGAGTGGCGCGAACGCGCGAGAAAATCTTGACGAACATGCGCTGCAGACAGTAAACATGGGAACCATGATTTCTATTCATCTTGCCCGTCAGTCGTCCCGTCAGCGTTCGTTGCTGACATTTCTTTTTCTCCTTCTCGCGCTGGTCCTGTCTTGTGTCGCATGGCATAACTCGCTAACTCAGCAGCCAGCGAGTGCGGTTCCAACAACTGCCGCAGGTGCAGATGAGACACAGGCGACACCGGCGGGGACTGCTGTGCCTGCTGTGGCTCCACGGCCTCCGCGGATTCCTCTTCCCGTGCCGGCCAATCCCAAGTTGCCCACGCTCTTTCTGGTGGGTGACTCCACCGTGCGCAACGGGCAGGGAGACGGCGCGGGTGGTCAGTGGGGATGGGGCGAGCCGCTGGTGGACGACTTCGATACGGCCAGGATCAACGTGGTGAACCGCGCCATCGGTGGGCTCAGCAGCCGGACTTACATGAACCGGCCGGGTGGGGATCCATGGGCGTCGACCTTGGCAATGATCAAGCCGGGAGACGTGGTGATGATCCAGTTTGGCCACAACGACGAAGGCAAACCGGACGATCCGTCCAGGGCGCGCGCTTCGCTACCAGGCGTGGGCGAGGAGACGGTGGAGATCGAGAATCCGCTGCTCAAGATGCACGAGACTGTGCATACCTACGGGTGGTACATCCGAAAGATCGTCCAGGACACCAAGGCCAAGGGAGGTATTCCCATCGTCTGCTCTCTGATTCCGCGCAAGTTATGGCAGGATGGGAAGATAATCCGCAACACCGCCAACTACGCTGGTTGGGCGCGCCAGGTGGCTACTCAGGAGGGCGTGGGATTTGTCGATCTCAACGAGATCATCGCGCGGCGGTACGACGCGCTGGGTGAGGCGGCCGTGGAGCCGCTCTTCGGCGATCCTCATACACACACCAGCAGGACCGGCGCGGAGTTGAATGCCGAGTGCGTCGTCTCCGGGTTGAAGGCGCTAAAGAACGACCCTGTGGCGGCCTACTTCTCCGCCAAGGGTAAGGCGGTAACTCCTTATAAAGAGTAGGGACTCGGCTGTACTTGTCTATGCCAAAAACACCTCGAGTTGCCAGACCTTCCTTTATACAGAAGCAGGCGGGGCAGGGGATTCGCCGTACTCTTCGGTTGCCTTGCGCGATTCCTCGAAGGCGCGGGTAGAGTGTTCGTGCGCCTGGCGCGAGAGTTCGTGGGCGGTAGGGCTTCCCTGTGCATGAGAGGCTGCGGCTACGGAGTGGGCGTGTGCGGCTAGGTTGTGCAGTTCGGCGGCACGGTCGTGAATGCTCTGGGGCATTGCAATGTTACTCTTTGCCGTTAGATGCGCATGGAGACGACAAAGTCCACCCTCCGAAATGCTGCAAGGACGGCCAGTATAGGAAGCAGCACCACCCCCGAATTTACTTCGAACACTGCGCGATTAGCGGCCATGAATGATAAAATGAGGTCAATGACAACTCCCCTGAAGACCCTCTTTCTGAACCCGCCCTCCTTCGAGAAGTTCGATGGCGGCGCAAGCAGCCGCTGGCCCGCCACGCGCGAGATCGAGTCCTACTGGTACCCGGTCTGGCTCACATATCCGGCGGGCATGCTGCAGGGGTCGCGCCTGGTGGACGCGCCACCGCACCACCTGAGCTGGCAGGATGTTGTCGGCATCCTGAAGGACTATGAGTTCCTCGTTCTCTTCACCAGCACCATGGGCTGGGAAGGCGACCAGAAGATGGCCACGGTCATCAAGCAGACCTACCCTACTATCAAGATCGCCTTCGTCGGGCCGCCCGTGACCACTTCCACTGACAAAGCGCTAAACGAGTGTCCGGCCATCGACTTCGTATGCCGCCGCGAGTTCGACTTCTCCATTGTGGAGTACGCCAACGGAAAGCCGCTCAACGAGATCCTCGGCGTCAGCTACCGGGACGACAACGGCGTCATCCAGCACAACCCCGACCGACCGCAGGTGACGCCGGAGCAGCTGGACGAGATGCCCTGGGCCACCGAGATATACGCGCGCGACCTGGACGTGACCAAGTACAACGTGCCCTTTCTGCTGCATCCGTTCGTCAGTCTCTATTCGACACGCGGTTGCCCGGCGCAATGCACCTTCTGCCTGTGGCCGCAGACGCTGAGCGGGCACGCATGGCGCAAGCGCTCCACCGACGATGTTGCGGCAGAGATGGCCAACGCCAAGAAGCTCTTCCCCCATGTGAAGGAATTTTTCTTCGACGACGACACCTTCAACATCCAGAAGGCGCGCACCATTGAGCTATGCGAGAAGCTGAAGCCGCTGGGCCTCACCTGGTCCTGCACTTCGCGCGTGACGACAGACTATGAAACCCTGAAGGCGATGAAGGAGGCCGGCTGCCGGTTGCTGATCGTTGGCTACGAATCGGGCGACCCGCAGATCCTCAAGAACATCAAGAAGGGCGCAACCGTCGAGCGCGCGCTGGACTTTACCCGCGACTGCCACAAACTCGGCCTGGTCATCCATGGCGACTTCATCCTCGGCCTGCCCGGCGAGACCGCGGCGTCGATCCGCAACACCATCGAGTTCGCCAAGCGGCTGGATTGCGAGACCATTCAGGTATCCATGGCGCACGCCTTCCCCGGCACCGAGCTGTACGACTTCGCCAAGGAGAAGGGCTACATCACCAACCTTTCCATGAGCGACGACGCCGGCCAAGCAATACATTG
>CAWERM010000271.1:0-14958 GCA_963810995.1 uncultured Acidobacteriaceae bacterium | reverse complement strand
ACCATGGTCGCAGTTTGTAAATCTGCAGGGCGAAGCGCCGCCGCAGTCTGTGGTGCGCAACATCAACTTCATCGGCATCAAGGGCAATTACACAGCGTTCGGCACCCTCCAGCCAAACCCTGGTCAAACGGAGATTAGCGAGATACTCTTCAAAGATCTCGACGTAGTGTTGAAACGGGACAAGCTCACGACGACCGGCGTCAAAGATCTCAAGTTCGAGAATGTGATTGTGAACGGGCAGCCACAGACCACTTGAATTCTCGCGAGATTCGCTGAATTATGCAGGAGTTTCGGGCAGACGCATATCTGCCTGAAAACTCACATTTCGATAACTTGAATCTTTCACGTCAAACTGACCCGCCACCCGCTCATCCCGCCAACCCGTCAGCCTCTGCCGCCAGCGGAGGCACCACCGTGCCATCCTCCAGCAGCTCCTGACTCTCCACATAGAAGTGACGCAGCTCGGCATTGCCGAACGAGGTGGTCATCGCTACGTCCGCCGCGTCGCGCCCAGTGGCCATCAGCACTCGTCCAGGCCGGGCCTCGTTGTGGCGTGCGTCCATCGTCCACCAGCGCCCCTCCAGCCACACCTCGTACCACGCGCTGAAGTCTCCCGCGCCGGTGTAGGGCCAGCGAATGTCTCCCAGGTAGCCCGTGACGTATCGTGCCGGAATGTTCTGGCACCGCGACAGTGTCACCGCCAGGTGCTGGAAGTCGCGGCATACCCCCACCCGCTCCGTGAAGACATCCATCGCCGTCTTGGTCGGTCGCGCCGTCTGGTAGTCGAAGCGCACTTTCTCATGCACCCAGTCGCGGATGGCCACCGCCCGCTCCCATCCCGGCTTCATCCAACCGAAGAGGTCCTGCGCCACAGGTGTAAAGCGATCCACCTCGCAGTACCGGCTGGGCAGCAGGAACTGCAACACCTCGCTGGGCAGCTCGGCTATAGGAGCCTGCCGGGCATCCGCATCTCCCAGCTCCGGCGCACCCTCCACATCGATGGTGCTGGTCCCGCTCAGCCGCAGCAGCCCCTGCGGCGCCACGAACCGCGAGCAGCGGTTGCCGAAGCTGTCCTGATACTCCAGCGTCCCGATCAGCTCGCCGTAGCCCGGCCCGACGCCCTCCTTCAAGTGCTCCACCACCAGCACATTTCCCTTGCGCACATACCGCTCCAGCGACGGATGCAGGTGCAGCATCGCCACCATCGCCGTCTGGTGCGCAAAGTAGAACTGTATGTCAAACTCAGACTTGATCAGCATCTACAGCCCTCGTTTCAATGAGACGTGATGAAGAGTGAGATGCAATTGCGGGAAGTGTTACCAGTCTATCCTGCTGCAAGCGCAACCTCCGCCTTCCTGCCCAGATGCCCCATCCTGTGGAAGATCACCAGCAGTAGCGTCCCCACCGCTGCGCTCATCGCCGCATCCGCCGCAAGCATTCCCGCCAGTCCATGCGTGGTATGGAAGTGTCCATCCACCGCCGTCATATAACTGATGGGCAGGTTCGCGCTGGCCGCCAGCAGCGCCATCTGGGTGGAAGCCAGCGGATTGCCCGGCCCCACAATCTCGTAGCACAACGCGGAAAATGCCGTGTAGTTGATCCCCTGGCAGAAGGTATACGCCAGCACTCCAGCCGCAAACCACGGCAGCAGATGCGGCGTGCAGATCAGCCCCAGCGCCGCCGTCGCGCCACCGAATCCGGTCAGGATATACACCATCCGCCGCGGATACCGGCTACAGAACCATATCCCAGCCAGGCATCCAAGCGAGCACGCGACTGCCACACCCAGCCCCGGTCAGCGCCGTCACCCGATACTCCGGCGTATGAAAGTCCGCGCCCGTTCCCGAGAACAGTTCGCTAGCGCAAAACATGCAGTCGGCGAAAGGAAACAGACAGCCCAACACGCACCCTGGGCGTTTGCAGACGACATACAGATCGTGGAAGAAGGTGGCGAACGTCTCCGCAACGCCGCGCGCCGCCTTGGCCGGCAATGGGAATAAAGAACAGCAGAAACGTTGGAGCCTCACGGTCAGCCCAAGCAACCCAGCCGCGGGCACAGCGGGCAGCGTCCGCACCAGCACCACGGTCAGCGTCGCAAACAGCCCCGCCGCGCCCAGGTTGGCCACGTTGGTGGTCGCCCCCACATGCGAATAATGCTGGTCCTGGATCACGTCCGGCATCCATCCCTGGTGGGTATTGCCGAACATCACCGCCGCCGCGCATCCCACTGTCAATACCGCCGTATAGGCCGCCAGGTTCGCCGTCAGCAAGGTCGACACGCCCAGGCACACCGCCGACACGCCTGCGAAGAACAGCGCATATGTCCGCTTGCTGAAGCCGCACATCCAGGACCGGACACAGCAGGAACGCCCAGAAGGTCGGTGAAAATGTGATCGCCGACACCTCGGAGATCCTGCCCACCGAAACGTGACGCGCGGCCAGCAGGATCGGTGTTGCCGTCGATATAAACCCGTAGTAGAACCCCAGAGGCGCGATCGCCAGACCCATCGCCCAGGGTGGCAATTGCCGCCGCATCCCCGCTCCTCCGCCCATTCCTCCACCATACCGCATCCCGTACCATTGGCCACGGCGGTCCTACTCATGCCCACGAAAAACGGGCGAACCCATGCGAGTCCGCCCGTCGATCATCCACGAAAGTTCTACTTGGCTGCGACCGCCTTGGCAGCGCCGGCCTTTAGTGCGGCGGCTTTGTCCGTCGCCTCCCAGGTAAAGTCCTTGCCTTCGCGCCCAAAGTGTCCGTAGGCCGCGGTCGCTTTGTAGATCGGGCGTCGCAGGTTCAGGCTCTCGATAATCGCCTTGGGCGTCAACGCGAAGTTCGCCCGCACCAGCGCCTCCAGTTTGTCCTCATCCACCGTACCTGTGCCGAAGGTGTCCACCAGCACGCTCACCGGCTCGGCCACGCCGATGGCGTAGGCCAGTTGCACCTCGCAACGCTCCGCCAGCCCCGCCGCAACGATGTTCTTGGCCACGTAGCGCGCCATATACGCCGCCGAGCGGTCCACCTTGGTCGGGTCCTTGCCGCTGAACGCGCCGCCGCCATGACGCCCCATGCCGCCGTAGGTGTCCACGATGATCTTGCGCCCGGTCAGCCCCGTATCGCCCATCGGGTCCGCCGATCACAAACCGCCCCGTCGGATTGATGTGGTACTTGGTTCCTGCGTCCAGCAGATTCGCCGGAATCACCGCCTGGATCACATGCTTCAGAATGTCGGCGCGCAGCTCCTCGTTGCCCACGTTGTCCGCGTGCTGCGTCGAAATCACCACCGCATCCACGCGCACCGGCTTCTGGTTGGCGTCGTACTCCACCGTCACCTGGCTCTTGCCGTCGGGCCGCAGGTACGACATCAGCCCGCTCTTGCGCACCTCACTGAGCCTCTGCGTCAGCTTGTGCGCCAGCGAGATCGGCAGCGGCATCAGCTCCGGAGTCTCGTTCGTCGCATAGCCGAACATCATCCCCTGGTCGCCCGCGCCGCCCGTGTCCACGCCCATCGCAATGTCGCCCGACTGCTTGTTGATGGTCGAGATCACCGCGCAGGTATTCGAATCGAAGCCATAGAGCGCATTGTCGTAGCCGATGGCAGCCACCGTCCCGCGCACCAGGCTCTGGAAGTCCACATACGCCTGGGTGGTGATCTCACCCGCAATCACCACCAGCCCGGTGCAGGTCAACGTCTCGCACGCCACCCGGCTAAACGGGTCCTGTGCCAGACACGCGTCCAGAATCGCGTCCGAGATCTGGTCGGCAATCTTGTCCGGATGTCCCTCGGTCACGGATTCACTGGTAAACAATGCACGGTCACGCTTCGCCAAATTATTACCTCCATGCAGATCTAATTCGATAACTCCTGCAACCCTTCAATTTTACCCTCGCACAGCGGATGCCGCAAAACCTGGAAGCCCGGCGGCGAGAACTGGGCCGCGAAACGCGAGATCCTGCATTTGATTACGCCGTGGTGTCCATCGCCGACCATTCCATGGGCTTAAATGAAAACGGCGCCTGTCGCGGAGGGCAGGCGCCGTTCATCTGTATTGGGTTAGAAGTTGATCTTGCCGGCAATCTGCAGGATGCGCGGATCGCGCGTCGATGTGACCCGGCCGAATTGGGTGTCGGTCGCAACCGTATCAACCGATCCCCAGTTGACATGGTTGAGAACATTGAATGCCTCGCCGCGCAGTGTGAAGCTGGTTCCGTGCGGGAGACTGAAGGTGCGTAAGATCCCGAAATCCATTTTGTCGATCCCAGGTCCAATGATCGCTCCCGGTCTCTCGTTGCCTAGCTGGAATCCAGGAGCAGCGGGGGCCACGAAGGCCGTCGGGTTGAACCAGAATCCGCCAGGCCCATCGTTCTCAGATTCACTTGACCGTAGCCCTGGTTCGGGTTCAGCACAACGTTCGGACGAAGACGCGCCAAGCTCCCCTGCAGGATTCCAAGTCCAGCAGCATCGGATACCGGGCCACCGTTGGTTGTATTGTTGTAGGTGCTGGTCAGCCCGCCATAGTTCACCGTACCGCCGGCTGCCATGGTGGCCGTGAGCGGAAGACCGGAGTCGATGGTAAAGATACCGGACATCTCCCATCCACCGAGGATTTGGCCCATCAGGTCCTTCTGGTCCTTCATCCACGGAAGCTCCCACACTCCATCTACAGTTAGAGCGCTGTTGCGATTGAGTGGGCTGGCCCCGTACTCAGATGACAGGTTGTACGTGTTCTGCGCAGCAGTACCCGTGTCGTACGGCGTGTTGGTAATACCGCGGCTCCATGTATAGTTGGCGTCGATCAAGCTCTTTCCGCTGAACCTCCTGGTCACCTTGACCTGCAGGGAGTCGTAGTACGAGTTGAAGATGTTCTGCGTAGCGTTGATCGCGGTGTAGCCGAGGTACGGACGAATCTGGTTCAACGGGGCCTCGCACGCGGGGCTGCTGAACATCATGCACGACGCCCCACCCTGGGCATAGCCGATGGTGGTATTGGCAAAAGCGCCGGGCTGGGCCTCGTTGAGATCCACGTAACCCTGTAGATGCGTTCCATGATCTCCGTAGAAGCCCACGTCCACCGTCGTTTTAGGATCGATCACCGACTGCACATCCAACGAGTACTGCTGGACGTACGGCGTCTTGTAGATCACTGGGGTAGCAAACAGCGTCGGTGGGGCTAGGTTTTGCAAAGCCGCGGTCGGTACTGCATCCAGCGGAGATGTTGTGTAGGTACTTGAAGTGATATACGGAGGATTGTTGAAGACCTCTTTCTCGTACTGTCCGAGGGACGCATTGTCGTACGCAATTCCGTAGCCGCCGCGTACCACCGTCTTGCCGTTCCCCATCAAGTCATAGGCAAAGCCGAGACGGGGTGCCCAATCATGCTTCTCCGCCTGACCCACTGCCTGACCGAAGGGAGATCCATGGGTCTCAAGCGATTGTGCTTGCGATGGTGTGCCTGTGCTCACTGGCTCCTTGAACGGGTAGTTCGCATTGTGTACGTTCTGTTGCGACTTGATGTAGTCCGGATCGCCAAGGATCATGCCATCTACCGGGTCTGCCAGCAGATTCGGCTGGTACGGGTTCAATCCATTCGCGTTGGGGCAGTTGGCCAGTGTGTAGGTAACCGACACGCCGGACGAGGAATAAGTGTACGCAGGTGTCGTCTGCCCGGCTATAGTGCATAGGCTTCCGGTGCTGGCAACCGTCTCCTCATAGAAGGGGTTGAAGACGGCTGGGTCGAAATTGCTTAGTTCCTTGCTATTGTCGGATGGCTGAGCGAAGTAGCTGTAACGCACACCCAGGTTCACGGTCAAGCGCGGCGACACTCTCCAATCGTCCTGCCCGTAGAATTCGATCAGGTTCTCATTGATGTCTGCGGTCGGGTCTACGCTGGCCTGCGTGAAGCCTCCAGACGCATTGCCGATCAGGAAATTTCCCCACTGAGAATCGTACGAACTGGGTGCGTACACGGTGGCGCCAAGCGCGGTGCCCAGCGTCGACAGAGTGGCAGCCGAGGGAGCAGTCGCAGTGGTAAAGGTGAAATTACCCTGAGCGTTGGTGTTGGTGTTATTCTCCGTCCGCTCGTAGTGGGTGTAGGAGAGACCGAATTTCAGTGTATGCGGCCCTTTGATCTTGGTGATGCTACCAAATCCGTTGTGCGTGAAATTGTGGTCGGTATAGAGGCCGTTGCTCGTGATCCCCGTCATATTTCCCACACTGAACGAGATCGACGGAACCACGCCAAGCTGGGAGGGGTACGGAAGAACCGGAGCGATACCATTTCCGGTTGTACCCACCGCTGACACAGATCCGACCGGAGTGCTGACGATCTGACCGTTGGTGTAGCCGTAACCCAAATCCACCAGCATCGTAGGATGAACGGCAATCGTGATATGTCCCAGTTCCTGGGTGCCCGGCGATTTGGTATGAGTAGTCGACACACCAGGCAATCCGCCGTTTACAAAGAGTCCCCCGCCTTCTACCGAAGGCAGGCTGTCATGCACAATTCTGTAAAAGAGATTGGTCCTCGAGTTGAGCGCATAATCGAGGCGCACAACCTGCTGCGAGTTGTTGAACGTGTTGCGTATGCTGTTGATCTCGGTATGCGGGTCAAGTCCGACCGCGATGTCCGCAGCACTGTTCGGCAGCGGAACTGTATTGTAGATGCCGTTGATATAGGCCTGAGCCGTCGGCGACAGGATGCCGGTGGTGCCCACGAAACTAGTTGTGTAGTTGGTGCATGGTCCCTGGTTGGGGCCCTGGCATACAGCTGCCGCTGCCGCCGTCCATGCGCCGTTGATGAACACGTAATTGGGCGACAAAGAAGCCGCGGAATTCGAGAAATCGCCAACCCGTTCCGCGGCCGTCGGGGCATAGGCCATAACCGATGCGTACTGCACCTCACGCCGGAACTCCTGCGAGAAGAAGAAGAAGAGTTTGTCCTTGCCGTTGTAGTGGTGCGGAATCACCACCGGCCCGCCCACGGTAAAGCCGAAGTCGTTGTAGCGCATCGGCGACCGTGCAACGCCGGTCAGATTGTTGAAGAAATTGTTGGCGTTCAGTGCGTCGTTGCGAAGATACTCATAGACTCCGCCGTGGAAGTCGTTGGTGCCTGACTTGGTCACCACATTGATCTGCCCGCTGGCGCTCCGGCCATACTCCGCCTCGTAGGTGCCGCGCAAGGTCACCATCTCCGAGATGGCGTCCACGCTGGGGTTCGTCAACGGCAACAGGTTTGTCCCGTGGTCCACGTTGTCCGCGCCGTCCAGGGTCCAGCTATTCTGCGTCGGGCTCAGTCCGTTAATAGAGAAGAGTGCCTGGTTCGGCAGCAGGGTCGATGAGTAAGACGGAACCGATAAGTTCGGCTGGTTCGAACCCGTCGTATCGTAGGGGAGCGACTTGCCGATAAACAACTGATCGCTGCCCGATCCGGCGTACAGCACGCCAGGCTGCAGGGTCAGTAACTGCTGATAATCCCGGGTCACCAGCGGCAGGTCGTGGACCTGAGTGCCCGTGATCAGCCCCTCGCTCATGCCGTTTCCAAGATTGATTTGCGCCTGGGTGGCGACCACCGAGACCGTTTCGGTAGCGCTGCCGGCAGCAAGTTTCCCATTCACCTTCAGAGCATCGTTGGCGTGCAACACAATGCCCGTCTCGGTAAACGTCTTGAAACCCTGCATGGCAACGCTCACGGAGTAGTTGCCGAGTGGTAGCGACCGGGCCGCGTATAAGCCGGCCTTGTCCGTCTTCAGGGTGCGCTCGACGTACGCCCGGTCGGTGTTCGTCAAGGTTACGACGGCGCCGTTCACACTGGCCCCCGTGGCATCCACAACCGTCCCGCTGATGCTTCCCGAGACCTCTTGCGCACGGGCCAGAACCGAACCCACCATCAACAGTACAACCCACACAGCACCGCGAACCCAGCGTCTAGACAGCGTCATCATCATCTCCTGAAGAACCTACTTACATACATCCGACGGGCTTTGCCGGCCTTATTTACCTACGTTTACCTTGAGCTCGCCGGCCTTCGATACGCACAAATGCCGAAGAGCGGTCATGCCGTAAATGCAACGCGCGTTGGCAAAATAATTCTCAGCGCGCGGTAACAGACAATTTCAATCGAGGAAACAGTAAATTACCTGGAGGGGGCATTGTCAACAGAAGACTTCAAAAGCCTCCAAATCGGTATCGCGGGAAGCAGCCCCCGATGGGTGGCCAGTCTCCATCCGCACCACCCCCCCAGGACCATGACCACCAGGATTACCCCCAGCCCAGCCCATCGCATGCCCATGCGGCGGCGCTGCACAATCCGGCTGTTTTTCACGTTTTCAGCAAATTCGGCCCACTCCGCCTGGCTCGGCTCACTGACCCCGCTTTGCCCGCAACTCTCCTCGAATCGCCTCATCCAGGGCCCTTCCTCCAGCCCCAAGGCACCCAGGTAGCTGCGTACAAAACCGCGCCGAAACACTCCCCCCGGCAGTTCCCCAAGCGCTCCCGCCTCTAGTGCGCGAATAAACCTGGCCGATACCTTGGTCGCGTCGCAGATGGCTTGCACAGACATTCCACGCTCTTCGCGTGCCCGCCGCAACTGCTCGCCGAATGCCTCCACTCCGCCCTCTTGCGCCATCAGAATGCTCTTCATCCCTGCACAGTCTCTCCTTCTGGACGATATGCGATTGCAGCCGCCAAATCAAAAGAATTTGCCCGCCATATAGTTATGGGAACCTGCCTAGCACATCCCCCCACCGCTGGGCATATGCTAGCCTTCGTTATCGGCTGGCCTCCAAGCGCATCCCCGGGGGGATGGCAACGTTCGGCTGAATGGACGGTATCGATGGGCATACTCAGCCCTCCAAATCACACCACGGAGTTCTCTCCGCCTGCTGCGACTACGTTTCACAGTCCCATGCTGAAACGCGAAATGCCGGGGCTGGACGCGCTTCGTGGAGTCGCGGTGCTTGCCGTGGTCTTCTACCACGGCCTCCACTGGTGGCTTCCACCTGCGATTTCCATCTCCCCCGGCGTGAAGTATCTGTCCTTGCTTGCTTCCCCCGGCTGGCTGGGTGTCAACCTCTTCTTCGTGCTCTCCGGGTTCCTCATTACAGGAATCCTGCTCGACACACGCACCCACCCCAACTACTGGAAGAGCTTCTACACCCGCCGCGCCCTGCGCATTCTTCCGCTCTACCTGGTCACCCTGCTAATTCTCCGCTTCTACAGCGGCGTCAGTTGGATGTATTTTTTCCTCTGCCTCTTCTATATGGCAAACTTCACCTGGGCCAGATTTGGCGTTGGTTATGGCCCGCTCTGGTCTCTCGCGGTGGAGGAGCAGTTCTACCTGGTATGGCCATCTCTGGTGCATCGCCTGCGCCCCCGCACGCTGGCCATCGTATGTCTGGGAAGCATCTTTCTCTCCCCTCTGCTGCGATATCTCTCTATCAGCCGAATTCTCCCTTTGGGAAACCCCTATTCTGCTACATGGCTGGTGACCGACAATCTCGCAGCCGGCGCGCTGATTGCCGTCTTCCTGCGAACTTCTTACGCAACTCTCTCCCGTGTGCGCGCTGGAACGATTGGTGCGGGCCTATTGAGCGCGGCGCTTCTCCTCCTGGGATTTCGTCTGCATCTCATGAACAAAACCACAGCCCTCGGGGCTGCCTTTCAGCCCGAGCCCTTCATTCTTCTCTTTTCCGTCTTGCTCCTATTGGCTTTACAGTTCGGCAGTCATCCCCGCGTCTTTCGCCTCACCCGGCCGTTGCGCTTTTATGGATTCATCAGTTATGGCCTCTATCTCTTTCATGTCCTTGGATTCAAGGTCTACCAGGACCTTTTCTCCGACTTCAGACACCCCCTGCCTGAGCTCACTGCCGGCCTACTCCTTTTACGTTTCTGCGTCGTGCTTGCCTTCGTCACCTTGGTCTGCTTCCTATCCCGCCGCTATTTCGAGGAGTACTTCCTGCGCCTGAAAGATCGCCTCGTCCCCTATACTTCCTCCAAACCCGCTGCGCCGTAAACTCCCCCGCGAATCATCCGTTTATTTGCATTTCCCCACAGACCCGCCAAAGCACCCGCATCGCATCGCTTTGCTACACTCGGGTCAAGTATGAGCACACCCCATTCCGTGAGCCCGTCCACCTCGGGGATCTCTGGCAAGACCGCCGCGCATAGCGTCCCTCCTGGATCGAGTGACGATACGATGAGCTGGGGCATGAAGGCGGTGTGCTGGACGACGTTTGCCTGGGCAATTCTGCTGGCATTTGTTTGTCTGCTCAGAAACTGGCGATACGACTGTGACGACGCCTATATCACCATGCGCTATGCCCTGCATGTGGCCGAAGGCTATGGCCCAAGGTGGAACCTAACCGGTACGCCAGTGGAGGGTTTTTCCAGCCCGCTGCATATGCTTCTGTTGGCGGCATTGGCTGTAGCGAAGATTCCATTGGTTTCAGCTGCGCGTGTGGTTGGATTTGCAAGCCACGCTGCACTTGTGGTGTTCCTCTGGCGCTTTATGATGCGCAGGAACGGAGATATGGCGGCAGCGCTCGTTAGCGCTGTAGTGATCGCTTCATGGCCCATGCTGGTTTGGGACCTGGGAGGATTGGAAGAAACCCTGTTCGCGGCGACGTTGGCCATGGGATCGCTGGTGACGCTGGAGTATATCGAGACGGGGCGGCGACCGGAGATTGCAGCTGGCGGGGCGCTGCTGGGGTTGGCTTCCTTCGTGCGCCCGGACGGGGCTCTGGTGGCCTCTGTAGCGTTACTGGCTTGTCTGGCGCTGGGGCAGGCCGGGACGCTGCGCAGGCGAGTGGCCGACGTCGCGCTGGCCGCGGGTATATACGCTTTGGCAGTACTGCCATGGGAGATCTTCCGGCTGGCCTATTATCATGCCGCCCTGCCCAATACCTACTATGCGAAGGTATACGGAATCCCGCTCTTCTGGCGAGTGACTACAGGGCTTGCCTATTGGAAGCTGTATATTCGAGTCGCACCAAACCTTGCGTTGATACTCCTTGTGGTCGGCATTGCAGAGCTTGTCAAGCGGCGGGGCAACCGATTCGATGCTGGGCTGTGGGCGTGTATGTCAGCCTACGGTATTTACGTCATTATGAGCGGTGGCGACCATATGATGGCATTCCGTTTTATGGTCCCGCTAGTGCCTTTGATGGCGGTTGCTCTGGTGCGTGGGATCGCGGGGCTTGGAGGATTGAAGACGGTGGGTAGGGCGGCTGCTGTCTCACTTCTGCTTGCAGTTGCATCGGCGCGTCAAATCCGTTCAGCGTCAGAGAATCCAAACTATAGGGACAGGGCCGGGCTGATGGGTGAGCAGATCGGTCATTACATAACGGCCCATTGGGCCCCCGGTTCTGTGGTAGGCGTCAATGTCGCCGGCACGACCGCCTACTTCGCTGACAACTTGAACTTCATCGATATGCTGGGGCTGAACGATCGGGAGATTGCAAGACGCAACCCAGTTCCCCTGAATCTGCAAACAGTCAGGGAAATAGGGCACATGAAGGGGGATGGGGCAAGCATTCTGGCGCGACATCCCCAATACATCATCCCCTTCGCGGGTAACGGCCCCCTGCTCAAAATGAGCCATATAACACCTTATCTGGGTGAATACGAACTGGTTCGTTTGCCGGATTTCTGGAGGCTGTATGAGCCATGCGAACTGACTTTGAATATGTCCAATAGCGCAGGCAACGAAGTACCGAAAAGCTTTGAATTCATCTTCTATCAGCGACGGGATGTGCAGACCCCATGCACAATTCCTAAGATCGCTGCACAGAATGAAGATCGCGGAGATTGACACGGAGCAGCAGCGTTTGCTTTCTCAATCTACCCCGTGCATTGCCGGAAGCTGACTGGCCTCTCCTTGTCCTTTCTGTACCGCCATCCGGGATATGCCACTCCCGTCTCCCCTGCTACACTGAGGCCAATCGCGTGCGCCTCCCCTTCCCAGAACGCGTCCGTCTCGACCACGTCGCGGTGTTCGTCGCGGTGCTGTTCGCAATCCAGAGATATGAGGGTACTGCCCTCTACTTCAGCATCGGATGCATCGCCTTCATCCTGATCGCCGCGGTTGCCTTCAACACCGCCGGAGGGCTCACCCGCACCGCCGGCGCATACATCTTCTTCTATTCCCTTCTTGTTTTCATTGTCGGCGTCACCTATAAGGCCCTTCTGGGCGAGCCGGCCGACTCCAATCTGCTCGACCCGCAAACCGACATCGAGGCGTACGTTGGCTGCATCGCCAGCTTGCTGGTTGCTGCCCTCATCGCCCGGGCATTCTCACGCCGAACCGGCCTACTACAGGAGCTGATGAAGGAATCCCAGATGTACCGCTCCTCTGTCGGATGCATGGTCTTCGGCATAGGCGGCGGCTTACTGATCGCATTGCTGGGGGCACAAGGAGCCAGATTAGGAAGCGCTTTCAACCAGCTCGATCAGTTGATCCCGCTGGGCATCATCATCGGCGTCATGTATGAGATTCGCAGCAGCGGGGGCACCCGCAGCATCAGCACGCCCACCGTTTTTTTTGCGGCATCTTACTTCTTCAATTGGGGGTTACTCGCCTTCTCCAAGCAGGGAATGCTGCTGCCTATCCTATGCTGGGCCCTGCCGGTTTGCGCTCTACAGTACCGGCTAACGCAACGGCAGGTCATCACCGGCCTGGTTGCCGCATTCATCATCTTCCATTATCTGTTCCCCTATGCGCAGTACGGACGTACTTTCAGGCAAGACAACTCGACTCTCAGCCAAAACATAGCGACTGCACTCCCGCTGCTCGAACACCCCGAGGACACCCGGCAGAAATACGAAGAGGAAATCGTAGGCGCGGTCCCCGGCTATTACAACACGACGCAGGGTTTCATGGACCGCTTGCAGTTCATCTCCACTGACGATGGACTGATCAATGCCACCGATCAGGGCAAGATCTTCGGCCTGTGGCCCGTCAAAGCGGTCTTTCTGAACGTGATCCCCCACGTCATATGGCCAAACAAACCGGACCTGCGGCTCGGCAACACCTATATGCATGAATACTCGCCCAACATGCCGGAGGAAGATACCACCACCGGCATCTCCTTCAGCCCCACCGCGGAGTCCTATCACTGGGCGAAATGGATTGGCGTACTGGTGGTCGCCCCGCTGCTCTGGCTGCTATTTTTCCTGGTCTTCGACGGACTCTTCGGGGACCTCCGTGCCAGTCCCTGGGGCCTCCTGGTCATGGCACAGATTGCCCATACCGCCCCGGAGGGGGGCGTTGCCGGCGTTATTTATATGGTCACCTTCGGCATAGAGATATTCGTCTTTTGCGCTTTGTTTGCCACCTATATTGCTCCCTACTTTGCTATCGTCGTCCTCGGCCCCGATCGCCGAACGGAAGCTCCTCTGCCCTCATTCCGGCGCCTGCCTCGCCCCACCAGGGAGGCACCATGACTCTGCCCTCAAGGCCTGTGGCGAAACGAATGCTGCCGTCAGGCTTCATGCTCGCGATCGCTCTCTATGTTGCCGTCATCATTATCAGGCCGGGCGTCTTTTTTGCCGACGACAGCTACTTCTACTTCCAGGTTGCGTGGAACTTCGCCCATGGCATGGGTAGCACCTTCAACGGCGTGATGAACACCAATGGATACCATCCGCTCTGGATGCTGATCTCTGCCCTCGTCTGCAAGTTTCTGCTCACCAAAACCGCTGCCATTCATGGCATCGCAGCATCTCTCTGTCTCTGCGATCTGCTGATGCTGTGGCTGGTTCGCAGCATCCTTGCCAGGGTCGCCGACAACCTTTGGCCAATCGCCTTCGTCTTGCTGGTGCCCTTCAGTTTTCTCTCCCAGCTCGGCACGGAAGGCGCACTTAGCGGATGCCTGCTGGCTGCATCTGTCCTGGCTGTCTCAAACTTTGTCAGCGAACCTGCGCCGCGCCGCGCACTGCTCTTCAACCTTGTCGCCGCCCTCGCCGTCCTCGCCCGCCTCGACAACATCTTCATCATCGGATTCCTCTGGCTGGCGGTTTGCCTGACTGCGCCGGTCACGCAGCGAGCGTCAGTATTTAGGGTACAGGCCTTCTGCATCCCCATCTATCTGGTCCTGTGGGGCGGCTATCTCGCCTCCAACCTCTATTACTTCGGCATCCTGCAACCCATCAGCGGCGTGGTCAAGAGCCATTCCTCCGTGCATCTCCGCCTGGGAAGCAATCTTCCCCATACTGCCTGGCTCATGCTTGCCATCATCCTGCCGTGCATCTTCCTGCTCGGTTGCAAGAGACGCGATCTGTTCTTTCGCGCCGTTGAGTTGCCCTTTGCTATGGGCGTGCTTTGCCATGCCTGCTACATCGTCTTCCGCATGTCGGACGAGACCCGCTGGAGCTGGTACTACACCAGCTGGGTGCTGCTGGCGTCGATGCTTATGGCCCGCGTCGCCTCGCTTCTTCTGCCGCATCTCGCCACACTCATCAAACGCCCCCGTTCCGCGGTGGATATGGGTCTGGCCTGGGTCTGTCTTCTTATTCTGCTTGGCGCCTGGGTCAAAATCTCCTTTCTCCACTTCTATCGCGATCCAGACTCCGGACAGCCGTTCTTTCTGCAGCAGGTTGCGGAGTCTAAGGGACTGCATACGGCATTCTCCTTCGATAAACCCGGCCAGATTGCCTACTACACCACCATTCGCGTCATCCCGCTCGACGACCTCATGGGAAACATGGACTTCCAGCGGTTGAGAGAGAGAGAGAGAGAGAGAGAGAGAGAGAGAGAGAGAGAGGGAGAGAGAGAGAGAGAGGCAAAAAGAGAGAGAGAGAGAGAGAGAGAGAGAGAGAGAGAGAGAGAGAGAGAGAGAGAGAGAGAGAGAGAGAGAGAGAGAGAGAGAGAGAGAGAGAGAGAGAGAGAGAGAGAGAGAGAGAGAGAGAGAGAGAGAGAGAGAGAGAGAGAGAGAGAGAGAGAGAGAGAGAGAGAGAAACATGC
>CAWERM010000270.1:0-9603 GCA_963810995.1 uncultured Acidobacteriaceae bacterium | reverse complement strand
CAGGAAGCACCTTCTAGGCTTCCGTCTCACGCTACCAGCTTCGTCCTCCTCGGTTGGCCTCGACGACATGGTGATCCCCTCCTGGTCTCGCTGGTAAGCGAAGCAGAGAAGATGTTTTCGCCCACCAGCAGCAGTATCTGGACGGCGCCATCACCAACGGTGAGCGCTCCAACAGGTCATCCAGATGTGGTCGGGAGTCACCGAGCGCGTCGCCGATGAGATGTTCAACGCCCTGACGCGAGACAAAGAAGGCGCCATGAACCCGATCTACATTATGGCCGACTCCGGCGCTCGCGGATCGAAACAGCAGATCCGCCAGCTCTCCGGCATGCGTGGACTGATGGCCAAGCCGTCTGGCGAAATTATCGAGACCCCCATCACGGCCAACTTCCGCGAAGGCCTCACCGTGCTGCAGTACTTCATCTCCACCCACGGCGCGCGCAAGGGCCTTGCGGACACCGCGCTCAAGACCGCCGATTCCGGCTACCTGACCCGCCGGCTGGTCGACGTGGCGCAAGACGTCATCATCTCGCACACGACTGCGGCACCGCCGAAGGCATCTACGTCACTCCCGATTATCGAGGCCGGCGAGATCATCGAGCCGCTGCGCGACCGCATCATGGGCCGCGTCCCCCCTGGAGAGTGTAAAAAGGACTTCGACCCCTCGTCCGAAGCTCAACCACTAAGAATCGGGACGAAGACCTCGCCTCCGCTGTGCAGGCCGCGGGGCATCGAGCGGGTCTAATAAGTACTTCTGGCTCTGTGTCCTCACCCTGCGAAAGCTTTAAGCGTTTTCTGCAGTCCCTGCGCCACGGCCGTTCCGGCAAGATGGTGGAGATGGGCGAGGCCGTCGGCGTCATCGCGGCGCAGTCCATCGGCGAGCCGGGCACCCAGCTCACCATGCGTACCTTCCACATCGGCGGAACCGCAGCCGCGTCTCCGACGACTCGCACCTCGAGGCCAAGAATGCCGCACCGTGCGTTTCATCAACCCGGTCACCGTTCGCTGGAAGGATGGCGGCCTGGTGGCGATGAACCGCAACGGCTCCATCGCCGTGGTGGACGACAAGGGCCGCGAGAAAAGCGTTACGCCATCGTCTACGGCGCCAAACTCAAGATCGAGGAGGGAAGGCAAGGTCACCAGGGCGACCCCTCGGCGAGTGGGATCCCTACACTTTCTCGCTGCTCACCGAAATCGCCGGCACCGTCCACTCCAAGGACCTGCAGGAGGGCGTCACCCTGAACGAAGAGGTCGACGAAGTCACCCGGGCTCAGTGGGCCGGCGGGGTCTCTCCCACTCCACCAGAAGCGCCAGCCCGCCATCCTCATCAAGGGTCCCGGCGGGACCCAAGTGCTAGGCCCCATGCCATCGCGCACACCTTATGGTGGCCGACGGCGACGAACTATTCCCCCGGCCATATCCTGGCCAGCATCCGGCGCCCCGACGCGCACCAGGATATTACGGTGGTCTGTGCGCGTTGTTTGAACTCTTCGAGGCCTGTAAGTGACGCGCATCCCGCCATGTCGCCAAGATCGACGGCGTGGTCCGCTTTGGCGAGTCTACGAAGGGGCAGCGCAAGGTTTATGTTACCGCCAAGACGGTGATAAGAGTACAGCGTTCTCTGTGTGGCGTCTACGTCAAAAATCCTTAGGTACGTTGGACGTAGACGCCGCGCGGAACGCTGTACTCCTCTTCCTGGCCGTTGTCGGCGGTGACGTAAACCTTGCGCTGCCCCTTGGTGACTTCGCCGAAGCGGACCACGCCGTCGATCTTGCTGATGATGGCGGGATCGCGTGGCTTACGGGCCTCGAAGAGTTCGACGACGCGCGGCAGACCACCCGTGATGTCCTTGGTGCGCGTGGTTTCGCGCGGGATCTTGGCCAGGATGTCGCCGGGGAATAGTTCGTCGCCGTCGGCCACCATAAGGTGGGCGCGCGATGGCATCAGGTAGCGCTTGCTGCCGCCGGGACCTTTGATGAGGATGGCGGGCTGGCGCTTCTCGTCGGTGGAGTCGGCGACCACCAGCCGGCTGAGACCGGTGACTTCGTCGACCTCGTCGTTGAGGGTGACGCCCTCCTGCAGGTCCTTGAAGTGGACGGTGCCGGCGATCTCCGTAAGCAGCGAGAAAGTGTAGGGGTCCCACTCGCCGAGCAGATCGCCCTGCTTGACCTTTGTTCCCTCCTCGATCTTGAGCTTGGCGCCGTAGACGATGGCGTAACGCTCCTTCTCGCGTCCCTTGTCGTCCACAATGGCGATGGAGCCGTTGCGGTTCATCGCCACCAGGCCGCCGTCCTTGCTGCGCACGGTGACCAGGTTGATGAAGCGCACCGTGCCGGCGTTCTTGGCCTCGATGTGCGAAGCGTCGGAGACGCGGCTGGCGGTTCCGCCGATGTGGAAGGTACGCATGGTGAGCTGGGTTCCCGGCTCGCCGATGGACTGCGCCGCGATGACGCCGACGGCCTCGCCCATCTCCACCATCTTGCCGGAGCCGAGGTTGCGGCCGTAGCAGAGGATGCAGACGCCGCGCTTAGATTCGCAGGTGAGCACGGAGCGGATCTTGACCCGCTCGATGCCCGCGGCCTGCACAGCGGAGGCGAGGTCTTCGTCGATCTCCTGGTTGACTTCGACGATGGTCTTGCCCTCGAAGTCCTTCAGCTTCTCCAGGCTGACGCGGCCGATGATGCGGTCGCGCAGTGGCTCGATGATCTCACCCGCCTCGATGATGGGCGTGACGTAGATGCCCTCCACGGTGCCGCAGTCGTGCTGCGAGATGATGACATCTTGCGCCACGTCGACCAGGCGGCGCGTCAGATAGCCGGAATCGGCGGTCTTGAGCGCGGTGTCCGCCAGGCCCTTGCGCGCGCCGTGGGTGGAGATGAAGTACTGTAGCACGGTGAGGCCTTCGCGGAAGTTGGCCGTAATGGGCGTCTCGATGATCTCGCCGGAAGGTTTGGCCATCAGACCGCGCATGCCGGAGAGCTGGCGGATCTGCTGCTTCGATCCTCTAGCGCCGGAGTCGGCCATGATGTAGATCGGGTTCATGGCCCCCTCTTTGTCGTCGCGCTTCATGTTGTTGAACATCTCATCGGCAACGCGCTCGGTGACTCCCGACCACATCTGGATGACCTTGTTGGAGCGTTCGCCGTTGGTGATGGCGCCGTCCAGATACTGCTGCTGCATAGCGAGAACGGTCTTCTCTGCTTCGCTTACCAGCGAGTACTTGGAGTCGGGAATCACCATGTCGTCGAGGCCGACCGAGAGACCGGACTTGGTGGCGTAACGGAAGCCGAGGTCCTTGATCCTGTCCAGAGTCTTGACCGTAGTCTCCAGGCCGAGGTTCAGGTAGCAGTAGTTCACCAACTGGCCGATTCCCTTCTTCTTCAGCAGGCCGTTGACGTAGGGCATGCCTTCGGGCAGAGCGTCGTTCAGGATGGCGCGACCCACCGTGGTGGAGAGGAACTGCTTATTGAAGTGGACGACTTCGGTGTGGTTCAGGTCCTGGTCGTCGTAGGCGGTCGTCATGTCCAGCACCGGCCCGGTGTAGCGCAGGCGAATGGGGGTCAGCGTCTCAATCTGCTTGGCCTCCAGCGCCATGAAGACCTCTTCGATGTTGGCGAAGACGCGGCCTTCGCCGATGGCGTTGATCTTGGCCTTGGTGAGGTAGTAGATGCCCAGGACCAAGTCCTGCGTGGGCACGGTGATGGGCTGTCCGCTGGCGGGCGACAGGATGTTGTGCGAGGCCAGCATCAGCACCGACGCCTCAATCTGCGCCTCCGGCGACAGCGGAATATGCACGGCCATCTGGTCGCCATCGAAGTCGGCGTTGAAGGCGGTGCAAACTAGCGGATGGATCTTGATGGCCTTGCCTTCCACCAGCACCGGCTCGAAGGCCTGGATGCCCAGGCGATGTAGCGTGGGCGCGCGGTTCAGCAGGATGGGATGGTCCTTGATGACCTCTTCCAGGATGTCCCATACGATGGACTCCTGCATCTCCACCATCTCCTTGGCCTGCTTGATGGTGGTGCAGTGGCCGGTCTGTTCCAGGCGGTGATAGATGAAGGGCTTGAAGAGTTCCAGCGCCATCTTCTTGGGCAGGCCGCACTGGTGCAGTTGCAGCTCTGGGCCGACCACGATGACCGATCGGCCGGAGTAGTCCACGCGCTTGCCGAGCAGGTTCTGGCGGAAGCGGCCCTGCTTGCCCTTCAGCGTGTCGCTGAGCGACTTGAGCGGGCGGTTGTTGGCTCCGCGCAGCACGCGGCCACGACGGCCGTTATCGAAGAGTGCGTCCACCGCCTCCTGCAACATGCGCTTCTCGTTGCGCACGATGACCTCGGGAGCGTGCAGGTCCATCAGCTTCTTCAGCCGGTTGTTGCGGTTGATGACGCGGCGATAGAGGTCGTTCAGGTCGGAGGTGGCGAAGCGTCCGCCATCCAGCGGCACCAGCGGGCGCAACTCGGGCGGAATCACCGGAATCACGTCCAGGATCATCCACTGCGGCTTGTTGTCGGACTTGCGGAATGCCTCGACAATCTTCAGCCGCTTGGAGTACTTGAGCTTCTTCTGCAGCGAGGTCTCGGTCTTGATGCGCTCGCGCAGTTCGAGGGAGAGTTCGGTCGACGTCGACCCGCTTGAGCAACTCCTTGATGGCCTCGGCGCCCATCATCGCCTTGAAGCCGGAAGGCCGGTACTGCGCGTCCAGCTCGCGGAAGCGGGTCTCGTCCTTGATGACCTCGCGCTCCTTGACCGGTGCGTCGCCGGGATCGACCACGACGTAGGACTCAAAGTAGAGCACGGCCTCCAGCTCGCGCAGGCTGATGTCCAGCAGGTGCCCGATGCGGCTGGGCAGTCCCTTGAAGAACCAGACGTGCGAGCAGGGGCTGGCCAGCTCGATGTGGCCGAGCCGCTCGCGGCGCACCTTGCAGAGCGTCACTTCGACGCCGCACTTGTCGCAGATCACGCCGCGGTGCTTCATGCGCTTGTACTTGCCGCACAGGCACTCCCAGTCGGTGATGGGGCCAAAGATGCGCGCGCAGAACAGGCCGTCGCGCTCCGGCTTGAAGGTGCGGTAGTTGATGGTCTCCGGCTTGGTGACCTCGCCATGCGACCAGGAGCGGATCTTCTCCGGGCTGGCGAGCTGGATCTTGATGGCGTCGAAGTCGAGGATCGGTCCGGTGAGTTCGAAGGGGCTGGAGCGGAACATAGTTTGCGTCTCCGTTTATTCTTCTGCGCAAGCAGTGCAGCGGGTTGGCTGCGGTTACTGAATCTGTTCCGCGATGACTTTCGGCGCATCGCGATGCCGTTGGTTCTGGTGCTGGTGCTTATTTCGGTTGTGGTGTTGCCTGGCTTGTACTTCGATCTAAGCTCCTCTGTTCCACCTTCCGCCGTCAGTTCTTGAGCTAAGAGCTAACGGCTAGAGGCTGCTTTTCTAGTCGGCTAAAGCGAGTCGACGGCAGCGGTACCTTCTTCTGGTCGACGAGCTTGATCAGCTCGACGTCCAGGCACAGCGACTGCAACTCGCGGATGAGAACGTTGAACGATTCGGGCACGCCGGGTTCAATGGCGGCCTCGCCTTTGACAATGGCCTCGTAGATCTTGGTGCGGCCGTAGACATCGTCGGATTTGGCAGTGAGCAGTTCTTGCAGGATGTAGGCCGCGCCGTATGCCTCCAGCGCCCACACCTCCATCTCGCCGAAGCGCTGTCCGCCGAACTGCGCCTTGCCGCCCAGCGGCTGTTGGGTAATCAAGCTGTACGGCCCGATGGAACGCGCATGGATCTTGTCGTCCACCAGATGGGAGAGCTTGAGCATGTAGATGTAGCCCACGGTGGCGGGCTGCTCGAAGGGCTCGCCGACCATGCCGTCGTACAGCTGCGTCTTGCCCGAACTGGGCAGACCGGCAGCCTTGAGCAGCGCCTTGATCTCGGTCTCGCGCGCTCCGTCGAATACCGCGGTTCCGAACCAGATGCCACGCCTCATGCCGGCTGCGGCGCGGATGATCTGCGCGTCGTCCAGATCCAGAAGCTGGGTGAGAGCCGCTGTGCCTGCAAAGCGCGCCTTCAGCAGCTCGCGCACCTCGCTAGCCGACTTCATCTCCGCGGCAGCCTCTGCAATCTGCTTGCCCAGTTCGTGCGCCGCCCAGCCCAGGTGCGTCTCCAGAATCTGTCCGACGTTCATACGCGAAGGCACGCCCAGCGGGTTCAATACAATCTCCACCGGAGTGCCGTCGGGCAGGTACGGCATGTCCTCCTCGGGCAGGATCCGCGCGATGACGCCCTTGTTGCCGTGTCGTCCGGCCATCTTATCGCCCACCGACAGCTTGCGCTTCATGGCGATGTACACCTTCACCATCTTGATGACGCCCGGTGAAAGCTCGTCGCCCTTCTGCATCTTGCCGATCCTGTCGTTGGTGATCTTGCGCAGCACGTCGATCTGGCGCGAGGTCATCTCTTCGATCTCGTCGATCTGCTCGTTGACGCGCGGGTCCTTGTCCGCGTAACGAATGCGTTTCAGGTTGCGCGTGCTGATTAGCTCAATGGTGTCGCGGTCCAGGATGTCGCCCTTGGAGAGCAGCTTCTTGTTAGTGCGCTCGTCGTGCAGGTCGCTGAGCACCTCCTTCGCCCCAAGAATTCCTTCCAGCCGTTTCAGTCGCTCGTCGGTAAGAATGCGGATTTCGTCGGCCAGGTTGCGCTCTAGCTTCTCGATCTGTTCCTGCTCGATCTGCTTGGCGCGGTCGTCCTTCTCCTGTCCCTTGCGGCTGAAGATGCGCACGTCGACGATGGTGCCCTCGATGCCCGGAGGGCAGGTGAGCGATGCGTCGCGCACGTCGCCCGCCTTCTCGCCGAAAATGGCGCGCAGCAGCTTCTCTTCCGGGGTAAGCTGGGTCTCGCCCTTGGGAGTCACCTTGCCCACCAGAATGTCGTTGTGGCCAACCGTGGCGCCGATGCGGATGATGCCCGACTCGTCCAGGTCGCGCAGTGCGTGCTCGCTGACGTTGGGGATGTCGCGCGTAATCTCCTCCGGCCCCAGCTTGGTGTCGCGCGCCTCAATCTCGAACTCCTCGATGTGGATGGAGGTGTAGTAGTCGTCCTTCACCAGTTTTTCGCTGATCAGGATTGCGTCCTCAAAGTTGTATCCGCGCCATGGCATGAAGGCGACCAACACGTTGCGGCCGAGGCCTAGTTCGCCCTGCTCCGTGCATGGCCCGTCGGCGATGACCTGCCCCTTGACCACGCGGTCGCCCTGGCGAACGATGGGCTTCTGATTGATGCAGGTGTTCTGGTTGGAGCGCTTGAACTTGGTGAGCTGATAGATGTCCGATCCGACCTCGCGCGAGAGCTGGGTGGGGTGGTGCTCGCCTTCGACGCGCACGATGATGCGCTCCGAGTCCACCGAATCGACGATGCCGTTGCGCTTGGCCAGGATGACGGCGCCGGAGTCGCGCGCGGTGACGCCCTCCATGCCGGTGCCGACGAAAGGAGCTTCGCTGACCAACAGAGGCACGGACTGGCGCTGCATGTTGGCGCCCATCAGAGCTCGGTTGGCGTCGTCATGCTCCAGGAACGGGACGAGGGAAGCCGCAACAGAGACCAACTGCTTGGGGCTCACGTCCACGTAGTCCACGTCGGCCTTGTTCACCAGTACGAAGTTGCCCTGGCGTCGCGCGTCCACGACGTTCTGCACGATGCTTCCCTTATCGTCCAGTTCGATGTTGGCCTGCGCGATGGTATGGCGGTCTTCCTCCCAGGCCGAGAGGTAGAAGCTGTAGGGCTCGACCTCTACCGCGCGCTTCTTCTCCTTGCGCAGACGATCGTTCAGCTTGCGCGCCTCGTTGGACTCGATGTGATCGCCCTGGCGCAGGGTGCTTTCACCGGCGTTGACGACGGTGAAGAAGTCGAGCACCTTGCCGTCCTTGACCCGGCGGTAGGGCGACTCGATGAAGCCATATTCGTTAATGCGCGCAAAGCAGCTGAGCGACGAGATGAGGCCGATGTTGGGACCTTCCGGCGTCTCGATGGGGCAGATGCGCCCGTAGTGTGTGGGATGTACGTCGCGCACCTCGAAGCCCGCGCGCTCCCTGGACAACCCGCCTGGCCCGAGGGCCGACAGGCGCCGCTTGTGGGTGATCTCCGAGAGCGGGTTGGTCTGGTCCATGAACTGCGAGAGCTGGCTGGAGCCGAAAAACTCGCGGATGGCCGCCATCACTGGCTTGGCGTTGATCAGGTCGTGCGGCATGGCCGTGGACATCTCCTGATAGACGCTCATCTTCTCCTTGATGGCGCGTTCCATGCGCACCAGTCCGATGCGGAACTGGTTCTCCATCAGTTCACCCACGGCACGCACACGGCGGTTGCCCAGGTGGTCGATGTCGTCCACAATGCCGATGTTCTTGCGCAGCTTCAGCAGGTAACGGATGGTCCCGTAGAAGTCCTCCGGCGTCAGGGTGCGCTTGTCCAGCCCAGTGGCGTCCTGGTTTTCGTAGAGCTTGATGTTGAACTTGAGCCGGCCCACGCGCGAGAAGTCGTACTTGCGCTGGTCGAAGAACATGCCCTCGAAGAGCGCACTGGCAGTGTCCAGTGTAGGCGGATCGCCGGGGCGCAGCTTGCGGTAGATCTCGATCAGCGCCTCTTCCGGCTTGCGCACCGAGTCGCGGCGCAGAGTGTTGGTGATGATGTTGCCCACGTCGTCGCGCTCCGGGAAGAAGACCTCGATGGAGGGCACTCCCGCCTGCAGAATCTTGTGCAGCTTGTCGGCGGTCAACTCCTGGTTGGCCTCGTACAACAGCTCGCCGGTGGTCATGTCCACCACATCCGAAGCCGTCATGGCGCCGTCGAACTCGCCTGTCTCTACCTCCACCGAGTCGATCTTGTGGGAGCGCAGCGACTTCAATGTATGGGGCGTTATCTTGCGCGTGGCCGGAGCAAGCTCCTCGCCCTTGGCCGTGATGGCAACCGCGGGACGCGTGCCTAGCAGGTTGGTCGCCTGCGACTCGGGCGCCACCTTCCAGAACAGCTTGCCGTCCTTCACCTGAATGGTGTCCACGGTGTAGAAGGTCTTCAGGATCTCTTCGTCGGTGCGCAGTCCGAGAGCGCGCAGGAAGATGGTTCCGAGGAACTTGCGCTTGCGGTCGATGCGCACATACAGCGTGTTCTTCTGGTCGTACTCGAACTCCACCCAACTGCCGCGGTAAGGGATGATCTTGCCCAGGAAGTAGGTGCGGTTGTTGGCCGTCTCGAAGAAAACGCCGGGCGAACGGTGCAATTGGCTACACGATGACGCGCTCGGTGCCGTTGACGATAAAAGTGCCGTTGGCGTCATCAGCGGAATGTCGCCGAAGAAGACTTCCTGCTCCTTGATGTCGCGCATGGTCTTGTTGCCGGTCTCCGGGTCCTTGTCGTAGATGGTCAGGCGCACCGTCACCTTCAACGGCGCGGAGAACGTCATGCCCCGCTCTTCGCACTCCTGCTGGTCGTACTTCAACTGCAGGCCCACCCGGTCGCCGCACTTGGTGCGGAAGTCGGGTGTGTTTTTGTTGTAGGTCCCGCAGAAGCTGCACAGCACGTCTCCCGGATGGAAAGGATCGGTGATCACCATGAGCAATACATTC
>CAWERM010000269.1:0-5833 GCA_963810995.1 uncultured Acidobacteriaceae bacterium | reverse complement strand
GATGAAGACCGCAGGTGAAAGCCTGATCTCCCGTGCGGTATCCTTGCAGCGCCGGAGTTGACCCCGACGCCGCATGCAGCACCTCGCCGCTGTGCTATGACTTCTCCGATATCGATCGTGCAGCCCGAAAGCATGGTGCGCTCCTGTCGTTGAGTACACTGATTGTTAGACTTTATTCCCGGCCAGCCGCACGCATGCCAGTCAGTGGGAGGTGAGCGCGAGCACGCTGTATCAAGACGCCTACTGAGCCGAAGTTGGTCTACAAGTGGACGAGACCGTCAGATGCGCGCCCTTTGATCGTCGCTTCAGCGACAAGGATGACTGGCGCGCTGCCTTCGACCGTGGCACCGATTGTGCGGAGGACCGTTCCGGCGGCCGGCGAGCGTATCTCCAGACGCCGCGACCTGCAAATGCGCCAGCGCCACCGGCGATCAGCAGGAGCAGGCGCGGCGGCGCGGATTTCCGCCTACGCCCACGCCTCTTCAACGAGCCCAGCACCGTGGGCAAAATGAGAGCCAGGCTGCATGCGCCTTCAACAATGAGGCATCCACAACTCAGCCCTATCGACGCCGGGCCGTAGGACCATGGGCTTCCAGGCGGCCTCGAAGCGTCCGGCCTGCCCTTCTCCTCGGATGACCAGGCCAGAATCAGCGGCAACAGATGCCGCCGTTCCTCGGCGACACGCCTTCCGAACCCTGCACAGCAACGTGACGAACTGCGGTCGTCGAGCTGGCTGACCTCTAGCGCCAAGGACAGGCGCGACTTCAGTTCGGCGCCGCCGACATCTGCACCACTTCTTCTCCTGTTTCCAGGGTCAGGGCTTCTCAGCAGGGCATACCGTCAAGGATGGCGGGGTTTGATGTCTCTGTAACTATCTTGGCTCCATCGATCCACCTTGAAATGTTCAAAACAGAAGTAGGCTGCCCTGTTTTCTGCCAGGGCAAAGATAACTGAGAGATGGGCTTGATAAATATAATCACAAGCCAGCAGTCACACCACCACCCCATGGTGCCACAGACACCGACAGAGTGTGAGTCTGTGGCCCACAGACATGCATGCACACACACACACACACACACCTAAGTGGGCCAGGTCCGGTGCTCTTGCCCTCACCAGGAGCACTCCACGCAGTTCTATGGGTTCCAGAAATGAAGCCATGGCTCAGGACCACTGGATGTGCAGTGTGCAATCTTCACCATGCTGAGTTGACATCCCAGCCAGCTGCCAAAATGCTTCTTCAATCTCTTTATGCAGATGAACACCAAGCAAATGCTCCTGTCCACAGTACATGTGCAAAGGCACGCTGAGATGACTTCTCCTCCTCAGTGTCATGCAACAAGAGTCTTGAACCATCTCCTCCTGCAAGTCCAGTAGGGAGGCCCTGGACTTTCCACCACTCTTGACCATGACACAGGTGAGCTACACCAAGCTCGACCACGAAGTCAGGGTTACGAGGCAGAAAGCGCACGTCGAAGACCAGGTCGGATTCGCCGGGCAGGCCGTTTTTGAACCCGAAGCTGTACAACGAGATGGCTATGGCCGCGATCACCCGCGCACGCTCAAACTGCGCTTGATGTGTCCGCGCAGCTCATGACGTTGAACTTGGTGGTATCCAACGCCGATGTCGGCGACATTGCGCACGGGGTCCAGCCGCTTGCGTTCCGCGCGAATGCCATGCATCACCGTATCGTCGCGGCCCATGGGGTGCGGCCGCCGCGTCTCGGAGAACGGCCCAGAGCGTCTTCGCTGGCCTCCAGGAAGACCACGCGCGTCGGCAGTACCTTACGCACCTGCTTCAGGATCGCCGGGAACCGTTCCAGCCGATGCCCTCGCGCACATCCACTACCAGGCCGCGCGCTGGATCTCGGCCGATTGGCGCACCAGATCGGCGAAGCGAGGAACCAGCTCCAGCGGCAGGTTGTCCACCGAGTAGTAGCCCAGGTCCTCGAACGCCTTCAACGCAGAGTTTGCCCGAGCCGGACATGCCGGTCAGGATCACCAGCTCGCCCCCTTCCATGTGGCTGGCCGCTTGTAGCTGGTTTCCCGATCTTGGGAACGCGCTTCGCGGTCATGCTGAAATCCTAGCACCCCGACGAGTTAAACAGCGCTTCATGTTGACTCAGGCCACGTCGGACAGAGACCTCTTGGTGGGGGAGATGGTCACCAGCGGCGTTGGGGACGCGTCTGCCGCGAAGAATTCATGGCGTGCCCGGCCCATGCCCTTGGCACGGTACATGGCGGCATCTGCATCCCGCAGAATGTCTTCGATGTGACTGTATGCCGTTGAGCCAAGCACAATGCCCATGCTGGCCGAGACGGAAACCTCACCGCCGCCAATGTCCACCGGCCGCTGCAAATCGTTCTGGATGCGTCGCGTAAGGGAATCGATGTCTTCGATGCGTCCGGCCTCGTCGAGCACAAGCGCAAATTCGTCCCCGCAAAGCGAGCAACCGTGTCTTGCGGCCGCAAACAGGAGCGCAGCCGTGCGGCTACCGTGAGCAAAAGCCTGTCTCCCGCCGCATGGCCCCAGGTGTCGTTGATTTGCTTGAAGCGGTCGAGATCGAGGAATACCACTGCGAAGTTTCGGTCCGGCCTGCGCCGTAGCCGCGCCATAGTCTGGGTCAGCCTATCCAAAAACAGCACCCGGTTGGCGAGTCCAGTCAATGGATCGTGCAACGCCGTATGTTGCAGCTTGGCATGTAACCGCTTTTCATGGCGAATGTCGCGATAGCTCACCAGGTGGCCGCTGCTGCCCACCCCAAGCCGTATCTGAGTCACCGCCAGGCACACATCCAAAACCTCGCCCGTGCTGGTATGGCGCACAGTCTCCATCGAGGCACGGCCCTCAGCCTCAACCGTGTGCATCAGCATCTCGGTCTCATGCATACGGCCTTCCGGAACGATCAGATCGAACAGCGTTCGTCCCAAGCAGTCCTCGATGGGGTATCCGAAGATGCGTACAAACTCGCGATTGGCGCGCAGAATGCGGCCCTTCTGAACAATCACCATGGCCTCGGACGCGGTATCGAATATCTCCTGCAAAAAAGTGCATCTTTGCTGGATACAGTCCCCGGCAACTCTGTCCGTGCCGACTTCCAGGGGTTCCATCAGCAGAACCAGCCGGGCACCTTCGCCGGCAGCCTCGTAGGCCTGGACTACCCCCGAGACTATCCTGGCGGCACCTGCCTGGGGAGAGAACAGACAATCGAAGCGCTGACGGTGCGCGCCGTTGGCCAAAGAATAGGCGCCAAGCAATACCTCGCCCGTTTTCACACTCTCGCGGCTGCCGATTGCCTGCCTTGCCATATCGTTGGCCGGCACAATCTCATCGCCATGCTCGAGGAAGGCCATCAAAGGCAGAGCTTCCAGCCAAGGATACAGGCTGTCACTCGAGCTGGATTGATTGGAAGAAGTCGCAGGCAAACACTCCGTTGTGGGAAAAGGCTGGTGTGAACAAGCCACCCTCAGGGTCTGGGCGGACCCATTCAATTGGTTGGCGGCGCTCATACGCGGTCTCCTGTATGCCCTATCGGCCACACAGCACAACCGTTTAGAAAGGAAGAGGAAAACTATGGATCATTGTTGTTCGGCGGCAGGATAAAGCCTCCGCGTCGCGCATAGGGACGCAACATTCGTGGAATTTATCCACAAGCCTGCTGTTTGTCGCGATCAATCAGCCCTCTTCTGCTATTGCGAAAGTCCCCAGAACCTCTACGTCTGCCGCCGTCATTTCGCCCGTTCGCGGATGCCGCTTAATTGTGGAGATCTTCTGCTTCTGACGGATTGCCATTTGCTCCAGCTTGGCCAGCGCATCGCGCAGCGCCGTCGTCATCTCCGCCGACTCACAGTTGGATACCATGCTCTGACTGCCCACACTGACCGTGACGTCGGCGATCTTGCGATGCTTATCAACGGTCAGGATCACCTTTGCGCTGGCCCCTTCGCCTACAATCTTCTTAACTCGTTTCAGCCCTGCCGCGGTCAGGTCCTTGTACTTTTGTGTAACCACCATCTGTCTTCCCGTATACTCGATCACCATTGGCTCACCTCGTCCGAGTTCCGATCATCATGGTTGGATGCCTCTCACACCACACAGGTCTCGCCATATATTGCGCTGCGTCTGGCCCACAGCAACCGTTTCGCCTCCTTTCATACCGAATGGTTATCTCTCCGGTTCAGCGTACCCGTCTCTGATGGGTACTGGGAATCTGCATGTCTTCGCGATACTTCGCCACTGTCCTGCGGGTCACACGGATGCCCTGCCGCTGTAGCTCCGCCGCGATCTGGTCGTCGGTCAGAGGTTTTCGCGGGTCTTCGTCTTCAATCAACTTCTTCACTCGGCGCTTCAGCAGCACCAGAGGCAGGTCGCCGCCCTCCGGCCCATTGACTCCTTCGGTGAAGAAGTATCGCAGCTCGTATACTCCCTGCGAGGTATGCACGTACTTGCTGGCCACTGCCCTGCTCACGGTGGAGGGATGGACGCCGATCTCCTCGGCCACCTCCTTGATCATCATCGGCTTCAGGCCTTGCTCGCCACGCTCCAGGAACTCCGCCTGACGGCGTACAATCACCTCGCAGGTGCGCAGGATCGTGTTCTTGCGCTGTTCGATGTTGCGCAGCAACTGAATGGCAGACCGGTAACGCTCTTTGACGTACTCGCGCACATCTTTCTCTGTCGTCTTCTCGCGCAGCATCCTGCGGTAGGCACGGCTCAGGCGGAGCGTCGGCATGTCCTCCTCGTTCATCACCACCACATACTCTCCGTCTCGCTTGACGAAGGCAACATCCGGCTCGATCAACCTGGTCTCGCTTACGTTAAAGCGCTGGCCGGGACGGGGGTCGAGGGTACGGATGAAATCGACCGCAGCCTGCACCTCCTCCACGCCCTTGCCGCAACTGCGCGTCAACTCGCGCATGTCCTTCTTCTGTAGCAACGCCAGGTGGTTGGCAACAATGTGTTCTGCAATCTCGAAGACGTCGCCATCACTTCCGCTGTGCGGCAGGCCCTCGCGTTTCTGCTCCTTGTGCTGCGAGTTATCGCCCGCCTGTTCCTTGCGAGAAGCCGCGCCATTCAGCGCACTCAACCCATAAAGATGGGCGGGCTGTGCTGTCTCTCTGTTTCCGTTCTCCGTCTCCGCCTCATCCTCCGCAAGCTGGTGCGGCAGGTCGTCGCGGCTCTCTGCCGTTGCCGACTGAGCGCGCCCCATCGCCATCTGCGCCTCATGGCGTTGCGCGGCAATCTGGATCAGAAGACATTCGCGCAGATCGCGCGCACCCACCCCCAGCGGATCGAGATTATTGACAATCGCACGCGCTTCCGCAACCGTCGCCAGTGCAGCCTCGACCAGGCGGTCCGCACCGTTCCGGTTTGAATCCGGATCGGAAGCTGCTGCGTCCAACTCCGTATTCATTGCCGGCTGGTGTGCCTGCCAGGCGGTTCGCGTTTTTATTCCGCGCTCGAATGGGATCGGCTCAGTGCGCTCAGGCACACGCGCCTCGATCAGCGCCTGCACCAGTTCCTCGTCGCTGGCCGTCAGATATCCATCCTCATTCAGATTGCCCACTACCAGGTCCGCGGCCATTCGGACCCCTTCGGGCAGATTCATCGAACCCAACTGCCATTCCAGATGGTCACTCAAAGTACTGGGTTGCGACAGAAAGTTCTCGAACGAGGGTAGGTCGTACTCCTCAAAGCTAGAAGCAGTGCGGAATCCTGGGTCCAGATAATCCTGAAAATAGCTGCCAAAGTCAATCTCGTCGAACGGATCCTTCTCAACCCGCTCGTGCTCACTCACAACCTCTTCGGCGGAGCGCTCTCATTAAGCAATTCATC
>CAWERM010000268.1:0-11144 GCA_963810995.1 uncultured Acidobacteriaceae bacterium | reverse complement strand
GAAGGTCCCGTCGTCTTCCAGTGGCGCGGCTCGTACTGGTTGATCAACGATCCCCACGCTGGCCTCGCCGTCTTCCGTTCCAGCGATCTCACCACCTGGCAACAGCAGCCGCACAACTTGCTCAGCGAACCCGGCACCCGGCCCACCGACCGCGCCATGGGCAATCATGCCGACGTGGTGGTCGATGGTAGCGGCCGCGCCTGGCTCTTCTACTTCACCCAGCAGGGCGGCGCCGACGCGCAGGGCCACCCTCCCGGCTGGGCGCGCCGCTCAGCCCTGCACGTCACTGAATTGCATGAAGTCAACGGCATCCTCACCGTCGACCGCAATGCTCCCGCAACCATCAGCATGGTTCCACCGCCCATCAACAAGAAAAGCGACATGGCAGGAGCGTGGAGTGTGGCCGCGGCAGGTGACGCTTCTCCTTCCGGACACATCCGCGTTTCATCGGGCACAATTGCGAGCCTGGCTATTTCTCAGCCCCAGCCAATCTATCCGCCAATCACGAAGGACGACCATGTTTCAGGCACGATTATCCTGCACGCTCTCATCTCTAAACAGGGAGACATTGAAGATCTCTCCGTGATTTCAGGTTCGCCCAAGATCGTCCCGGCTACATTGGACGCGGTGAGGATGTGGAAGTACAAGCCGTACTTGCTACACGGTTTGCCAGTGGAGGTAGAAACGACTATCACCATCAACGTAGCCTTTGGAGGCAATTAGTCGATCACCCTCACCGCACCTCGCCCTACCAGCTCTTCCACGCGGTCAATAAACAAGCGGTCGGCAGCTACGCTTACGTCGCGCGGCTCCAGCACGGCACGAAACTCGCCCGCCTCTTCTAGGTCCAGCAGCAGCTTGCCCGGCCCCGGTGCAGCCATAAAAATAGCCTGCAATTTTTCCAACAGCGCGGCGTCATCATTGCGCAGCGGAACCTTAATCCGCAATGACTCCGGCAGCTTCACCACCACATCCTCCAGCGCCTGAATATTGCTGATAGCCAGCTTTGGCGCGGAGTCCTCTTCGCCGCGCAGCACGCCGCGCACCAGCACCGGCACGTCGATCTTCAGTTTCTCCGCCAGCTTCTGGTACGCAGTCGAAAATGCGATCAGTTCGATCTTTCCCGCGCTGTCTTCCAGTGTGGCCTGCGCGTACATCTCGCCGCGTTTCGACTTCGCCACCTTCAGTCCACTGATGACCCCGGCGATCTGTATCTCATTCTGTTGCTCACTCTGTCCGCGCCGGAAGTTCTGCGGCTCCGGCTTCATCTCGATGGCCGTTGCCGTATCCACCACGTTCAGGTTGCGCAACTTCTCCCGGTATTTGTCCAGCGGATGGCCAGACACAAAGAATCCGAGTACCTCCTTTTCATACTGCAGGCGCGTATGTTCGTCCCAGTCCGGCGCGGGCGGCAGCGCTTCGGCATCGTGCTTTGCGGCGGGCGCGTCGCCGGCATCGAAGATGCTTCCAAACAATCCGCTCTGTCCCGCAGCCGCGTCCTTCTGCGACTTCTGCGCGCGCTCGATCGCCTTGTCCAGCGCCGCGGTCACCTGTCCGCGCGGCCCAAACGCGTCCATCGCGCCCGCCTTAATCAGCGATTCCAGCACACGCTTGTTCAGCAGCCGCAGGTCCACCTTGTCGCAGAACTCCCACAGGCTGCTGAAGCCCTGCCTTCCCTCCTTGCGCAGTGCCTCGCGCGCGCCCAGGATCGACACAATCGCGTTGTGTCCCACGTTCTTGATCGCCGCCAGCCCAAAACCGATCGCCTCGCCCGCCTCCGTCTTCACTGGCGTAAAGTTCGCGTCCGACACCTGCACGCTTGGCGGCACCACAGGGATATTCATCTCGCGGCACTCTGAGATGTACTTCACTACATTCTCCGGCTTCGATGTCTCGCTCGTCAGCAGCGCGGCCATAAACTCCACCGGATAGTGCGTCTTGAGCCACGCCGTGTGATACGCCAGCAGCGCGTAGGCCGCCGCGTGTGACTTGTTGAAGCCATATCCCGCGAACTGGGCCATCAGGTCGAAAATCTTGCCCGCAATCTCCTTGGGATGATGATTGGCAGCCGCTCCGGTCATAAAGCGCGCGCGCTGCTTATGCATCTCTTTCTCGTCTTTCTTGCCCATGGCGCGGCGCAGCAGGTCGGCTTCGCCCAGCGAGTAGCCCGCCACCACATTGGCGATCTGCATCACCTGTTCCTGATAGACCATCACGCCCAGCGTCTCGCGCAGTATGGTCTCCATCTCCGGCAGGTCGTACTCCACCGCGCGGCGTCCGCATTTGCGCTCGATGAAGTCGTCGATCATTGCTATGGGGCCGGGGCGATAGAGCGCGTTCAAGGCCGTCAGGTCTTCAACGCTGTTGGGCTTGTAGCGGCGCAGTACGTCGCGCATGCCGCTCGATTCAAACTGAAAGATGCCGGAGGTGAGCGCGCGGTGGAACACATGCTCGTAGGTCGTCGGATCGTCCAGCGCAATAGTAGCCAGGTCAAGCTGAATGCCCTTGGTCGTCCGGATCAGCTTCAACGCATCGTCGATCACGGTCAGAGTGGTCAGCCCCAGGAAGTCCATCTTCAGCAGGCCCATCTCCTCGATCGACTTCATGTCGTACGCCGTCACAATGGCCTCGTCCTTGGTGCGCGTCACCGGAACCAGCTCGGTCAGCGGCTTGGGCGCAATCACTACGCCCGCCGCATGAACTCCCGCACCGCGCACCAAGCCCTCCAGCCGCATGGCGGTGTCGATCAGCTCGCGAATCCTTGGATCGCCCTCGTAAGCCGTGGCCAGCGGTGGCGAATCTTTCAGCGCATGGTCGATGGTGATTCCAATCGTTGCCGGAATCAGCTTGGCTATCCGGTCCACCTCGCCGTATGGCATGTCCAGCGCGCGGCCAACGTCCTTGATCGCCGCCTTCGCGGCCATGGTGTTGAAGGTGATGATCTGCGCCACCTGGTCTTCTCCGTACTTGCCCCTGACGTACTTGATCACCTCTTCACGACGGTTCATGCAGAAGTCAATATCGATGTCCGGCATATTCACACGTTCCGGGTTCAGGAAGCGCTCGAACAGCAGCTCGTGCTGTAGCGGGTCGATGTCGGTGATCTCCATGCAGAACGCCACCAGCGATCCGGCGGCCGATCCACGCCCCGGCCCCACAGGAATCGAATGTTCGCGAGCGTAACGGATAAAGTCCCATACAATCATGAAATAGCCTGGAAACTTCATCTGCTGAATGCAGGTTATCTCACGCTCCAACCGCGCCTGATATTCAGGAATCGTCTTCTTCAATCGTCCGCTTGCCCGCAGATGCTCAATCGATGTGGCCTGCCTCTTCTCCAACCCTTTGCGGCATACCTGCGCGAAGTAGCTATCCAGCGTCTCGCCCTCGGGTACGGGAAACTCCGGAAATGGATCGTCCACCTTCGAGAGCTTCAGGTTGCAGCGCTCGGGGAATTGCATCGTCCCGCTGACCACATGCGGCGCATGGGCAAACAGCCGCGCCATCTCCTCCGCACTCTTGATGTAGAACTCGTTGCTGTCGAACTTGAAGCGCTTGGGATCGTTCATCGACCCCGCCGTCTGCACGCACAGCAGTATCTCGTGTGCCCGGCTGTCGTCCGCGCCAATATAGTGGCTGTCGTTGGTTGCGATCAGCGGAATGTCCAGGTCTTTTTCCAGCTGGAACATCGCATCGCACACCTTCTTGTCCGGGCCTAGCTGGTGGTCCTGAATCTCCAGAAAAAAATTGCCCCGCCCAAATATCTCCTGGTACTGCCCTGCAGCCGTCTTGGCCAGCTCTGTGTGGCCTTCCATGATGTGCTGCGCAACCTCGCCCGCGAGACATGCGGAAAAGCCAATCAACCCCGCACAGTGACTCGCCAGATACTCCTTGCTGATGCGCGGCTTTCGATAGAAGCCATGCAGCGCCGCCTCGCTGGTAAGCCGCACCAGGTTGCGATAGCCCTCTTCGTTCTCCGCCAGCACCAGCAGATGGTTGTACTTCATATCTGGATCGGGCGCGGCGCGGTGGTCCTCTTCCTTGCAGATGTACAGTTCGCAGCCCAGGATGGGCTTGATCCCCTTCTCCTTCGCCGCCTTGAAAAAATGCACCGCGCCGAAGATGTTGCCATGGTCGGTCATCGCCACCAACGTCTGCCCCAGCGCGTGGACGTGCTTCATCAGCTTCTCCACGTCGCATGCGCCGTCCAGCAGCGAGTAGTCCGTATGAAGATGTAGGTGGGTAAACTCAGCAGCCATAAGTTGATTCTAGGCGTTCGAGGCTGAGGAAAACGGGGTGTCTCTTTTGTGCGACTGCTTCAGTCACATACCCAGAAAGAGCGCGAGCGAAGAGGATATCTCCGCCATCTCAGTGCTGGTTAGATGACCGACAGCGCCGCTGACCTTCACGCGAGGTAAGGAAACAAGCTTGTCGAGCATCACATCCGAAGGCTGGCGCAGCCCGTTCCCATCTGTTGGGAGAATGGCCTTGCGAAATAGCACTGATTCAGGTCTCTGATCGCTCGTAATGAGTGCAACAACCACAGATTCAGTCTGTTTGAATGCATTGGATTGGAGAACAAGCGCAGGTCTTGGCTTGTCGTAGTCTCCCGGCGCTATCACAATCGCAATGTCGCCCCGGTTTAAACCCATCCGGAATAATCCATTGCATGTTCAATGAAATCCATAATTTCCTTCTCCTGCGGATCGTCACGCAGTGCGAGGCACTGGCGGCGTGCCTCTTCGGCAAAACCGGGCTTGCGCGTGTCGGGTATCCATATCTGAATCGGCCGCAGGCCGCGCGCGCGCAGAACTTCACGATGCTTGCGCACACGCTCTCTTGCGGAAGCCTTCTTCTTTTCCGCTTCGGGCGTTGTTCCGGTCTGTCGCCGCTCTGGCTTCATGTATTAATTGTTACATGTAACGCTCTGAGGCGCAACTAACTTGTAAGTTGAGTCGCCAGTGCCACATACAGATCCACGCACTCCAGCAGTTCCTCTTTGCTGATCCGCTCATCCGGCGTGTGAGCCACATGGATCGATCCTGGCCCCAGCAGGAACGGCTCGCCCCAGGCCGTCAGCATGGGAATGTCCGTTGCAAACTTCGCCACCATCGTCGGCAGTTTGCCCACCCGCCTCATCCTCACGCACGCCAGGTCGAGCGAGGTATTCACCTCGGCGCGTCCCGCCACCACGCACCGGATCGCATCCGTCACCTCCTGCGACGGCCCCACGGTGCGCACCAGCAGGTGGGCCTCGGCCTTGTCCGCAACCACGTTGGGCGCGTAGCCGCCGGAAATCAGCCCAATGTTCACCGTCGTCGCGCCTGCCTCGCCAAACGCCGGCTCGAACGGCAGATCCATCGCCAACACATCATGCAGCGCCTCCACCAGCTTGGCAATCGCAGACTCGCCCAGCTCCGGATATGCCGAGTGCGCCATCTTTCCATGCGCGCGCAGCTCCACGCGCAGCGCACCTTTGGTGGCCAGCGCTAGGTGGTTGCCCGTCGGTTCGCCATTGATCAGGAAACGTGAGCCGCGCGGGTTGCGGTTGGCCACCTTTGCACCGGAAGAGTCGCGCTCCTCGCCCACCACGAACAGCAGCCCCACCTTCACGCCAGCCTCGCGCAGCCGCTCTGCCGCCGCCGCCTGCGCTGCAATAATTCCCTTGGCGTCGCACGCGCCGCGCCCGTACAAAAACTCGTCATCTTCCGTGCATCCGAAGAACGGTGGCACCGTGTCCATGTGGGTCGAGAGCACCACGTCGGGCGTTACTCCCGGCATCGCCGCGTACACGTTGAACCGTCCGCCCGCGTCGTCGCCCTCTTTGCGCGCGGGATCGCGCTGCTCCACCGCCATGCGCTCCACGGCGTAGTCCTGCGCGGCGAGTGCGTCGGCAAGAAATGCGCCAACCGCACCCTCGTGGTACGAGGTGGATTCAATGTTGACCAGCTTGCGTGTCAGGTCGATTGGGTCGATTGCCATTAGCTACAGGATAACCCGTCGGCCTCCCGCGTTGAATCCGGATAGCGCCAATTAGACTGGAAGAAGGATGACGGCTCCCCCCACAGATCGCATTCCTCCACGCAGATTCGTTCGCTAGACTATCTGCGCAGCCCCGCAGGCCGCCTCGAAGCGCTCCTCAACACCGGGCATCCCGACGCACCCTTCTCCGCGCTGGTCTGCCATCCCCATCCGTCGGGCGGCGGCACCATGCACAACAAAGTTGTCTACCACGCGATGAAGGTCTTCGCGGAATTCGGACTTCCCGTGCTCCGCTTCAACTTTCGCGGCGTCGGATTGAGCCAGGGGGAGCACGACCACGGCCACGGTGAGCAGGACGATGTGCGTGCCGCCCTCGACTGGCTGGATGCGGAGTTCCATCGACCGATCCTCTTCGCCGGATTCTCCTTCGGAGCGCAGGTCGGCCTGCGCGCCTGCTGCGGCGATGCGCGCGTACGGTGCCTCATCGCGCTAGGCCTTCCGGTCCAGGCTGTAGGACGCAACTATAGCTTCGGCTTTCTGCCGCAATGCTCCGCGCCCAAACTTTTTATCAGCGGCGACCACGACAACTTCGGCCCACGCGAACTTTTGACCGCCGTGATCCAACGAGCGCCTGAGCCGAAGCACATGGTCTGGGTCACCGGCGCGGACCACTTCTTCCAGGGCACAGCCGAATCCCCCAAATCCAAGCTCAAGCTCATGCAGACGGAGATGCGCGCGTGGCTCAGAGAGACCTTCACGCTCTCCGAAACGGCTAAATCCTGATCGTCTGTTGTTTTAGCTACTGGAGAATCGCCCTACGGAACTCGCAGCGGCCGGAAGCCGTCGACCGGAAACAGGCCCGTGGGATAGCCCTGCGACTCCTGCTGCCTATGCATGGCGTAGCGGAAGAAGAAGCCGCCAGTGACGGTGTTGTAGTTGTCGGTGTTGTTGGCGGAGACAAAGCCGCCCAGATACCAGTGTTCGCCGAATCGGTAGCTCATCTCGGAGTTCACGTTGTAGTTGAAGCCTGTGATTCCGCTCACTGGATACTCAGCGCAGGTATGCGCGGCGAGTTGTGCCACGCTGCATCCCAGGGCAGCTTGCAAATTGGCCTGCAAGCCCGCGTCCAGCGGATAGTAGTACTCCCAGTCCTGGTCGAGGGTATGCATGCCCAGCGCGCCTGAAACCAGGTAGTGAAGGTTCGACTTGTAGGCTCCGCTGAAGGTAACCGGCATGGAGGCGAGGAAGTAGGTGTTGGGGCTGAAGTATCCGCCCTGGCCGTAACTCAAGCCAACCTCGTCCCAGTGGTAATGCATGGCGAACAGCGACGCGCCAAGCGTAAGACTGCCCACCGTGGGCCAGTTCTTCGCGCGCAGGTACGCACCCATCGATCCCTCGAATTTGGAGTTGTTCAGCACATGGTATCCGTGCAGGACGCCGCCGTCGCCGGAAAGATAGAAGCCCGACCCGCCGCTGCCCACATCCACCCGTGCCCCACCCGTACTGGCGACGACGCCGCCCCATGTGTTGCCCGGAAATAGCGGAGTGATGGTCTCTGGATCGCGCAGTCCGGCATAGGAGAGCTGCGTATCTTTCACCGGGTCGCGATCGCCGAAGATCGTCAAGTGCCCGGCAAACAATCGCAGACTCAGGTGCCCCGTAATGTTCTGCACCAGGAAGTTGTACGGTGTATAGCCCGCGGCCAGACCAATGTTCTTCGTGGTCAACTGCAGTTCCCCGCCAATCCCGTACGACAGTTGCTGGGCCGGCGGGCTTGCGCTGTTGGCGGGCATGGTGCCCAGGTAGGGAACATTGCTGCCTGTAAACGCGGTGGCGTTCAGCGTGCCGGAGTTGAGAAAAACTGGCAGCGCGATCGCGGTGAGCCGTGCCGACCGGCCAAGCTCGGCGGAGACCTCGGCCGGCGCCTCCACATCCGTGAGTTGGTCGAGCCCTGGCGTGCCGGTGCGATACCTCCCGATGGCCGTACCGCCCCACCAGCCGCTGTACGATCCTTCCAGCGAAGCCAGTTCACTCTCCGCCTCCTGCCTCGGGGTCATTGGGGTGGGTGCCTGCTCCTCGTAGGCGCCTCCTGGCTGAGGAAGATTTCCCGCCATTAGCTGGCCATACGGGGACACTTGATACGGCGGCCCAATCAGCGGGTAGGGCTGTCCGCCCAGTGGCTGGCCTGCGCACGCGCAATTCGCCGGTGCAGCGCTGGCAGCGGGCGGAGTTGGCTCAGGTCCGGTTGATGCAGTACTCCCTCCCACAGTTGGGGAGGGAGCCGTATAAGCCGGCTGACTGGCTGGAGTTGCTATAGCAGTTCGTGCAGGCGTGCTGCGCGTGACGACGCGACTGGATGCGTTGGCCGAAGTTCGCGGCGAACGATTCGCCGTAGCTGCTTGTACGGGTGCGACGCGTGGCTGGGGATACTGCTGGGCCCCGGTGTCGGGAATGTTGCCGACCTGGCCCGTAGGCGGTGTGAATGGTCGCGCTATCTGCTGGCTGTTTTTATTCTGCGCCACCGGTCGCGACGACGTGGCCTGTGCCTCGTCCGGCATTCCTGTGATTCTGTCCTCGGGTGGATGGCTCTGCCCTGTCCTCGCCGTATCGGGCTTACTCTGGCGACGGCGAATATCGGCAGCCTGCGCGTTTGCAATCTCCGCATGCAACGGGAGCGCCGTCTGAGTGTGTGCGTTGGATGGCGTGCGAACGGTAGGAAGAACGTCCGTCACCTCGGCCTGGGGCAGGGACGGATGCGACGCACGCTCGCCTAGCCGGACCGGAACCGCAGCAGGCATCGCAGTACCGGTATATGCGGCCCCATGCCCACTCTGCGCTGCAACATCGCTCGCCCGCGACGATGCGCCAAGCTCCTGCGCGACCCCATCGCGCACCCTCAACTCCACCTCGGCCTGACTAGGCAGGTTGGTTGCACCCTGGTCCAGGCGAGACTGCGGCCCACCCTGGTTCAGCTTACCTCGGCCAGTGCTATCCGGTTGCGCATCGGAATTGGGATTGGTCATATACGGCGGCACTACTCCACTCGGCACTTCTGTGCCATGCGGCACGTTGTTCTGCCCCGATGGGGCCGTTCCGAAGGGCGTCCCGTAATAGCCATAGCTGGGCGGAGTTGGCTGGATTTGTGTGCCGGGCAGGTTCCCGCCGTTCGTCGGAGCCAGCAGGATCGACAAATCCTGCACCTGCTGTGCATTTGGCAGACGCGAAGCAACGGTCGGCGCGGGCAATCGCAGCTCCGCAGCCAGCTCCGCGCCCGGCTCCTCGGGTGGCATGGCCTTCAGCGACGCTCGGTAGTCGTCGATGGCCTTCGCCGTGTTTCCGTGAGCCTGTTCGAAGCGCGCTCCCAGAATCAGAATGCGCGGGTCGTTGGGGAATGCGGCCATCGCGTAGTGCAGCCATGTCTGGGCCACCTTGTTGTCGCCCGCAGCCAACGCAGCACCCACTGCCGCCTCATAATCCTCCACACTGGCCGAAGACATATTTTGCGCCTTGTAGATGATGACCGCCTGCTCCGGCTCTCCCGCATGAGCGTATCCATTGGCCAGCGTCTTCAGCACAGCCGGATTGTCCGGGAAGGCACGCGCAGCCGCATTCAGAATGGCCAGCGCCCGCTTCGAGTTTCCTGCCGCCGCAGCCTGATTGGCGCGCCGCACAGCCCAGTTCGTCCATATCGCCTGCACCGTACGGATCTGCTCCGCGGTCAGGTCGGGTCGTCCGCCCAGGTTCATCAACTGACGATAGAGGCCCGCATCGTCCTCGCTGTTGTACAGCAGCCATGCGTTCTGTATGTTGATGTCGGCGGGCGCAGCGGTATGTTGTGCCGCGTAGTACTGCTGCACCCGGTTCAATAGCACCAACGCCTGCTGCGATTGCCCTACCGCCCGGTACAGCGAGGCCATGGTCTGTAGGGTGTTTATATTGTTCTCCAGTTGGGTGAGAGCGGCTGCTGGAATCTGCCGCATCTGCTCCACCGCCTCCTTGTCGCTGCCCGCCGCGTGCATCGCAAACAGCAGCTCGCCCCACGCGTCCACGCGGCTTGGATCACCGGTCAGTATCTTCTGATAGAGCGGAATAGCCAGCCTTGGGTTCCCTCGCTCCACATAGATCCCGGCAAGCTGCATCTCCACTCCCACGGATGGCTTCTGTCCCGCGGCGGTCTGCTCGGCCTCCACCTTCTCCAGCAGCTCCTGCGCCATGTCCAGCTTCTTCTCCGCCTGATAGATGGAAGCCACGGTGGACTCGAAGCCGGGGTCACGCATCACCGTCGCATAGCTGGACGGAGGCATTCCCTGCAGCGTCGCCAGAGCTTCCTTATCATGTCCCATGGCGTGCTGCAGGCGCACCAGCCCTTGCCGCGCCGCGGTGTTGCCAGCGTCAGCCGCCAGCGCCTGCGAGTAGAGCGTCGCGGCCTGCTCCAGTTGGTTGGCGGCTTGCAGAATGCCCGCCAACTGCACCTGCATCGCCGCCTTCAACTGTTTTGCGTCCGCGGTGAACGGCAGTTGCAGCGCTGCTTCCAGCGTCTTCCGCGCATCGCGGTCGCGGCCCACCGCGGTGTAGCTGGTAGCCAGCCCTCTCGTATACGCTGCATCGCGCATCAACTGTTCATGCACCGCGGCCGGAATGCGCTGGTCGGTAGCCAACGCCAGCGCCGGGTTGCCGGCAGCAACCTCCGCCAGAAACAGCCCACGCCACCCCTCCACGGACGCCTGGTTGGCCTGCACCAAGCGCTCGTACAGCGTGGCCGCCGCACCCGGCTGCTGCGCCTTCTCCAGGGTCCCGGCCAGTGCTGTCAATGCCTCCGTGCTGCTTGGGTGCAGTTGCAGTGCGGCCCGGTACTGCTTCTCAGCCATGGTCAGGTCGTTGTCGTTCAGCGCCGCCTGCCCCTCGCTCATCAGAAACCAGAACCGTGCGGTCTCCAGCGCATCGGATAGTCCCTTATCGTTCGCGTTGCCCTGCCTGGCGTGTTCCAGATAGCTGATTGCGCCCAGAAAGTTCCCTTGCTGCATGCGGATATATCCCATGCCGGCGAGTGCGCGCGAATTGTTCGGCTCCTTGTCCAGCAACTCCTTAAACAGCGCCTCTGCCTGATCAAGGTGATTTGCGTTGAGCGCCTTATATGCTTCCACCTCGGTCGCAGTCTCTGA
>CAWERM010000267.1:0-8296 GCA_963810995.1 uncultured Acidobacteriaceae bacterium | reverse complement strand
AGGTCAGGGCGATTTTTCGGGGAGGAAGAGGGACTCGATTTCGAGCCAGTTGTGGACGCGGCGGAAACCGGTGACGGCGGCGTTGTGGGGCGCGTCGTAGAGGATTCCGGTGCCGGAGAAGCGGCGGAGCTGGCGTGGGTTGTCGTCGATGAGGTAGTCGGCGCGGAGGATGGATTTGTCGCCGCAGAAGACGATGTGGGTGGCGGGGATGGTGGGGAAGTGGCGGGCGAGCCAGCGGTACTTGGGGTTGAAGGAGGTGGGAACCTCCATGGCGGCGGAGGCGATGAAGACTTCGAAGTGCTGCTGGAGGCGGCGAGGACGCGGGGCGCGTCGGGAATGACATCGAGGTCGGCGAAGAAGTCGTCGGAGCGGAGATATTCTTCGAGGCGGGGATGGCGGTCGATGGCGACGACGTCCCAGATCCACTTGCCGTGGAGGTCGGCCTTGGTGAGGTTGCCGCCGTAGTCGCGGTTGTAGCGGATGAGGTGCTCGGCGACGGTGTCGGCGATGACTTCGTCCATGTCGACACAGATGCGTTTGAGGGGGGTGGTCATGGTTTTATTATCGGCGATGGCGAGGTGAGGTTCGAGGTGCGAGGTTCGAGATTGAAAGACATATACGGGTCGTTCGCACCTGCGAACGATCACCCACCCATGCCGCGATGAGGCCGCGTCATGAATGGGGCACCCGGAAAGGAATAAGCAGATTTCTCCTCTGCGCTGCGGAATGACAAATAAAGATGCGTTTAGATAGAGGAGCGGACGATTTGGGCGGCGATGGATTCTGAGCGCACGGGTTTGGGCTGGGGCGCGTCGCGGGCGGGATCGTAGTAGAGCAGGTGGCCGCAGTTCTCGCAGGTCATCATGGTCTGGCTGGATTCTGAGCCGGCGCTGTTGTCGCGGAGGTCGTTCCAGCGCTGGGGGCGGACCATCATGCGGCAGGCAGAGCACTGCTGGTTGATGGCCTGGGAGACGGCGGTCCCCTTGGAGCGACTGATGCGATCATAGGTGGCGAGGGAGTCATCTCCGGTGGGGCTTTGGGCTATCTCGGCGCGCAGGGCGGCGCGTTTGGCATCGACCTCGGCGAGGGCGGCGCGGTCGATGGCGAGAAGTTCGTTGGTGCGGATGCGTTCGCGGTCCAACTGCAGTGCGAGTTCGGCGACAGTCTGATCGGCGATGGCCTGCTGGGCGTCGAGTTGTTCGCTGCGCTCCATGCTTTCCAGTTCGGAGTCTTCCATGCGATTGATCTCGGCACGGGCGAAGGCGGCCTCATGCTCCAGAGCGGTGACCTGAATGGTGCTGGTGGCGGCGTCGATCTTCTTCAGGGTGCGGGTGAGCTTTTGACGCTGGTCGGTAATGTCGGGCTCCAAACGGCGGCGCAAGGCCTCTTCCTTGACGATGAGGTCGAGGACGACGGCGCGCTGGCCTTGGGTGGCGGCAGCTTTGAGTTCGAGCGCGGCGACCTGCCTGGGCAACGCGGCAATCTGGTCGCGCAGACGTTTTGCCTCGATGTCGAACTCCTGCAGAGCGACGAGCTTGACGAGATCCGGATGCATGACGAGCCCTCCCGACAACTTCCACCGTTTGGGTTGACGCGGTGACACGCAAAGTGCGGACGGCGGAAGACTTCGAGTCTAGCACGGGTCCGGCGAGAATGGCCTGGGGTTGGCGAGATCGGGTCGTGGATCGGATGTCACCCGAGCATTCCTCGGAGACTAAAGTCCGTCCCTTGCAAAGCAGAAGCAAACTGACCTATTCATGGTGAAATATTCCCGATGCTGCGGGGAACAGGTGGCGAGGTATCCCCCCCATTTGTTCATAATGTGCATCTTAGTTGACAGAATCCAGTATTCTGTAAAAGATGGCCCCGCAGTGTGGGCTGCATTGTTGTGATGGAGGACATGCATGGTAGAGAAAGTGAAGAAAGCGAAGGCGCCAGCAAAACCACGAACGACCGCGGCATCGGCCACGAAGAGCGTGGCGACGAAGGCAGCCAAGAAGAGCGTGTCTACGACGGCAGCGATTGGCAAACCAGCGACCGTGAAGACCCCATCCCGCGAAGCGATCGCGAAACTGGCATATCGCTACTGGAAGGAGCGTGGCGGACAGAATGGACAGGACCAGCAGGACTGGTTGCGTGCAGAACGAGAGTTAAAGTCTGCGTGAAACGGATTTTGGGCATTACGGCGGCAGGGCTGATTGCGGCGCTTGTGATGCTGTATGTGTGCGACTGGGCGGTGTGGCGGGCGCGGGTGGCGACGGGTGGCGGGATGGGCACGGTGACGGTGAGCAGCATTGTGGTGCTTCCGCTGAAGAACAGCAAGGAGGAGTACGACTGGGGCGGCACGTCCGATGTTAGCTGTAGCCGGTCGATCTTTCCGCAGGCGGGTAGCGGGGCGTGCTGGTGGCTGCGTCGGCATAACGTGGTGTTTGAACGGTGAGCGGCGAGGGACCGCGATAGTTTCTGGAGGATGATCCTGTTCGATCCAGCTCACAGCTATAGAGCGGGCTTTCAGCCCTTAGGTTTTTTTGTGTCTTGTTCCTAGGCCTACGGCCTAGGCTGGTATAGAGCGTGCCGTTGGCGCTTTCAACGATCCTGCTGGGTCGGATTTGAAAAAATATCAACTTCTATTTGCGCGGGGCGGGATTGGGAGAAGGCAGCGGATAGGCTGCACGGACCAGGGCGAGGGCCTGCTCGCGTGTGGTAATGGCGCCTTCGAGCTGGGCGTCCTCGGCGAGGGTAAGCATGGGTTTGAACTGCGGGGAAGGGCTGTATCCGGCGGCGATGAGATGGCCGCCGGTGAGGAGCGGTGCGGGGCGGAGGTCGGGGGCGGGCTCGGTTTCGAATTGGGCGCGGGAAAAGTTGTAGCAGGCGAGGTCGCCGTGGGCGGAGAGTGCGTCGAGGCGATGTAGGGCGAGGTGCTCGTCGAAGCGGGGCAGACGGAGGAAACGCTTGAGGGTGGACTGCTTCATCTGGAGAACATCGCCGAATCGCATGTGGTGGCGGACGAGGGCAAGGACCTGGGTGCTGTCGTCGTTGGAGAAACGCAGGCGGGCGAGGATGCTCTCGGCTATGCGAACACCGGCCTCGACGTGGCCGTGGAAACGAATACGGCTGCCGGGGATTGCGGGGTTGGCGGGCTGGTAAGTGGCGGGCTTGCCGATGTCGTGGAGCAGCGCGCCCCAGGCGAGGGTTGGTGATACCGGATTTGATGGGGGCGAAGTCTCAGCAAGAGCCTGCATCCCGCTCTTTCGCGATGAGTCTGCGAAAGGATGGGGCACCCCTTCGGTATGGGCGACCCCGACCATTTTGAGCATGAGCATGGTGTGGGTCCAGACATCTCCCTCGGGGTGGAACTGAGGCGGCTGGGCTACTCCGCGGAGGCGGGCGACCTCGGGCAGGACCTGGGCGAGAAGGCCGAGGTCGAAGAGCAGCTCGAAGCCGCGGCTCGCGCCGCCTTCGGTGAGGATGCGGGTGAGTTCGTCGCGGATGCGCTCGGCGCTGACCTGGGCGATCTCGGCGGCGTGTCGGCGGATGGCTGCGGAGGTTGCGGGGTCGATCTGGAAGCCGAGACGAGCAGCGAAGCGGACTGCGCGCAACATGCGGAGCTTATCTTCGGCGAAGCGGAGGGCGGGGTCGCCGATGGCGCGGATGACGTGTGCGGCGAGGTCTTCACGGCCGTGGACGAAGTCGAGCGTGGCGGAGGCGGGGTCGCCGGTACCGTCGTAGGCGAGCACGTCGAGCAGCAGGCCGTTGATGGTGAAGTCGCGGCGGAGGACATCTTCGCGGGGATCGGTGGTGTAACGCACTGCATCGGGACGGCGGCCATCGGAGTAGGCGCCGTCCGAGCGGAAGGTGGCGACCTCGGTGGTGATAGAGGTGTCGTCGATTTGATCGCAGACGAGGACGACGCCGAAGTGCGCGCCTACGGTGAAGGTTTTGGGGAAGAGTGCGACGATCTGATCGGGGGTGGCGGAGGTGGCTACATCGAAGTCCTTGGGCGCGAAGCCGAGCATGAGGTCGCGCACACAGCCACCGGCGAAGAAGGCCTGATGGCCTGCGTCGCGCAGGCGACGGGCGATGTCGAGGGCGGCGCGATAGGCCGGATTGGGTGGATTCATTCTGCGCCTCTACTTCCCTACTTTAGACTCAAAGTTCTTCGTTCTTCATGGTGCGGAGGGTGGAGATGGATTATTCTTATCGCGAGATTCCTGTATGGAGGTCTGCTGCATGAAATGCGTTGCCCTACTCACCGTTTTACTTCTCTGCTGTGCCTCGCAAGCGCTTCATGCGCAACAGACACCGGCGGTTCGAGCGGGTGCGGTGCCGCCGGACGTGCCTATCAAGGCCCCGGACCCAAGTTTTCCGCTGCGCGTGCATCTGCTGACCGCAAAGTTTGGAGGCATTGGCGGCGTCTACCATGGATACGGCAGCGGCAATCTGCTGGGCGCCAACGCCACGCTGGGCTTCGACTATGGATTCGAGTGCGACGTGCCGTTTGTGGCCAATGAGAGTGAACGCGATGTGTACCAGGCCCGCTGGACGGACTCGCAGTACGGCCTTGAGATATTGATGGCCGAGGCCGGAGTGGATCAGCCGCGCGAACAAACCTGCACCCTACGCCTGGCACTGAAGAAGCGGCCCTTTGAGGCGGCCAACACCGCGGCCTTGACCCATGGAGTGTCGTATAGCCTGCGTAAGCGCTGGCAGGACCCCGACTTTGCCTATGAGGAGGCGCAACTGGACTATCCGTTGCACTTCCATGTGGTGGACGGCCAGCGCACGGAAGACGATGCCCAGGACCATGGATGGGGGACGGCGAACCTCTCCGATCTGGTGGCACAAGGGCATCCACAGGGCGCGGAGTTCAGTTACAACTGTGCGTACGGGTTCCTGACCAACTCGCAGATCACGGGCTATTACCAGGCGCGCTGGGTGAAGCCTGGGAGCGAGATTGAAGTTCTACTACAGCGCCCAGGTTCAGGCAACGTGGATAAGTGCATGGTGGAGGTGACGCTGAAGGCGCAGGTGTATCCGGAGAGTCACCACATCACGGTGAATGCACAGGCGTCGGCGGGTGGTACGAGGCGGCCGGGAACGGCGACTCCGTAGGGAGTAGGTTCTGGTTGAGGAACTTCAACAACGACTCCGCGGGAGATCTGCGCGTGGGTGGGCCTGTGCAGTCTCTATGATGAATGGATGGAGACGAAGGGAAGGCCGGGCGTGGTGGGCGGACTGATTTTGGGGATTGAGAGCTCGTGCGACGAGACGGCGGCGGCGGTGGTGCGCGCGGGCGGCGAGGTGCTGGCCAATGTGGTGGCGTCGCAGATGACGCTGCACGCGAAGTATGGGGGAGTGGTCCCGGAGCTGGCCAGCCGCGAACATCTGCGCAACATTGTTCCGGTGGTGACGGCGGCAATGACCGAGGCGGGGGTGGCGTTCGACGCGCTGGACGCGATTGCCGTGACCGAGGGGCCGGGGCTGGCGGGGGCCCTACTGGTGGGGATTACGTATGCCAAGGCGCTGGCGCTGGGATTGGGGAAACCGCTGATTGCGGTGAACCATCTGGAGGGACATATCTGGGCCGTGTTGATGGGGGCGGTGCCGTTGGAGATGAACCGTGTTTCTCCCACCCTTCCCTCAGAAGACGCGGGAAGGATGGGGCACCCGAGCGTTTTCGGTGATCCGGAGATGCCGCTGCTGGCGCTGGTGGTGAGTGGAGGACACACACATCTGTACCTGTGTACCCAGGTCACAGATGAACCCACATCTCAAATTCGAGATGTGGGGCACCCAGTTTTTTGGCAGTACCGGAATGTGGGGCGGACGGTGGACGATGCGGCGGGCGAGGCGTTCGACAAGGTGGCCAAGCTGCTTGGGCTGGGGTATCCCGGCGGGCCTTGGATGGATACGCTGGCGAAGAGCGGGAATCCGCGGGCGGTGGAGTTTCGGTTTCAGCAGATCAAGGCGCGTAAACCCAGGAATGAGAATCCCACTCATGACGGTGAAACTGTCATGAATGGGGCTCCCAGTGTGGAAGAGAAGCAGATTCCTCCGCTTCGCTGCGGAATGACAAACAAAATGACGGTGGACGAGCAGCACTTTGATTTTTCGTTCAGCGGGATTAAGACGGCTGTGCTGCGCTATGTGCAGGCGAATGCGATGGGAGAGCGTGTAGACGCGAGGCGGCGGGCTCTGGGCGAGGCGCTGAAGACGAATCCGGCGCTGAGGCCGGCAGAGGCGCTGCGGGAGATGCCGGAGGTGTTCGACCGGCAGACGCTGAACCTGATTGCAAGCTTTCAATATGCCGTGATCGGCAACCTGATGCGGCAGACCTTTGCGGCGGCGGAGGCGTATGGCGCGCGGGGGATTGTGGTGTCGGGCGGCGTGTCTGCCAACAGCGAGCTAAGGCGGCGGTTTGTGGATGAGGCGGCGCAACGCGGGCTGAGGGTGGAGTTCCCGACGATGGCGATGTCGACCGACAACGCGGCGATGATTGCGGCGGCGGCGTGGGGGAAGTTTTGTGCGGGGGAGTTTGCCAAGGAGGGGCTGGTGGCTACACCGCAGTTGCGGCTGGGGTGATCTCCGAACTCTGGATGATTTAGTTGCGCTATCATGAGACCACAAGAGGCTCCTATGCGATCCAATTTCTCGGCAACCCTAATGCCGCTGTTTGTGTTTCTTTCTATTACTTCTCTTTCATATGGACAACAGCCATCGCAGCCCGCCTCCCCCCGTCCTCAAGTGATCTATCTAGAATTCGCCGCTAACAACTTATCGCATGATGCAATCGATCTTGCCCTGTCGACCTCGAATTTCCGTGAGACAGAGACACTAGAGAATGCCGATCTCGTACTTCACTACGACAGAAATATCTCCAGCGAGGGTCGAAAGACAAACGGAAATGAAATCCATATTTCGGTTAACTGGGACCTGAGTCTCGTAGTCGTCGATCGAACTGGCAAACAAATATGGAAGGCCTCCATGCCGTTGGCTATGCCGATGAACTCTGGGCATACTGAAGACTCATGGATTGACCGTCTCAGGCTAACTTCGGAGTATCGAATAACAAAGCAGTTCCTCAAAGAGACTCACAACTGAACCTATCGTTCTAGAATCAAAGAATAAGAATATTGGAAAGACTGCACCCGCGCGAATGCGCCTGGATGCGGCGGACGAGTGAGCGCGAGTGGCGGCGTTGGAACTTTTCAAGACATTAAGCGGCAAGGTGGAGCGGCTAGAGCCGGTGGGCGCTCCGGCGCTGCGCATGTATGCCTGCGGGCCGACCATCTACGACTACGGGCACATTGGCAACTTCCGGACGTTTCTGCATGTGGATGTGCTGCGGCGGTTCCTGCGCCAGCAGGGGATGGCCGTCGAATACGCGATGAATGTGACGGACGTGGACGACAAGATCATCCGCAACGCGGTGGCGGTAGGCAAAGGGATCACGGAGTACACGGCGCGGTTCGAGAAGGCTTTTTTTGAGGATATGGCTGCGCTGGGGATCGAGCGGCCGGAGCATGTGCCGCGCGCGACCGAACATATTCCGGAGATGGTGACGCTGATCGAGCAACTGGCTGCGAAGGACTTCGCGTACCAGGCCGAGGATGGCAGTTGGTACTTCCGCATTGCCAAGGACGCCGATTACGGGAAGCTGTCGAAGAAAGATTTGGAGGGGATGGAAGACGGCGCGCGGGTGGATTCGGACGAGTACGAAAAGGAAGTAGTGCGGGACTTTGCGCTGTGGAAGGCGGCGAAGGAGGGTGAGCCGAGCTGGCAGACGGTGTTGGGTGCGGGACGGCCGGGCTGGCACATCGAGTGCTCGGCGATGGCGACGGGGATATTGGGCGAGAGCTTCGACCTGCATGCGGGCGGCGAAGACCTGATGTTTCCGCATCACGAGAACGAGATTGCACAGTCGGAGTCGGCGAGTGGGAAGACGTTCGCCCGGCACTGGATGCATGTGCGCTTCCTACTGGTGGAGGGGAAGAAGATGTCGAAGTCGCTGGGAAATTTTTATACCCTGCGCGACTTGCTGCTGAAGGGGCACAGGGCGTCGGCGATACGATACCTGCTGCTGAGTGTGCCCTATCGCCACCAGATGAACTTTACGTTTGAGGCTCTGGCGGCGGCGACCAATGCGATTGAGCGGCTGCGGACGTTTTATCAGCGGATGCTGCGCGGCGGATTTACTGCGGCGGCGAATACGGAGGTATCGGCGGCGACGGCTAAGGCTGCGGGTGAGTTTACCGCGGCCTTGGCGAACGATCTGAATACGGCCGAGGCTGCGGCG
>CAWERM010000266.1:0-8765 GCA_963810995.1 uncultured Acidobacteriaceae bacterium | reverse complement strand
TTATGTTCTTGCCGCCACTGATCGTTACGTATTGCTCTTCACCCTAGACCGCACCGAAGCCTACACCGGAATCCTCATCGACGACCTCATCTCCAAGGGGACCGATGAACCCTACCGTATGTTTACCTCGCGCGCCGAGTTCCGCCTCCACCTGCGCATCGACAATGCCGACCTCCGCCTCACTCCATATGGCCGTCGCCTTGGCCTCATCGACGATACAGCGTGGGCTGCCTACCAAGCCAAGCAATCGCGCGCCGCAGCCTTCGAGCAGATTCTTACCAAAACCCGTGTAGACGTTGATGCGCTTCCATCGTCCCTCGCGGAAGCCCTGCGCGGCGACCTCAGCAACCTCAACCTTCAGACATACGAGCAGATGCTCAAGCGTCCCGAAGTCACAATCGAATCGCTCTGGCCGGTGCTCGCAAACGCAGTGCACTCCAACCCGGAGCTTGCCCCTTGGCTCACGGGACTTCAATCCTCACCGCTAAACGAAACCCGCCTTCCAGCCTGGATCCGCAACGAGATGAAGACCGTCGAGACCGAGATCAAGTACGCCGGCTATCTCCAGCAGCAGCGCAAGTCCATGGAGCGCCTCAAGCGCGACGAGCAGCGCGTCATACCGCCCTGGTTCGACTACGCGGCCTGCAGCGGCCTCTCCCGCGAGATGGTCGAAACCCTGGGCCGCGTCCGTCCCCGTACCCTCGGCCAGGCCAGCCGCATCCAGGGTGTCACCCCCGCCGCCGTCACCCTGGTCAACTGCTTCCTCGAAATCCAGGCCCGCCGCCGCACGGCCTAGCCACTCTTCGCATCCGGTAACCCTCCCACGGAATCTTATGGATGTGCGCGGAGGGTGTAATGACAAATCCAACTTCAAAAATAAACGCCTTCTTGGCACATGGATTGCTGCTCCTGGCGGCGATGGGGGTGAGTTCGATGGCCTTTGGGCAGACAACTACGCAAAAGCTTCCTTCTCCGACCGTCGACGAGCATTCCACTGCCCACAGCGAGACTGCCGTCTTTGCCGGTGGATGTTTCTGGGGCGTGCAGACTACCTTCGAACGCATCAAGGGCGTCACCGCCACCACGGCGGGCTACTCCGGCGGATCGAAAGAGACGGCCAACTACGGCGCAGTCTCCAGCGAAACCACCGGCCACGCCGAGTCCGTCAAGGTGGTCTTCGACCCTAAACGGATCAGCTACGGGACCCTGCTGCGCGTCTTTTTCTCGGTGGTGCATGACCCCACGCAACTCAACCGGCAGGGCCCGGACGTGGGCACATCGTACCGTTCGGTCATCTTTTATACCTCGCCGGAGCAGCAGAAGATTGCCTCCGCCTATATCGCGCAACTGGACGCCGCCCACGCCTTTCCCAGGAAGATCGTCACCCAGGTCGTCCCGCTAGACGCCTTTTACGACGCCGAAGATTTCCACCAGGACTACGCCGAGAAGAATCCCGACAATCCCTACATTCAGGTCTGCGATATTCCCAAGGTGAAGGCGCTCAAGGAGCAGTTTCCCGAGCTCTTTCAGGAGTACAGCAAGAAATAAACCGCCTCGATTTGGGTGCCCGAGGTCTCACTTCTGAGACCTGGGAATTTCGGTGCCCCATTCATCCCGCATTCTTTGCGACAAATCGGGGTCCCCTCTAGCTTTGCTGGTGGGGTGAACATGGGTGGGATGTATTTTTGTTTGTCATTCCGTAGCGAAGTGGAGGAATCTGCTTTTGCCCTTGTTCTTGTCTTTCAGGATTAGCGTGGGGTTTAACCCACGAACAAACGGAAACCTCGGTTTCGTTAAGGGCACGGCTTTAGCCGTGCCGTAAATGCCGCAAATAAATACCAGGGCTTTAGCCCCTGAGGTCGGCTTTTCAACCCTATTACGACCTTTTCACCATTCTCCACACTGTGCCCCACAATCCCGCTTAGTTCTACTTTTCAACCATCCCAATCTATCGGTATAGTTTGGCAAACGAGGTGCATTGATGAATAGGTCTGGTCTCAAGTCGGTTTGTGGTTTGATTTTGTCGCTGGGCCTGGCAACATCTGCATTTGCGCAGCAGGCTCCGGCCCCGGCTGCAACTCCCCCTCGGCCTCCGGCGAATCCCCATGCCGCGGTGCCCCTATGGGCCAATGGCGCACCCGGCTCCGAGGGCAAGACTGCGCCCGAGGTTGTCACCACCGATGCCGATGGCGAACGAAGCGTCACCACCGTCAACAATCCATCCATTGCGCCGTACCTGGTGCGTGGTCGCGGATCCAATGCCACGCCCGTCGCGGCCATCATCATCGCGCCCGGCGGCGGACACTATAAGTTGACCATGGACGACGAGGGCTACGATGTCGCCAAGTACCTCAGCGGCCACGGCGTCGCCGCCTTCGTGCTCAAGTACCGCCTCGCTCACGAGCAGGGTTCCACCTATACCGTCGACGGCGACGAGATGCACGATATCCAGCGCGCCATACGCATGGTCAAGGCCCGCTCAGCTGAGTGGGGAGTCGATCCGGCCCGCGTCGGTGTCATGGGCTTCTCGGCCGGCGGCGAGTTGGCGGTCAAGGCCGCTACCCGCTACGACGACGGAAATCCTTCCGCCACCGACCCTTTCGATCGCCCCAGCGACAAGCCCGCCTTTCAGGTGCTGATGTATCCAGGCGGCCTGACTCCGGAGATCAACGCGGCGTTCAACAAAGACACTCCGCCCGCCTTCCTGCTCTGCGGCGCAGACGATCAGCCAGGGATCGCGCAACAGCTTCCGTTGTTGTTTGTCGCACTGAAAAAGGCCGGAGTCTCGGCCGAGCTGCATGAGTACGCAGGCGTGGGCCATGGCTTCGGCCTGCGCCTCAGCCAGAACGGTGGTCTCGCCCACTGGCCAGAGCTGCTTCTACAGTGGATGGACACGCGCGGGCTGCTGCGCTCCAAGTAGACAGCCGTACTGCTACCAGATGCGGCGCACACCAAATGGGTCGAGCCGAGGATCTTTGCTGATCACAGGAATGTCCAGCGCAAGCGCTTGCGCCGCAATCATCCGGTCGAAAGGGTCGCGGTGTTCGCCGGCAAGGCGGGCTGCACACAGCGCATTCTCGGCATCGACGGAGAGCAACGTATAGCCATTCTCATGCAGCGCTTCCAGAATCCGGAGTTCCAGGGCCGTCGCCTCAGGCAGTTTTCCAATGCGAACTTTGGTCGCAATCTCCCACACCGATACAACGGAGACAAGCAGTACACTCCTTTCGTTCGCTATGATCTTTGTGGCTTCCTTACTCAAGGAGGATGGTGCGATATACGACCATAGGAGTGCGTGTGTGTCCAGCAGTACCCTCAATCGCCCTCACCATTCCATAGCCTGAGTTCTTCTTCAGGCAGAGGATCGAAGATGGCATCCGTGGGGACGTAGCCGGGGATCAACATCGATCCCAGACGCCTCTTCGCAACCGGCTGCACAGGGTTCAGCGTCGCCACCGGGATCCTCTTCCGCCCAGAGGTGATAATCACAACCTCGCCACTCTGCGCCTTCTTCACCAGCGCGGAGAGGTTCGTCTTGGCTTCAAAGATCGTGGCCTTCACCATCGCTCACCCCAAACCTGCTAAGTTATCTTAGCTAAAATGAGATGTGCCGTCAACCAACTCGGTCGTGCCCGTCACTGGACATTGTCTATGGCTGATCCATCATCTGCGTTCCGTCCGGGATCTCGAATAGATCAGGATCAGGCTCCTCTTCACGGATGTTGGTCAGCTCAACCTCACGTTCTCCGTACTCGGGATCGCGCTCAATCTCGTCGACAACCAGATTCAGTTGCGGATAGACCCATTGTTCCCTGGTGGATTGCAACGGTGCATCATTGCCGGCCTGATCGGAGTTGGTAGTTCTCGTCACGCGCTTGCCGGTGACCTGCAGGCCTTCATAGGTGCGCCGTCCCAGATCGGTCGTCTCGCGTTTTCCTGGCCGGAGAGGTTCAGGAATCTGAGACAAGGCAAGAAAGCTAACCGTTACAGTCCTGTTCGCAGGCACATGCGTGATGGTGGCGAACTTCGACTGAATATGCAGGATAATCACAGTATGCTGGCTTCGGTCGACGATCGGGGCCAGCGTGACAGGCGGCTTACTATCCTTGTCCGTCGACACCAGCGTGGCTTCACTGCGCTCGAGACCCGTTGAGGAGCGATAGATGTGTCCTCTCATCTCATGGGTAATGGTGATGCCGTTGGCTAGGTGCTGTACTGTGCGGATACGCTGGTCGGCGGTAAACGGCAAACCTGTAATGGGCTTGTCGGGTTTGTCGTTCTCCTCGGACATCGATACCTGTCCAATGGCAGCGCACCGGGCAGCGAAGAGGGCCAGAATAGCGACTGCTTGGCTGCACTTCAACATACGAACCTCCAACTTGCTGTGGCTGCCGATTATAGTCCGAAGAAATGCTGTCCGAGAGATTATGCCGTCAAGTTCGCGTGACCTTCTAGCCGTGCTCTTCCGAGTAGAGCCTCAGCGCCTCGGCCTGGTCGCTCACAACCGTATTCTTCAGCACCGACGCGGCCTGCGAGCGCACCGCTTCCACCGTCTTCCACTGGTCCTTGGCGCGCGGCTCCGGCATCCACAACGGCAGCGACAGCCCAAGATAGTCGGCTAGCGCATGCGCGTGCGGCTCGTACAGAGCACGCAGAGCATGGAGCCGAGCGGGTGCCTCGGGATCGCCGCACAGCCTCATCCCCATCTCCTTCATCGCCGCGCACAGCAGTTCGAAGTTCGCCGGCGTCAGCCGGTTCGCAGCCACATGCGTTCGCCACTTCGCCTCACACTCTTCCAGATGGAAGATGTGCCCCAGGTCCACCAGAGAATGGCGCGCAATGGCGAAGGTCAACTGTGCCTGGCGCGATGCCATGCCCGGCACCACCGAGATCAGCAACGCGCAGCTATCCAGGATTGCGGTCAACGCCGACAGCCAACTCTGGTTGTCATGCTGCGATCGGTAGTAGCACAGGATCGGGTACGATACGTGCGATTCCAGCAACTCGGCAGACCATCTCTCCCACTCAATCAGCAGCACAACCAGCGCCTCCTGACCTCCTGCGAAGGCGTGGCGGCGCAGCAACTCCGTGCTGGTCGGCGGCGATCCTGCCCGCGCGTCCAGCAGCGCAACGCTCACCTCGCGCCGCGAAAACGCGCCATACAGCACTGGCACATACCCAATCACCAGTGCCACAAAGCCCAGCCCCGTGCCCGATTCGCACACAATCAACGCGCGCGCCGCCAAGCTGCGCGGCACCACGTCGCCCAGCCCCAGCGTGAACAGCGTCGTTCCACTCACATATAAATCCGTGCGCAGTCGGCCAATCACGCTCGCCGAGGCCATCGCGTCGGCGAACGGCGTGCCCAGCGCAAACAGCATCAGGCCAAAGCCCGTCACCAACAGCAGCGCCCACACCATCAGAAGAAACAGCAGCGAGCCCGGCCCATAGATGCTGTACATCGTCTCGCGCAGCTTGCGGTTGCGGATGCGTCGCACCAGCGCCGCCCACGGCGTCCAGGTCATGATGGTGAACAGCCGGGTAATGCGCAATCGCCCCGTCGGACGGCGCGGCAGGATGATCGTCTGGAATGCGTCCACCACCGCACCCAGACAGAACAGCACCCCGACCACCATAGCCGCAATGCGCATGGCTCATTTTACCGGGAGGCAGCAATCTTGTAGCAACCGCTGCTCAGGCCCATCTTCAGTCCAAAGGCCGGCCCGGTTTCCAACAGTCTGGGTCAATTTTGCGCATCATCAGACGGAGCATAATTCTATCGGAGGGGAAATGCCAAACGATACCTGCTCGATATTTATTAGCCATGCGTCAGTCGATGAAGAAATTGCTCTCTCTCTGAAGCAATATCTAGGGAAAGCGTTTCCCGGCAACAATATCTTTGTCTCAAGCGATCCCGAGGATCTTCGCCCAGGTGACGATTGGGTGCCGAAGATATTGGCCGCGTTGGAGACTGCGAAGGTCGTATTGGTTCTGGCGACTGACCGAGGTCTGGACAAAAAATGGGTTTGGTTCGAAGCTGGCCGCACTTGGTTTTCCGGCATCACGATGGTTCCTTGCTGCATTGGCAAAACTCGCAAAGGGAATCTCATTGCGCCATTTTCCGGACGCATGGGCCTCAACATTGACGAAATGTCAAACGTCAAAGTGCTCTTCGAGCGCCTTGAGGGGATGTTCGGGAAACCGTCCTCAAACACGGATTTCGACACAGTTGCCAAAGACATGATTCGGCTCGACGTGCGTGCCGATGAGCGCCAGAAGATTATTCAAGACCCTTCTGCTACAGAAAAAATCAACACCATCGAACGGCGGATGAAAAACTTATCACCCGCTGAACAAGAAACGATAAGACTGTTTGCTGTTTACTGCGAGTTGAGCACCGCAGGAGTGAAGACATTGGTCAAGGATTCCGGGGTCGATATGAACAGATGGTCAGTTCCTCAGCATCTTGTTGGAGTTACGGGATGGCTTAATCCCGCACCCGGAAACAAGCCGTATGACGATATGCAGATGAATGTCTATACCATCAACCATGAGATAAGGCCTTTTCTGCTGGCCTACTTTTCATCTGTCAACAATCACAACTAAGCGACGGTCAGCGGCCCGGTTTCCACGGTTCTGTCCAATTTTGCGCAGCCCCATGCAGTAGATAATTCCCTTATGGCAACCTTGGCCCAATTAAGTCCGGCAGACGGTCTTCCTTCCTCCGTCCACACCGAGGTCGCCATCCTTGGCGCGATGCTGCTGGACGGCATCGCCATCAGTGACGCCACCGAGAAGCTGAAGGCCGAGGACTTCTCCCTCGACTCGCATCAGCGCATCTTCCGAGCCATCGTCGACCTCATGGCCAAGGGTCAGGGGATCGATTACCTCACGGTGCAGGAGGAACTATCTCGCCGTCACGAGCTGGATTCCATTGGCGGCCCGGCCTATCTCGCATATCTCACTGAAGGCATCCCACGCAACTTCAACATCGAGAGCTATGTTCAGATCGTCCGCGACAAGAGCCTGCTGCGCCAGTTGATGGGTATCTTTCACGACGGCGGCATCCGCGCGGCGGACCAGAGCGAAGACGCCATCACCGTACTTGGAGACGTGGAGGCGCAGTTGGCCGATGTCGCCGACTCCGCCATCCAGCGCGGCCTAGCAGGCATCGGAGAGATCGTCGCCGGCAGCTTCGTCTCCATCGACAAGCTCTACGAACAGGGCCGTGAGGTCACTGGTCTCGCCACCCGGTACAGCGACTTCGACAAGATGACCAGCGGCCTGCAGGACTCGGAACTCATCATCATTGCGGCGCGACCTTCGATGGGCAAGACCGCCTGGGCCATCAACATCGCGCAGAACGCCGCCGTGCAGGACAACAAAGTCGTCGCCGTCTTCTCCCTCGAAATGAGCAAGGAGAGCCTTCTGCGCCGCATGTTGGCCAGCGAGGCCCTGGTCGGCTCGCGCAAGCTACAGACCGGCTCCATGCTGCGCGAGGACCGCGGCAAGCTGATGAAGGCGTTGGAGCGGCTCATGGACTCCCGCCTCTTCATTGACGACACGCCCGGCATTACCCTGCCGGAGATGCGCGCCAAGGCCCGCCGCCTGAAGCAGCAGCAGGGCCAGATCGACCTGATCGTCATCGACTACCTGCAGTTAATGACCGGCACCAGCCCCTCCGGCAAGCGGGGCTTCGAGAATCGTACCCAGGAAGTCAGCTCCATCTCACGTGGCCTCAAAGCCCTGGCCAAGGAGATGCGCGTCCCAGTGCTCGCGCTCAGCCAGCTCTCCCGAGGCAGCGAGCAGCGCGCCGGAGACAAGAAGCCCTTGCTCAGCGATTTGCGCGAGTCTGGCTCCATCGAGCAGGACGCCGACGTGGTCGCCTTCATCCACCGCGAGGAGTACTACGACCGAGACAACATCGAGGTGCAGGGTCAGGCCGAGATCATAGTCGCCAAACAGCGTAATGGACCCACCGGTAGCATCAAGCTCGCCTTCCTCAAGGACTACACCCGCTTCGAGAACCTCGCGCCCAGCGAAACAGGTGGCTACTGAGATAATGGTCAATAACTGCTTTCAACCAGAAGCATCGCTCATGTCTTGCTAAGGGCACGGCTTCAGAGCTTGTCCTGAGCGAAGTCGAATGGATGCTGTATATATTGCATTGTTTCTGCGGCTTCAGCCGCTGAGGTCAGAGATCGGCCCTCCATTAAGGGTTAAGTAGTGGTTCTAAGGCTCGCACGGGATGGCACCTCCAAGTTCATGACAAGCTGGATTGATATCTCCGAAGAGCGGCTCGTGGCTAACTTACGCGCCATCCAACAGGCCATCGGGGCACAGACAGCCGTGCTGGCAGTGGTCAAGGCCAATGCTTATGGCCACGGGCTTGAGCAATGTTCGCTTATTCTGGCTCGCGCCGGAGCACCCTGGCTCGGTGTCACCTCTGCTGCCGAGGGAACCCAGGTTCGCCGCGCACTTGCAGAATCAGGCATGGCGCAACCGGACCAGCCTGCAATCCTGGTGATGTGCGGCTTCCTGCCGGAGGACGTGGAGGTAATCGCAAACTACAAGTTGGTCCCGGTCGTCTGGTCCCCGGAGCAGATCGGCTGGCTGCGAGGCTCCGGCATCGACGTCCACGTCGAGGTGGACACCGGCATGGCGCGTCAGGGAGTTCATCCCGGCAAGGAGCTGGACGATCTGCTCGACGAGCTGGTTGCCGAGCAAGACCAACCTGAAAGTCGAGCAGGTCAGGCAAGAAGAAG
>CAWERM010000265.1:0-6296 GCA_963810995.1 uncultured Acidobacteriaceae bacterium | reverse complement strand
AAGAGGTTGCCGGAATCGAGCTGGCCGTCCGCCAGCAGAGTACCCCACGATCCATAGGAGATGCCGCCGCGAACGTTCATCACTGGCGAGATGTCGCGCGAGAGCATGTGGATGGAGCCGCCGAAGGGCGTGGGTCCGATGGTGGACGCGGTGCCTGGAGAGCGGTCGAAGTCGATGCCGCCGATCCACTGGGTTGGGAAGAAGGCCCAGGAGTGGTGTGTCGGAGTGTTGGTGTCGTAAAAGGGAATGCCGTCGAAGTCGATGTCGTAGTCGCCGTCGGGGAATCCGCGGAAGTAGGTCTTGGATTGGCCGAGGCCGGGGCCGTTGCCGTTGGTGGTATAGGTGCCGGGGGCCATCTCGACCGCTTCGCCATAGTCGGCCAGAGGCGAGGTGTAGTTGTTAATGAAGGCCTGGGTGATCTCCGTGCGCGCGGAGTGCTCCTCCAGCAATGCGTCCATGGGCGCCATGGCGGCGGCGACGGAGTTGGCTTCGCTGGCTTCCACCGTGATCTCCTCCGATGCGTTGCCAAGATCGAGCGTGATGGGAAGCTCGGTCGGCTGACCGGAAGCGATCTGAACGCCGGAGCGTTTGCTGCTGTTGAAGCCGGAGGCATCCACCTGGATGGTATAGCTGCCCACGGGCAGGTTGGCAAATGCGTACTTGCCCTGGCCATCGGAGGTCATCTTCTGCACCGCGCCGGTGCCTTCGTTCCTGACGGAGACGGCAGCGCCGGGTAGCGGGATGCCATTGGGATCGAGGACCGTGCCCGTGAGCGAAGCGCTGGATTGAGCGTAAAGATGTGTGGGAACGACGGTTGCGACGGCCGGCAGAAGCAGCATAGCGCAGAGAGCGATGCGTACAAAACGGCAAAGAGGTGAATTCATCAGTGAGGATTCCCTTCGTGGTGAGGCGTATTCGATTGTGGGGTAGGCCTGCTGCAAGTGTGCGGAGTGGATGTAAAAGGAAAATTAACAATAAGTTTCATCGCGGTTACAAATTGCGAACTTCGTGGATAACATTGCTGATTTGGGCGCTATTTCTTGCGCGGCGCAGAGCCGAGTACAATCAGCGGAATGATTGCTTTCCTGCGTGGCCGTCTTCTCTCCAAGTCGCCGAACCGTGCCATTGTCGAGTGCGGCGGCGTGGGCTACGACGCGACGATCAGCGTAGCGACCTTTACCACACTGCCGCCGGAGGGGGCTGAGGCGCGGCTGCACATCTACACCCATGTGCGCGAGGACCAGATTGCGCTGTTCGGCTTCGCGGAGCCGGCGGAGAAGCGGCTGTTTGAGAAGCTGTTGACTATTACCGGTATCGGGCCGAAGCTGGCGATCACGGTGCTCAGTGGGATCGATGCCACTCGGCTGGTGACAGCCATCCGGGGGAGTGACCACGCCACGCTGACGAGGATTCCGGGGATTGGGAAGAAGACGGCGGAGCGCGTGGTGCTGGAACTTAAGGACAAGCTGGACGACATGGCGGTTGAGCCGTCGGCTGCCGCTTCCACGATGGGTCCCGCGGGCGACGACGCACTCTCCGCGCTGATGAATCTGGGCTATGCGCGGCCCATCGCGCAGCGGGCCATTGAGGCGGCCATCGCAAAACAGCCCGAGGCGGCTGAGGATTTTGAAGTTCTCTTTCGCGCGGCAATGGCCGCGATTCGCTAGGGTTATGAGTCGGAAGTACTTTGAACTATAGACCGGGCCATCAACCCTTGGATTTACTTACCTAGGCCTACGGCCTAGGCTGATTTAGAACGGGCCTTTGGCCCTTGGATTGTGCTGCGAATTAATGACTGGGCCCCCAGCGTCCCACGCACTGATCTGCGCATAGAGTTGTATAGCTATCAACCTGTAACTCACAACTGTCTTTATGTTCTCGCGCAAACTCAGGATCGAACGCATCGACGCCGCAGGCGCGGCGCACCTCTGCCCCATCGCGCAGATCGACAACTTCGCCATGCGCAACTTCACCAACGACGCGGTCTTCGACGACACGCTGCCCGTCGCCGACGGTCTGCTGGAAGCTGGACTGCGCGTGCCTCTCGACCGCCTTGCCACGGCAATGGAAGACTGGTTTCGGCGTAAGAGCTACCTTGACTCCCGGAGAGCGCCTGCGCATTACTGAGGTTGAATCGAAGCCACTGGACTGAATGAGTTACATGACGAGGGCGACTTTTTCCAGCTCTTCCTGCATCGCCTTCAGCGAACAGCCAACCGATTCGATGCGCAAGGCCGCGCTGCACACCGCGTGGCTTGAGACACCGTAGCCACGCTCACTGAGGAACGCACCGATCAACTGCGCTGCCTGACGGGAATCGAGGCCGGACTGGGTCAGTTCCTGACGCAGGGAGGTGAGGTCGGCCGGGGTGAATATTTCGATTGCACTGCTAGCGCGCGAACTGTCTGCCATGGCCGTCCTCCGTACCCCAGTTATCGGCATAAGCTGTGCGAATGTACAGAGCGTCGCGGGATGAGGCAGCAGCTTTCGCTCGCTCGCTCCCGATTCAGAACGCACGTCCGGCCAGCCGCGCGGTACCATGGTACTTAAGATGAAACCCACAGCAAGAGTATTGAATGGAGTCGAGATTGCCGCCCAGATCAAGGCGGAGGTTGCCGAGGAGGCGAGGGCGCTAGCGGCGGGCGGAGTTACGCCGGGGCTGGCGGTGGTGCTGGTGGGCCACGTCGCCGCATCGGAGATCTATGTACGCAGCAAGGTGAAGACGTGCGCTGAGTTGGGCCTATGGAGCGAGATGCTGACGCCGCCCGAAAGCGTCACGACGGAAGAGATGCTGGAGCTGATCGCCGGGCTGAACGCGCGCGATGCGGTGGATGGGATTCTGATCCAACTGCCGTTGCCCGAGCATGTGGATACGCGGCGGCTGTTGGAGGCGGTGTCGCCGGAGAAAGATGTGGACGGATTCCATCCCATCAATGTAGGGCGATTGCAGAGCTCCGCGTCCCATGGAATACAAGCCGGGACGGCGCTGGCGCCCTGCACGCCGGCGGGGATCATGGAGATTCTGAAACGCAGCGGTGTGCCGGTGGTGGGTCAGCACGCGGTGGTTCTGGGGCGGTCGGAGATTGTGGGCAAACCGATTGCGATGATGTTGCTGAACGCATCGGCGACGGTGACGGTGTGCCATAGCAAGACCGTCGACATCGGTCGATATACACGGGACGCGGACATCCTGGTGGCGGCGATCGGCAGCCCGGGGTTTGTGACCGCGGAGATGGTGAAGCCGGGAGCGACACTGATCGATGTGGGGATCAACCGCGTAACCGATGCGACGGAGGTGGCGAACTTCTTCCCAGGCGATGTGGCGCGCGCGGCGCAGTTTGCACAGCGCGGATCGACCCTGGTGGGGGACATCCATCCGGCGGCGTTCGAGCTGGCCGGAGCATATACGCCGGTGCCCGGAGGCGTGGGCGCACTGACCATTGCGATGCTGATGAAGAATACGGTTGCCGCAGCGAAGGCGAGACGCGGCGAAACTACTGCAGGGCGCAGTGCAGTTGCTGCGTCGAAGGCATAGCGCGATGCTGCGCGTGGGTCTCACCGGCGGGCTGGGCAGCGGCAAATCGACGGCGGCGCAGCGATTTGCGGAGTTGGGTGCGGATGTCTTCTCCTCCGACGAGATTGGACGCGAGATGATGCGGCCGGGTGAGCCGGTGTATGAGGTGGTTGCGGCACACTTCGGGGCGGGGGTGGTCTCACCCGATGGAACGCTCGACCGCTCCGCGCTGGCGCGCATTGTTTTTGGCGGAGGAGAAAAAGACGCCGGGAGACTGGAGGAGCTGAACTCGATTGTGCATCCGGCGGTGATTGCGCGGCAGAAGGAGCTAATGGACGAGGTAGCCGCGCGCGATGCGAATGCAGTGGCAATTGTGGAGTCCGCGCTGATCTTTGAAACAAAATACGGGGGCGAAGGAGGATGGCATAAGCGCTTCGACAGAATCATCTTTGTGAAGGCCTCGGAGGAGTTGAGGATCGCGCGCTTTGTGGCGAGAGCGGCTGGCGGGAAGACGCTAAGCGAAGAGGAACGGAGCGTGCTGGAGTCAGAGGCATGGCGGCGGAATGCGCGACAGGCTGCAACAGAACGGAGCGCCGCACACTGCGATACCGTATTGACTAACGACGGGACGATTGGGCAATTGAAGGCGCAGGTGGACGTGTTGTGGCCGGAGCTAAAGGCCGAGGCCTTGCAGCGAACCTAGCGGCGTTTCCCCGAGGTTGGGTTATGCTGATGCAAGGTGCCTTCCATGATGTTTGCGATTGAATTCGAGTTGGAATCCGACGGTCGCTGGATCGCCGAGATTGTCGATCTTCCCGGAGTGATGGTCTACGGGGCCACCCAGGAAGAGGCCAACTCCAAGGTTGAAGCGCTCGCTCTCCGGGTGCTGGCGAAACGAATTGAAGCCGAGTCTCTGGATGTCTCCACGGTCTCCTTCGCCGCCGCATGAGCCAGTGGCCCGCTACGCGTGCATCACGGGACTATCGTGCACTGCTGCGAATTGGATGGTATGTCGTCCAAGAGAAGTCTGGGTCTCATATGCAACTACGGCATCCCAAGTATGCCGAGGGGCACACATGGGCCTTCCACGATTCGGTCGAGATTGGCCCAGTCATGCTGTCGCGCATTGCGAAGAAGACTGGATTGAAACCGTAAGACCTGTAGACGAGGAAGCGCTGGCGAGGACCTCACGGCAGCCGCAAACATCGTTACAATAACTTGGGAAGGAAACAAGGTTCTATTTGCGATGAGATTACGTCCTGTTTTGCTTGTAGTATTGCTGCTTACCGGGTTTTATTTTGTGACGACGCACTTGGCGTCGACCGGAACACTGGGTCCCTTGCTGTCCGAGCTGCACCCGGCCAGCTCCGCGACCAACGTGGCAACTCTGCGCGGGCAGGACGGGGCCTTCGACCTGGATGTGGCCTCCGCCGCTCCGGCCTTCGATGCCGAGGAGCAGCAGAACATCGCGGTCTACAAGAAGGCGTTGCCCAGCGTGGTCAACATCACCGCAACCGAGGTGCGCTTCGACTTCTTCTATGGGCCGGTGCCGCAGCAAGGGCAGGGATCGGGCTTCATCCTCAACAAGGACGGGCTGATACTGACCAACAACCATGTGATCGGCAACGCGCAGCCGGGCAATGTCGAGGTGACACTCTCCGACAAGCACCAGTACAAGGCAAGCGTAGTGACTGTGGACAAGGTCCGCGACCTGGCGCTGCTTAAGATTAACGCTCCCAACCTTGTTCCGGCGACGCTGGCCGATAGCAGCACTGGGTTGATGGTGGGGCAGCGGGCGTATGGCATCGGCAACCCATTCGGGCTTTCGGGGACGATGACGCGTGGCATCATCTCTGCACTTGGCCACGGTATCGTCGGTCAGCAGGTGGCCCACCGTGCCCTCGCCGTCCTCCATGCGCTGGTGATTTGTCCACGTGGCGCAACGACTTGTCCAGGCTGTCGATGCTGGTCTGCAGCTTCTGCAACGAGCTGCGCAGATCCTGTCCTGCCCCCGAAACCTGCCCCTGGGTGGTGCCCACCAGCCCCTTGATGGCCTCGGTGATGTCGCGCGCGTTGTGCAGGGTGACGCGGACATCCTCGGCCTCGGAGCGGGTGATTCCCTGCACGGTCGCTGCGATGTCGTCTATGCGTCCGACAGGCGCTCGACGATGGCCGAGTTTCTCTCCAGCAATTGGTTGGCGTTGTTGGCTATATCCTTGACCGGTCCCGAGGTCAGCTCCTTCACGTCTGAAAGGATGTCCCTTAGGATGGGCAGGGTTTCGCCCACCGAGTTCATGATGTCGCCCATCTCCACCGGCTCGGTCACGATCTTTATCTCGTCGCCCTCCTGCAGTTCCCGCAGAGCCACGCGCTTGCCACTGCGTACCGCCACAGGAGAGCCGGGATCAATCTCGAGGTAGTACTCGCCGAGCAGCGACGCCGCCTTCTTGGCAATGGCGGCATTCTCGTAGAGCTTGATATTCGGCATGATGCGCAGAAAAACCTTGGCCTTGCCCGACTCCTGGTCGAGTTCGCGCTCCTCGACCTGTCCGATGCGCAACCCAGCCGACAGAACCCGCGTCCTCTCGTAGACCCCCAGGGCATTGTGAAACAGAGCGTGCACGCGGTAGCCGCCGCCCCCCGCGATCTTCTTGCTGGTGTACTGAAACAGCAGGTAGGTCGTCACCAAGACCACCAGCGCAAGGGCGCCCACCGTGAAGCCGGCCAGACTCCGCCTCATGATGGCGCCCCGAATTTCACCGCGCCGAGGGTTCAAGCGATG
>CAWERM010000264.1:0-12861 GCA_963810995.1 uncultured Acidobacteriaceae bacterium | reverse complement strand
GATGAAGGGCAAGAACACGGTTGTCTTCACCCTAGGGTTTTCTCACCAGATTGAGATTCCTTTGCCCAGCGGCATTGAGGTGGTCATCGACCCCAAGCAAACACACCTTACGATCACCGGCATCGATCGCCAGAAGGTGGGCCAAGTGGCCGCGGACATGCGTTCGCTGCGCAAGCCAGATCCATACAAGAATAAAGGCGTCCGCTACAGCGGCGAGAAATTGAAGAAGAAGGTTGGTAAGACCGGAGCAAAATAGCTACTAGCCATTGGCTATTAGCTTCTAGCTAAGGACTAATCGTTAAAGGCTGCATAACTAACCCGAACGTCCCCAGCACTCTGGCGACGCCACTAGGAAGGAAAGAAAGATTATGCTGAAACCTCGCGAACGCAATGTCATCCGCCAGCGCGTACATGCTCGTATCCGTGAAAAGATGTCCGGCACAGCCGAACGTCCTCGCTTAAACATCTATCGCTCGCTGAACCACATCTACACGCAACTGATCGACGATCTGAACGGAGTCACTCTGGTCTCTGCGTCCTCGCTGGGCAAGAAGGCTGAGGAGAAACACTACGGCGGCAACGTCGCTGCGGCCAAGACAGTTGGCAAATTGATAGCGGAGCGTGCACAGGAGAAGGGAATCAAGAAGGTGGTTTTCGATCGCGGAGGCTATTTATATCACGGCCGGGTGAAGGCTCTGGCCGAAGCGGCGCGCGAGGCCGGACTCGAATTCTAAGCTTCAGGTTTGGTTGCGCCCCTATGGGATGCAAGAGAGGAACGGAAGATGGTAATGATGAAGAAAAAGTTAGACGCGAACCGGCTCAACCTGAAGGACGAGGTGGTCTCGATCAATCGCGTCACCAAGGTGGTGAAGGGCGGCAAGAATATGTCGTTTGCCGCACTGGTTGTGGTTGGCGATCCAGGTGAAGGTGTTGTGGGATATGGTTCGGGCAAGGCCAAAGAGGTCCCCCAGGCGATCCGTAAGGGGATCGAGGCGGCTAAGAAAAACCTGTTCAAGATCAATCTGACGCAGACCACCATACCGCACCAGGTACTGGGTCATTACGGCGCAGGTTCGGTTATGCTGAAGCCCGCGCCGGAAGGAACAGGAGTAATTGCAGGGAAGACCGTGCGGGCGGTAATGACCTCGGCCGGAGTACAGAATGTGCTGACCAAATCGCTAGGATCGGCCAACCCACACAATGTGATCAAGGCCACGTTCGACGCACTCATTCAACTTCGCAACAAGGCCGAAGTCGCCGCCCTGCGCGGCAAAACTGTCGAGGAGTTCTAGTCATGACTAAAGCCGCAAGCATCGCTACTATCAAGCTGCAGTATTTCCGTTCGAAAATATGCACTCCGACCAAGCACAAGCTGGTGATCAAGGGGCTTGGCTTTACCCGGCTCAACCAGATCGTTGAGCGCGAAGACACCCCGTCGGTTCGCGGAATGGTGGCAAAGGTGCCCCATCTGGTCCGAGTCGTGAATTAGGTAATTGTTGTTGATCAAAGGACACAAATAGCAACTAACAGCTATCACCCATATGCGAGTCGGGATGCTATAGAGCTACCGGCGTTATAGCGAGGAAACAGAAATGGCAATCCGCAATCTCTCCAATCTACGCGCTCCCAAGAAGGCGAATGAAAATAAGAAACGTGTCGGCCGCGGCATGGGTTCCGGCATGGGCAAGACATCCACTCGTGGTCACAAAGGACAGGGATCGCGCTCCGGGTCGTCGCTGATGCGCGGCTTCGAGGGCGGTCAGATGCCGCTGCATCGCCGTCTGCCCAAACGCGGCTTCAACAACATCTTCCGCGTAGAGTACACCGTACTTGGCCTGGATCGCGTAGCTGAGATACTGGCGACTGCGCCGGGCACCGAGTTTACGTTGGACAATATCATCTCACTCGGCCTACTGCGCAAGAAGGGCGGTTTGGTCAAGGTGCTCAACAACGGCGGCCTGACGGGACCGGTGACGATCCACGCGCACAAATTCTCCAAGGCCGCGCAGGAGGCCATTGAGAAGGCCGGCGGCAAGGCGGTTGTGATTGGCTAGCAACTCCGCCGAGTACAACTGCCCGGCGCTTTCGACTAGGATAGGGTTTAGCCCAGGATGCGCGGCCCGCGAAGGGCGGCTTCCTTCAACAGCGAAGAGGTTCCGATGTTAGAGAAATTCGCCAACATCTTTCGTATCCCCGATCTGCGCAAGCGAGTTCTCTTCACACTTGGCCTGCTGGCGGTGTATCGCCTGGGAGCGTTCATTCCCACGCCGGGCATCAACGCGGACGCGTTGGCACAGTACTTCAACCTAAACTCCGGTTCGCTGCTCGGCTTGGGAGATCTGTTTACAGGGGGCAATCTTCGCCGGCTGACGATCTTTGCACTGGGCATCATGCCATACATCACAGCGTCGATTATCTTCCAACTACTGACAGTCGTGTATGAGCCACTGGCCAAGCTCCAGAAGGAAGGCGAACTGGGCCGGCGCAAGATCACTCAGTGGACACGTTACGTAACGGTGCTGCTGGGCGTGATTCAGTCCTTCGCGATTGCCCTGACGCTGACCAGCTCCGGCATGTCGCTGGTGACCATATCGCGCGGCGCGTTCATTCCAATGTGCGTTATTACACTCACGGCAGGCACCGCCTTCATCATGTGGCTGGGCGAGCAGATCACCGAGCGAGGAATCGGAAACGGCATGTCGCTGCTGATCTTTACCGGCATCGTTGTGGGGCTGCCGCGCGGCATTGGGGACATCTACACCAAGGCGCGAGATGAAACCTGGGGGCCGTTGACCCCACTGGTGCTGATAGCTCTGGTTGCAGGCATGGTCGCCGTGGTTGCCTTCATCGTCTTTGTGGAGCGCTCTGAGCGACGCATCCCGGTGCAGTATGCAAAGCGTATCGTGGGCCGCAAGATGATGGGCGGCCAGTCCACCCATCTTCCGCTGCGAGTAAACTCTGGCGGAGTGATGCCAGTCATCTTTGCCAGTTCCATTCTGTCCGCGCCGTTGCTCTTCTCCAAAATGAGTTTTTTTGGCAGCACCAAGCTGGACGAGACTACATTTTTTGGACCGATTTTACGCAACCTTGCCCCTGGTGAGCCGTGGTATGAACTGCTGTACATGGCCGCAATCGTCTTCTTCGCGTACTTTTATATTTCCATTGTCTTCCGACCCGACGATATTGCCGATAACATGCGCAAGTATGGCGGCTTTATTCCCGGAATCCGACCCGGCCGCCGCACCTCGGACTTTATCAACGACGTACTTACCCGCATCACTCTGGTCGGAGCGCTGTACCTCATCATCATCTCCATCATTCCGACCCTTCTCATCAGCGGAATCCACTTCAACCACTTGTGGCTGATTGGTTCGTTCTTCGATCGATTGCCGGCCGTATTTACTAACGGCTTTGGCTTCACCTTTTACTTTGGCGGAACCAGTTTGCTGATCGTTGTCGGTGTAGCTATGGACACCGTGCAGCAGGTGGAATCGCAACTCATCATGCGTCACTACGACGGATTCTCTCCCAAGAGCGGCCGCATTCGTGGACGACGCAGTTGGTAGGACGGGCCCATTGAATCAAACATCTGAATCGCATCCGTCGGCCTTGGCAGGAATTGACTTCGTGCCAGGGCCGGTTCTGCTTCTAGGCGCACCCGGCGTTGGCAAGGGTACACAGGCGCAACTACTTGTCAACAAATACAACATTCCGCAGATCTCCACCGGCGATCTGCTGCGTGGCAATATAGCCCGAGGCACAGAGCTAGGGCTCAAGGCAAAGGAGATCATGAGTAGTGGACATCTGGTGGACGACGAGATCGTCAACCAGATGGTGCTGCACCGCCTGCAAGAGAAGGACACCCAACGTGGGTACATTCTGGATGGCTATCCGCGCACACTGGAGCAGGCAAAATTCCTCGACCACATCGTTGCTGACCCGAAGTATCTGCCTCGGCTACCGGTCATCGCCGTAAGCATTGTGGTCTCGTACGACAAGCTGCTCGCGCGCATCACGGGACGCCGCAACTGTCCGGTGTGCAAACACATATACAATATTTGTGCGAATCCTCCCAAGGTCACGGGAGTTTGCGATCTGGATGGGGCCAGTTTGACGCAACGAGGGGACGACACCGAGCCGGTCTTTGTTGAACGCATGAAGACTTTCGAGGCACAGACCGCTCCGGTTGTGGCACACTACCATGACCTGGGACGATTCGAAGAGGCGGATGGAAACCAAGGCGTGCAAGCAGTCAATGTCGCGGTCGAACAGGCCATCCTTAAGCTGCGTCGTGCTTCTCGCGGATAATTGATTTATGGCAATACTTATCAAAACCGCCGCGGAGATTGAAAAGATGTGCCGTTCGGGCGAGGCGCTGCGCCAGGTGCATGAGGCGGTGCGTCCGTTTGTGCTGCCGGGCGCCAGCACCATGGATCTGGAGAAGGTTGCTGAAGCCAAGATGGAGGAGCTGCACGTAACTTCGGCGTTTAAGGGGTACCATGGATTTCCTGCGGTACTGTGTACGTCGATCAACGACGAAGTTGTTCATGGTATTCCTTCGGCCACTCGTATTTTGGCTGAGGGCGACATTGTCTCGATCGATTGCGGTGTGATTGTGGATGGATATTATTCTGACTCTGCCGTCACCTATGCGGTTGGAACTCCCAGCGCCACCACTAAGAAGCTACTTGATGTGACCAAGGCATCGCTGGAGCGGGCAATCCAGCAGGCACAGGTGGGTGGACGACTGGGCGACATCTCCGCTGCTGTTCAGGAGATGTGCGAGGGCGAGGGATTCGGCGTGGTTCGCGAGTTCGTCGGCCATGGCATAGGCAAATCCATGCACGAAGACCCGCAGGTGCCCAACTATGGCACACGCGGCAAGGGCCCACGCCTGAAAGCGGGGATGGTGTTGGCCATTGAACCGATGATCAACGCCGGCGGGGCCGCGGTGAAGGTTCTGCCCGACGGTTGGACAACTCTGACGGTCGACGGCAGCCTCAGTGCCCACTTTGAACACACCGTGGCAATCACAAAAGGCGGGCCGCGCGTACTTACTTGCTAGGATTTTAGACACATTTAGAGGTATACTTAAAAAGCTGTGTGCGTAGGCACACAACAAGAGGGCTTTTGGGTTGCGTTGGATGCGTCCAACGCCTATCAAAGGAGAGCGTTTGTCGAAGGAAGATGCAATTGAAGTAATGGCCGTGGTGGTTGAGACGCTGCCCAATGCGCTGTTCAAGGTCGAGCTAGAGAATAAGCACCAGGCTCTCGCTCACGTTTCTGGACGCATGCGTAAGAACTTCATTCGTATTCTCCCCGGCGACCGAGTCGCGATTGAGCTCAGTCCGTACGATCTCAACCGCGGCCGCATCGTCTACCGTTACAAGTAGACGAGATCAGCCACTAGCTTTTAGCTATTAGCTTCTAGCTGAAACAAAGAACCAAGCTGCGTCGGACGGCCTTTAGCTAATCACTAAGGTCCTAAACCAACGGCTGCTATTCAGGAGTTTTATGAAGGTCCGCGCGTCCGTCAAGAAGATCTGCGATAAGTGTAAAGTGATTAACCGCCGAGGTGTTGTTCGCGTTATCTGCGAAAACGCCAAGCATAAACAAAGACAGGGATAAGACAGGGAGTAGGGAATAGCAAGTCCCGTTCCCCTCGAGTTTTATCCCGAGCCCTGATCTCTGTTCTCTGTATTACCCGGCCCCGCCAGGCTAGTTAGCCGAAATTAAGGCTTGCGTCGAACCCGGCGGAATACCCGCAAACAGATAACCCAGCTGCCGTGGACATTCGCGCCACCAGCCCAGACACAAAGGAACCCCATGGCCCGTATTGCTGGAGTCGATGTGCCCAACCAAAAACAGGTGCGCATTGGACTCACTCACATCTTCGGCATTGGCGACTCTCGCGCGGCAAAGATTCTTGCCGAGGCGAACGTCGATCCCTATGCTAAGGTCGGCGCACTCGAAGAAGAGGCGCTGAACCGCATCCGCCACGTCATTGAGTCCCAGGGCGAAATTGAAGGTGATCTGCGCAAGGACGTCTCACTGAACATCAAGCGCCTGATCGAGATTCAGTCCTACCGCGGACTGCGCCATCGCCGTTCGCTTCCGGTACGAGGACAGCGCACCCACACCAACGCACGCACCCGTAAAGGCCCGCGCAAGGGCACGGTTGCCGCCAAGAAGAAAGCGACTAAATAGCCCATGGCGAAGACACAGAACAAGGCAGGCGGCACCAAAGCCGCGGGCAAGAACAAGAAGTTCAAGAAGCGGGAACGGAAGAATGTTCCATTCGGGCTGGTTTTTATACAAGCGAGCTTCAACAACACCATCGTCACGATTACAGACCAGGCGGGCAACACGCTCAGTTGGAAGTCGTCGGGATCTCTCGGTTTCCGCGGATCGCGCAAAGGAACTCCATTTGCGGCGCAGCAGGCTGCAGTCGGCGCGGCCAATGCGGCACGCGACCATGGACTGCGCTCGGTCGATGTGCGCGTGTCGGGGCCCGGCTCTGGCCGCGAATCCGCGATCCGGGCACTGGCGTCGGCCGGCGTGGAGGTGCGCTCCATTCGCGATGTGACACCCATGCCGCACAATGGCTGCCGCCCGCCGAAACGGCGTAGAGTTTGATGTTTGTAACGTCTAGGTTATCACTGCTAGCCGTTAAATATTAATAGGATCGGGATGAAGCGTACCGCGCGTAAACTGATCGTCACCTGAAGTAAAGGAGCAACAAGAATGGCACGTTATACAGGGCCCGTCTGCCGCCTATGCCGCCGCGACGGAACCAAACTTTTCCTTAAGGGAGCGAAATGCTTCTCCGATAAATGCCCGATTGAGAAGCGCAACTTCCCCCCCGGCCAGCACGGCCAGTCGCGCAAGGTTAAGAAGGTGGTCGGTTACGGTCTACAGCTTCGCGAGAAGCAGAAGGCGAAGCGCATCTACTTCACACTGGAGACGCAGTTCCGCGCCTACTACCAGAAGGCCGCGAATAAGACCGGCGTCACCGGCGAGCTGCTGTTGCAGCAATTGGAGACGCGGCTGGACAACGTCTGCTATCGCTTGGGTTTTGCGATGAGCCGACGCCAAGCCCGGCAGATCGTTCGCCACGGACACATTCAGGTGAACGGACGCAAGGTGAATATACCCTCGTTTCAGTGCAAAGTGGGCGACGAGATCCAGGTTCGCGAAGGATCCAAGAAGCTCATCATTCTGGAAGAGTCGGGGAATTTCGCCAGCGGGCAGCGCGCCGTGCAGTGGCTGGACATCAATCGAGAGAGCCTGTCCGGAAGACTGGTCGCACTTCCCACACGCGAGGACGTCAACCTGCCGGTGAACGAACAGCTTATTGTCGAACTGTACTCCAAGTAATGCAGCAAGCAGCCGATGGTCCTTAGCTTCTAGATAAGAGCTGATGGCCAGAACTAGAGAGTGTCGTAGTATCACCCACAACTTAGCCAGCAACCGAACCACTCCGCCTTCGCAAAATGCATCGCGACATGAGCCGGATAAAGGAGAAACACCCATGCTTTGGAGAGGCTTCCAGAAACCCAAACGTCTTGCCGTCGATACCGAAACACTGACCGAGAAGTACGGAAAATTTTCCGCGCAGCCATTTGAGCGCGGCTTCGGAACCACGATCGGCAACGCACTTCGCCGCACGTTGCTGTCGTCGATCGAGGGAGCGGCCGTTACCGCAGTGCGCATCGAGGGGGTGCTGCACGAGTTCCAGTCCATCAGCGGCGTGGTAGAAGACGCGACCGACATCATCCTGAACCTGAAACAGATTCCCTTCAAATTGGCGGGCGAAGGCCCCAAGGCGCTCTACCTGCGCGCCGATACAGCAGGTGTAGTTACCTCGGGCATGATCGAGGCGGATGGCGACGTTGAGATACTGGACAAGGAGATGTACATCTGCACCGTGAGCGAAGGCGGCAAGATCGACATGGACATGCGCCTGAAACGTGGGCGTGGATACATCTCCGCCGACAAGAACTTCGACGCCGACCTAGGTCTCGGGTTCATACCTGTAGACAGCGTCCACTCTCCGGGTGCGGAAGGTTAACTATCTGGTGGAGGCAGCACATCTCGGCCAGATCACCGACTATGACAAGCTGACGATTGAAATATGGACCGAATGCACTAACTCTTTCCAGCCGATGCACTTGGCCTCTCCGCCAAGCTACTCAAAGACCACATCAGCATCTTTATCAACTTTGAAGAGGAGATGGAGGCGGTTCTCTGGATGGCCCGGAACTGCACAACGAGGAGCTGGAACTCTCGGTGCGTGCTACAACTGCTTGAAGAACGCCAACATCCCGGACCATCGGCGAGCTGATCCAGAAGACCGAAGCCGAGATGTTGAAGACCAAGAACTTCGGCCGCAAGAGCCTGAACGAGATCAAGGAGATTCTTGCTCAGATGGGCTCTCGCTGGGCATGAAGATCGACGAGCAAGGGCAACCCGGAGCCGGGGCCGACTTCGGTACTGCCGGCGGCGACGCTGGCGGCGAGCTACGGCGACTTCGACGATGAGGAAGACGAGGAAGAGGATGACCTCGACCTAGCCGGCGAGCCCGACAATTTTTGAAAATAGTATCTGATGGCAGAAAGTAAGTTGAGTGAATCCTATTTCGAGATGCTTCAGATCGAAGAAGAAACACAAGGCAATTGATAGATACACCTCTCTCGTTCTATTTCCAAGAGAGTGCCAACAGGAGGACCTTCGGACTTCGGTGGGATCGTATTGTGTGCTAAAGGTTGGGGTGCCGCAGAGCCCAGGGTGGCAGGCGGAAGCGCGGCTACCGGGGTTGCGGCTGGTGCGACTATGCTGCTAGTTACTCGCAGAGCCATACGCGGGAAGGGTGAAACTGCCGCCTGCATCGTCGATGACGTTGACCTGGCAGACATAGGTCCCTGGCTTCAAACCGTTGAGTGGTCCGAATTGAGATCCTACGGCATCGCGCTCACGAATATTGATGGCGGTAGCCTCCACCATCGGTGTCTGATATACTTTGACGCCGCCGAGCAGGAACTCGATGCTGGTGAGCACGCGCACTGGCGCCTCTTCCTTCTTCGACCGTGCCAGGGACTGTAGCCTGTACTGGGGTCTCTCTCTTGGGTTCTTGACCTTGGTGGGGCTGTACACCTCATACAGGAAATTCAGTTGCTGGTCCTGACGGAAGACATGCCGCTGCACTATCTGCCCATCGCGCACCAGTGGATCGATGGTCTCTTGTCCTTGTCGGGCGTGCTCTGGCTGGACAAGACGACCCCGCTCAAGATGAGCTGGGTCGTCTTGTCCAGCCAGAGCACGCCCGACAAGGACAAGAAGACCATCGATCCACTGGTGCGCGATGGGCAGGAGTGGGTGCCCAATGTCGCGCATGTCTTCCGTCAGGACCAGCAACTGAACTTCCTGTATGAGGTGTACAGCCCCACCAAGGTCAAGAACCCAACGGAGCAGCAGACCCCAGTACAGGCTACAGTCCCTGGACTGTCGAAGAAGGAAGAAGCGCCAGTGCGCGTGCTCACCAGCATCGAGTTCCTGCTCGGCGGCGTCAAAGTCTATCAGACACCGATGGTGGAGGCTACCGCCATCAATATTCCTGAGCGCGATGCCGTAGGATTCCAATTCGACGTACCACTCAACGGTTTGAAGCCAGGGACTTATGTCTGCCAGGTCAACGTCATCGACGATGCAGGCGGCAGCTTCACCTTCCCGCGTATGGCTCTGCGAGTAACTCCAGCAGCGTCAGTCGCACCAGCCGCAACCCCGGTAGCCGCGCTTCCGCCTGCCACCCTGGGCTCTGCGGCACCCCCCAACCTTTAGCACAATAGAACGGCCCCATACCGGAAGTTCCGATCATGGGGCCGTCCTGTTGGCACTCTCTTGGAAGATCGAACGAGAGAGGTGTATCTATCAATTGCCTTGTGTTTCTTCTTCGATCTGAAGCATCTCCGAAATAGATTCGCTCAACTTACTTTCTGCGCATCAGATACTACCTTAGAAGTTCTCAGGCTCGCCGGCTAGGTCGAGGTCCTCGTCGTCGTCTTCCTCATCGTCGTCAAAATCGCCGAAGCTGGCAGCTAGAGTTGCCGCCGGCAGCACCGAAGTGGGCCCAGGCTGCGGGTTCCCTTGGTCGTCGATCTTCATGCCCAGCGAAAGCCCCATCTGCGCCAGAATCTCCTTGATCTCATTCAGGCTCTTGCGGCCAAAGTTCTTGGTCTTCAGCATCTCGGCTTCGGTCTTCTGAATCAGTTCGCCGATGGTAGCAATATTCGCGTTCTTCAAGCAGTTGTAGCTGCGCACCGAGAGTTCCAGCTCTTCCACCGAGCGGTTCAGATTCTCGTTGTGCAGTTCCGGGCCATCCAGCAGATCGTGTCCCGCCTCCATCTCCTCTTCAAAGTTGATAAAGATGCTCATGTGGTCTTTGAGTAGCTTGGCGGAGAGGCCAAGTGCATCGGCTGGAAAGACGCTGCCGTTGGTCCATATTTCAATCGTCAGCTTGTCATAGTCGGTGATCTGGCCGAGACGTGCTGCCTCCACCAGATAGTTAACCTTGCGCACCGGAGAGTGGACGCTGTCTACAGGTATGAACCCGAGACCTAGGTCGGCGTCGAAGTTCTTGTCGGCGGAGATGTATCCACGCCCACGTTTCAGGCGCATCTCCATGTCGATCTTTCCGCCTTCGCTCACGGTGCAGATGTACATCTCCTTGTCCAGTATCTCAACGTCGCCATCCGCCTCGATCATGCCCGAGGTAACTACACCTGCTGTATCGGCGCGCAGGTAGAGCGCCTTGGGGCCTTCGCCCGCCAATTTGAAGGGAATCTGTTTCAGGTTCAGGATGATGTCGGTCGCGTCTTCTACCACGCCGCTGATGGACTGGAACTCGTGCAGCACACCCTCGATGCGCACTGCGGTAACGGCCGCTCCCTCGATCGACGACAGCAACGTGCGGCGAAGTGCGTTGCCGATCGTGGTTCCGAAGCCGCGCTCAAATGGCTGCGCGGAAAATTTTCCGTACTTCTCGGTCAGTGTTTCGGTATCGACGGCAAGACGTTTGGGTTTCTGGAAGCCTCTCCAAAGCATGGGTGTTTCTCCTTTATCCGGCTCATTCGCGATGCATTTTGCGAAGGCGGAGTGGTTCGGTTGCTGGCTAAGTTGTGGGTGATACTACGACACTCTCTAGTTCTGGCCATCAGCTCTTATCTAGAAGCTAAGGACCATCGGCTGCTTGCTGCATTACTTGGAGTACAGTTCGACAATAAGCTGTTCGTTCACCGGCAGGTTGACGTCCTCGCGTGTGGGAAGTGCGACCAGTCTTCCGGACAGGCTCTCTCGATTGATGTCCAGCCACTGCACGGCGCGCTGCCCGCTGGCGAAATTCCCCGACTCTTCCAGAATGATGAGCTTCTTGGATCCTTCGCGAACCTGGATCTCGTCGCCCACTTTGCACTGAAACGAGGGTATATTCACCTTGCGTCCGTTCACCTGAATGTGTCCGTGGCGAACGATCTGCCGGGCTTGGCGTCGGCTATCGCAAAACCCAAGCGATAGCAGACGTTGTCCAGCCGCGTCTCCAATTGCTGCAACAGCAGCTCGCCGGTGACGCCGGTCTTATTCGCGGCCTTCTGGTAGTAGGCGCGGAACTGCGTCTCCAGTGTGAAGTAGATGCACTTCGCCTTCTGCTTCTCGCGAAGCTGTAGACCGTAACCGACCACCTTTTTAACCTTGCGCGACTGGCCGTGCTGGCCGGGGGGGAAGTTGCGCTTCTCAATCGGGCATTTATCGGAGAAGCATTTCGCTCCCTTAAGGAAAAGTTTGGTTCCGTCGCGGCGGCATAGGCGGCAGACGGGCCCTGTATAACGTGCCATTCTTGTTGCTCCTTTACTTCAGGTGACGATCAGTTTACGCGCGGTACGCTTCATCCCGATCCTATTAAGATTTAACGGCTAGCAGTGATAACCTAGACGTTACAAACATCAAACTCTACGCCGTTTCGGCGGGCGGCAGCCATTGTGCGGCATGGGTGTCACATCGCGAATGGAGCGCACCTCCACGCCGGCCGACGCCAGTGCCCGGATCGCGGATTCGCGGCCAGAGCCGGGCCCCGACACGCGCACATCGACCGAGCGCAGTCCATGGTCGCGTGCCGCATTGGCCGCGCCGACTGCAGCCTGCTGCGCCGCAAATGGAGTTCCTTTGCGCGATCCGCGGAAACCGAGAGATCCCGACGACTTCCAACTGAGCGTGTTGCCCGCCTGGTCTGTAATCGTGACGATGGTGTTGTTGAAGCTCGCTTGTATAAAAACCAGCCCGAATGGAACATTCTTCCGTTCCCGCTTCTTGAACTTCTTGTTCTTGCCCGCGGCTTTGGTGCCGCCTGCCTTGTTCTGTGTCTTCGCCATGGGCTATTTAGTCGCTTTCTTCTTGGCGGCAACCGTGCCCTTGCGCGGGCCTTTACGGGTGCGTGCGTTGGTGTGGGTGCGCTGTCCTCGTACCGGAAGCGAACGGCGATGGCGCAGTCCGCGGTAGGACTGAATCTCGATCAGGCGCTTGATGTTCAGTGAGACGTCCTTGTGCAGATCACCTTCAATTTCGCCCTGGACTCAATGACGTGGCGAATGCGGTTCAGCGCCTCTTCTTCGAGTGCGCCGACCTTAGCATAGGGATCGACGTTCGCCTCGGCAAGAATTTTTGCCGCGCGAGAGTCGCCAATGCCGAAGATGTGAGTGAGTCCGATGCTCATCGGTTTTTGGTTGGGCACATCGACTCCAGCAATACGGGCCATGGGGTTCCTTTGTGTCTGGGCTGGTGGCGCGAATGTCCACGGCAGCTGGGTTATCTGTT
>CAWERM010000263.1:0-3283 GCA_963810995.1 uncultured Acidobacteriaceae bacterium | reverse complement strand
ATCAGCGTGGACTTCAAGCCCTATACCTACAACTACGACAACTCCGAGGTCTACTCCAACGCTACTCCGATGACCGAGTCCAGCACGGTCAACTACAACGGCAACCCCGCCTCCAAAACCTGGTACGGCATCACGGTCAACCCGTGCAATGTACCCGTCACCAAGAAGGGCGTCACCGCCATCCCCTGCGGCGTGGACAAGTACAACAGCTACCGCAAGTACGGCGAGACCTTCAACCTTAGCCAGGTGTCCAAGCTGGGCATTCTGCGCGCCGGCATGTGGTACGAATGGGCCGATACCAACCGCCACCAGTACCCCTCCGACCCGCTCAACGGCTGGGCCGATCAAGCGTTACCCAACTTTGCCGAGATGTTCTGGACTAACTCCTACCAGCCCTTCGTCGAGTATGAGTTCCATCCAACAAAGAAGCTGGAGATCACCCCTGGGGTCAAGTTCGCTTACTACACCATCGCCACCAAACAGTTTGCCGACGACGGCAAGACCATCGGCTGTCTTTGTGCCGCGGGCACAACCGGCAACCCCGCCAGTTTCATCTCCAACCACGGCAGCTACTACTCCACCCTGCCCTCCATCAACGTCAACTACCGCATCCAGTCCAACTGGTCGGCCTATGCGCAGGTCTCCACCGGCAGCATCGTCCCGCCCAGCTCCACCTTCGACTTCAACCAGGGGACCACTGGCAGCGCCATCAACGTAGGCGTCTTGCCCAAGCAGCAGCACAACACCACCTACCAGGCCGGAACGGTCTTCAAGCTGAAGAACGTCACGCTCGATTTGGACGCCTTCCATATCCGCTTCCAGAGCGGCTTCTCCTCCCAGACCGATGCCACCACCGGCGAGCCGGACTGGTACGCGCAGCCCAGTTCCATCAGCAAGGGCTTTGAAGGCCAGACCAACCTCTACATGGGTTACGGCCTCAGTGCTTACCTGAACGCCACCTGGGAGACGGCTATGTACACCGGTTTCCAAATCATCTATCCGAGCGGCGCCACCAACAACGCCAATCCCTACTACATCGCCACCCCCTCCGGCCTCTGGGTCCAGCAGACGCCGTCCGATACCTATGCGGAAGGCGTCACCTACCTCCATGGCGGTTGGGATGCCGGCATCTTCGATAAGCACGTCGGCCAGTTCTACCAGGATCTCAGCGGCTACCATAACGAAGTCACCGTCAATCCCTTCGACATCACCAACACCTACCTCAACTACACCATCCGCAGCGGATCGCGCTTCGACCAGACCAAGATCCGGTTGAGCGTCAATAACCTCTTCAATTTCCACGATGCCACCGGTATCACCTCCGCCGGATCGGTAACCGGGACCACCTTCACGGGCACCTCCGCTACTGGAACTCCCAACCTCACCTACACCAACCCGTTCGTCCCCACTGTCGCACAGGCGCCGCTCAGCGGGGCGGACAACATCAGTATCTTCGCCGGTCGCAGTATTGTCCTCTCCATCACCTTCGGACTATCGCCCAGGCGGTAGATCGGAACGCAAACTCGCAACAAATATTCATGTTGGATGAGGGGCAGACCGTCTGCCCCTCATCCCTCATCGGATGCCCAGGAACTTGTGCGATTGTAGGCTCAAGCGCCACTGTGGATGGTCGAGGCAGTACCGTATTGCCTGCTCTGTGTTGGCCTGCCGCAGCGGTCCATCCATCGGCTGTAGGAAGAAGTGCCGGAATGCCAGCTCCGCATAGCTCACCGGCGGCGCACCCGCTTGCGGAAACACCAGCTTCAGTTCGTCGCCTGAGCGTTGCACCAACTCCGCGCCCGCCTTGGGACTGACGCAAAGCCAGTCGATTCCTTTTGGTGCCGCAATCGTTCCATTGCTCTCCACCGCAACTTCAAACTCCCGTTCATGCAGCGCATCGATCAGTGGCTGGTCCAGTTGCAGCAGCGGTTCTCCCCCGGTACAGACGACAAATTTCCTTCCCGCCGAAGGACCTGCCTGCCATGTCCCGTCGATCCGCTCCGCCAGATACTTCGCGGAATCGAACCTTCCGCCATCCGGCCCATCCACACCGGCGAAATCTGTATCGCAAAATTTGCACACCGCGGCAGCTCGATCTTCCTCGCGTCCCGACCACAGATTGCATCCCGCGAACCGGCAGAAGACGGCCGCGCGCCCCGTCTGCGCACCCTCGCCTTGCAGTGTGGCGAATATCTCTTTGACCGCGTAGCTCATGGTAGTTTCTCGTCGCTGCTCATGGCTGCACGTCCGCGTACTGCAATGGATCCATCAGTCCATTCTCCCGAAATCCCTTCTGCCTCAGCACGCAGGAATCGCATCTTCCGCAGGGCAACCCATTCGGCAATGGGTCATAACAACTGCTGGTTAGCCCGTAGTCCACGCCAAGCTCCAGCCCCTTGCGTATGATCTCTGCCTTCGTCAGCGAGATCAGCGGCGTATGAATCCGCAGCGCCTGCCGGCCTTCCACGCCCGCCTTGGTCGCCAGATTCGCCAACCGCTCGAAGGCTGCGATGAACTCAGGACGGCAGTCGGGATATCCGCTATAGTCCAGCGCATTCACTCCAATAAAGATGTCGCTGCATTCCAGCACCTCTGCCCACGCAAGCGCGAACGAAAGAAAAATCGTGTTACGCGCAGGCACATAGGTGATGGGAATCTCGCCGCTCATCTGTTCAGGTGCGCGCCCCTTCGGCACGTCGATCTCCGCGGTCAGCGCAGAGCCTCCAAAGGCGCGCAAATCGATGGTGACAGTTTTATGTTCGTTCACTCCGCCTGCGCGTGCAACCGCTTGCGCGCATTCCAGCTCCCGCGAGTGCCGCTGTCCGTACGCAAACGAAAGCGCGTAGACCTCATACCCATCCGCCTTCGCAATCGCCAGAACGGTCGCGGAATCCAGCCCGCCACTCAGCAACACCACCGCCTTGGAGTTCCGATTGTCCATGCGCGACCTCTCCCGCTGGCCCCTCTTCAAGGGTACAACGGTTCACCAGGCCGCAACTTCCATACTGCAAAGAGGATAGTGGCTCAGTTTGAATAATTGGCTACTCTTTTGGTTTGCACTGGTGGGTTGCTTCCGCCGCATCGCGTTCCACAGAATCGGTGGTTACCGCGACCGATTCCCAACAAGTAAGGCACAGTGACCGGATATTGCCATCTGGCTGAGTCTGTCTTCGGAAACGATCCTCCTCTACTCCTGCGGCCATCGAAAGGGAAGATCCTTCCGCTAGGAAACTTTGGAGAAGTGAGACAACCTGTTTGGAATAGTTTCCACCCGGATCAGCAC
>CAWERM010000262.1:0-11309 GCA_963810995.1 uncultured Acidobacteriaceae bacterium | reverse complement strand
AAGTCTGGACTGGTTTGCTAACGGCCTCAAGCCAACAGAAGTCTTCCGGAATGAGAACAGCCCAATTGCATAATTTCCCCTATTTAAATTGTACGGGTTGGAGGGAAACTAGTATGCCAACTATTTTGAAGTATTAAGTTGATGATATAGAAGCGGTTACGGAAAATTTGGAGGGTCGAGGGGGTTGACAAGGTTTGGGGAGGTTCGAGGTTCGAGGTTCAAGGTTCAAGGTTCGAGGTTCGAGGTGGTGAATGAAGGGCAATCTGTCGTTCCGGCTGCGCCTACACTCCGGCCTTCACGCGATAACCCCATCGAGCAAACTCGCCGGGGACCCCGGCCTTCGGCAGAGCGGGTGCGTCCTACGGACGCGTCTTTTTTGGCCCGCGTGAACGCGGGCCCTTCCGGTTTGCAGGAAAACAAGAAAAGGCCTGGGGCTGAAGCCCGTTTCTTCGAGGGGGTGGTTTCAGGGGCAGACCCAGGGCTCCCTCCGGAAGGCAACAACTCCCACTCATGACGATGGAACCGTCATGAATGGGGCACCCAAAAGAGAGGCAGGTTGTAAGCTATTGGTATCAATGGTTAAGCCTTCATCACTTCTCGACACGCGCGTCATTTATTGCGGCGACAATCTGGAGCAGCTCAGAAAGCTGCCCGACGCCTGCATTGACCTCATCTACATCGACCCGCCCTTTAACTCCAACCGGACCTACGAAATATTTTGGGGCGAGACCAAGGAGAAGCGTTCGTTTGAGGATCGCCACGAATCCACGCGAGCCTATATCGAATTCATGCGTCCTCGCTGCGTCGAGTTGTCACGGGTTCTCAAGAAGACCGGTAGTTTCTACCTGCATTGCGATTGGCACGCAAGCCATTACGTCAAGGTGATGCTCGACCAGATATTCGGGGAGAACAATTTTCAGAATGAGATTGTCTGGAAGCGAAGCAGCGCTCACAGTGATTCCGTTCGATATGGTGCGAACCACGACACTCTGTTCTTTTATACCGGCGGGGCAAACAAATGGACATGGAACAAGTTGTTCACGCCGTATAACGACGACTACATTCAGCAGAACTATCGTTACAAAGACTCTGGCTCCGGTCGGCCATTTCGTGTTTCAGACATGACCGCGAACAAACCGGGCGGCGATGTTTCATACGAGTGGACTGGCCCGAACGGGAAAAAGGTCAAGCCCTATAAGGGCCGCTATTGGGCGTACTCCAAAGACAAAATGAAGCAGATGGATGATGCGGGACAAATCTACTACCGCACCACCGGGATGCCGATGCTCAAGCACTACCTGGACGAGATGCCAGGAGTGCCGCTCCAAACCTTTTGGGACGACATAAAGCCAGTTATATCGGGGAGTGACGAGCGCCTCGGCTACCCAACGCAGAAGCCGCTGCCACTGCTCGAACGCATTATCAATGCGTCATCGAATGAGAACGACATTGTGCTGGATGCGTTTTGCGGCTGCGGGACGGCGCTGGTGGCGGCGCAGAATCTGCATCGGCAGTGGATTGGGATCGACATCTCTCCGACGGCCTGTAATGTCATGGCGAAGCGTCTGCGCGATGTTTGCAAGCTGCCGCAGAGCGAGAAGCTCTGGCAAATAGGGCGCGGCTTTGTGGTGCGCGACCTGCCGTGGACGGAGAAGCAGTTGCGCACGATTCCTCCGTTCGAGTTCGAGAACTGGGCGGTGATTGCGCTGGGCGGCGTGCCCAACAAGACGCAGGTGGGCGATATGGGGATCGATGGGCGCATCTTCCCGGTGGGGTCGGAGCCGAGCGCGAAGAAGGACGCGCAGCTCGACTTTATGGACGACTGGTACCCGGTACAGGTGAAGCAGATGGACAAGGTGGGACGGCCCGACATCGACAAGTTCGAGGCGGCGATGATGCGGGCGAAGCGTAAGAAGGGGTTCTTTGTGGGCTTCGACTTCAGCAGCGATGCGATGCTGGAGATTGGACGCTTCTTCCAGCGCGAACATATTTCGATTGTGGCGTTGACGGTACGGGAGATTCTAGACGAGACGATTGCGAACAGGCTGGTATGAGTGCCCGGGGCTAAAGAGGCTGCTGAAAAAGTCGATGTGTCTCCTTAAACCTGCCCTCAGCGGCTAAAGCCGTATTGCAGATAACGCATTTTACGGCACGGCTGAAGCCGTGCCCTTCCGGTTTGCAGGGAAACAAGAAAAGGCCTGGGGCTGAAGCCCGTTTCTTCGAGGGGGTGGTTTCAGGGGCAGACCCAGGGCTCCCTCCGGAAGGCAACAACTCCCACTCATCAGCAGCAAACTCGCCGGGGACCCCATTCAGAGCGGGTGCGTCCTATGGACGCGTCTTTTTTGGCCCGCGTGAACGCGTGCCCTTCCGGTTTGCAAGGAAACAAGAAAAGGCCCGGGGCTGAAGCCTGTTTCTTCGAGGGGATGGTTCAGGGGCCTGAAGGCCCCTGCTCCCTCCGAAAGGCAACAACTCCCACTCATCAGCGAGCAAACTCGCCGGGGACCCCGGCCTTCGGCAGAGCGGGTGCGTCCTACGGACGCGTCTTTTTTGGCCCGCGTGAACGCGGGCCCTTCCGGTTTGCAGGAAAACAAGAAAAGGCCCGGGGCTGAAGCCTGTTTCTTCGAGGGGGTGGTTTCAGGGGCAGACCCAGGGCTCCCTCCGAAAGGCAACAACTCCCACTCATCGCGATGGAACCGCGATGAATGGGGCACCCAGTAACAGATATTAGACGTGGATTTTTTTGGAGCCGCCGGTGGCGTGGCGTTGGGAGGGGTGGTCGCTGGAGATGAGCCCATCGTGCAGGGTGACGATGCGGTTGGCGTACTCTGCGATGTCGGGCTCGTGGGTGACGATGATGACGGTGTTACCGATGGCGTGCAGGTGATCGAAGAGGGCCATGATCTCGTCGCCGGTTTTGGAGTCGAGGTTCCCGGTGGGCTCGTCGGCGAGGATGATGGATGGGTGGTTGACCAGGGCGCGGGCGATGGCGACGCGCTGGCGCTGGCCGCCGGAGAGTTCGTTGGGCTTGTGGGTCATGCGCGCGCCGAGGCTGACAGACTCGAGGACGGCCTTGGCGCGGGCGATGCGTTCTGCCGCAGGTGTGCCGTTGTAGATGAGGGGCAGCTCGACGTTGTGCAGGGCGGTGGCGCGGGCGAGGAGGTTGAAGGTCTGAAAGACGAACCCGATCTCTTTGTTGCGGATGCGGGCGAGCTCGTCGTCGTTGAGGGAGGAGACGTCGTGCCCATTGAGCCAATAGCGGCCCTGGGTGGGGGAGTCGAGGCATCCGATGAGGTTCATGAGGGTGGATTTGCCGGAGCCGGAGGGACCCATGATGGCGACGTACTCGTTGTGGCGAATGCGCAGGTTGATGCCGCGGAGGGCGTTGACCTGCTGGACACCCATCTCGTAGGTCTTCCATAGATTGCTGGTGACGATGACCTCGCCTTCCGTGGGGCCTTGGGCGGCGGTGACAGTGTCGACTTCAGTTGTTTCGGTTTCGAGGGGCATCCGGTTCTCCGGGGTGGTGCGTAGGGATCGTTTCGAATCTAGAGCTATGAGCTTATGAGCTATGAGTTAAGGCAACCAGGGCGATCAGCTATCAGCTTAGACCTTGAATTCGGGTTTCGGTTAGGAATTGCTGTTGTTGTCGGTGGTGGTGGCGACGGGGGTGGAGTTATCGCGCTTGACCAGGGTTCCGCTCTTGAGGGCGCGCAGGATCTGGTAGCGGCCGATGACGATCTCGTCAGCGGGAGCGAGGCCGGAGAGGACTTCGATCTCGGTGGCCCCGCTGACTCCGGTGGTGACGGGGACGAAGTTGGCGCGGAGTTTTCCGCCGGTGGTGGTGAGCAGATAAACTCCCTGTACGAGATTGGGCTTGACGGGAGCTCCGGAGGGGTCGGTGGCCGCGGAGACGGTGGCGGGTTTGCCGGCGTGTGCGGCGAGGTCCTTCTCGGTTGCGAGGTCGCGCTGCACGAGGGCCTGGATGGGGATGGTGACGGCGTTGGGGCGCACTGCAGTGGTGATCTTGGCGGTGGTGGAGAGGCCGGGGCGAAGTTCGGCGAGGTCTTCTCCGGGGAGCTGGTCGAGGGTGACGACGACCTTGAAGTCCTTGGCCTCCTCCGTTCCGGAGGTGGATTGGGAGGTGGCAATGCCGGTAGAGCGCAGGAGCGCCTGGTCGCCGACCTCCGTGACGTGACCCTTGAATGTTTTGCCGGGCAGGGCATCGACGGTGACATCGGCGACCTGACCGAGCTGCACGTTGACGATGTCGGTCTCGTCAACCTTGACCTCGGCGGTGATGACGGACATATCGGCGAGGGTCATGAGGGTGGATCCCTCAGAGTTCTGGATGCCGACGACGACGGTCTCGCCCTCGCGCACGGGTACGTTGGTGACGAGGCCGTCGAAGGGAGCACGGGAGATGGTTTTGTCGAGGGCGTCGAAGTTGGCCCGCTGGCTGGCCACGGCCTGATCGAGGTGTGCCCGCTGGCTGTCGGTCTGCGCCTTGGCCTGGGCGAGGGCTGCAATCCGCTGATCGAGTGTGGCGGCGGAGACGTCGTAGGCAGCTTTTTTGGCGTCGAAGTCCTGCTTGGCGATGAGCTGGGCGTTGTAGAGGGCCTGGGCGCGGTCGTAGTCGAATTTTTTCTGTTCCAGGTCTGCCTTGGCCTGGGCGATGTTGGCCTGGGCGGTGTTCTCTGCGGCGACGTAGGATGTGATGTCGGTCTTGGAGCTGGCGATGGCTGCCTGCTGGGCGTCGACGGTGGCCTCCGGCTGGACGCTTTCGACGCGTGCCGACAACGTCTCCCTTATGGACGTGGTCGCCCTCCTTGACGTAGAGGTGGGTGATGCGGCCGAAGGAGGTGGCGCCGACGTTGACGTAGGTCTTGGGCTTGATCTGGCCGGTTCCGCTAACGGAGGAGACGAGGTCCTGGCGAACGACCTTGCCTGTGGCGACTTTGACGATGCCTGCCTGGCCGTGCAGGATGGTGCCAGCGACGATGCCCGCCAGAGCCAGGACGATGACGACAACAGCGATGATCTTCTTGGTGCTCATTCGATCTTTCTAAACGCACATTCCGACATGCGGGCCGAAGGGCCTGGGATAAGCTGCCGGCAGGAAGTGCGTACTCGGCAGGCTGCGAATAGGTACGCGATAGAGGCGGCGTTGGTTCCGTTGCCTCCAGGATGAAACAAGAAGCAATTGACAAACGAGATTGCCGTCAAAGGCAGGACTGCTTTGCTAGCGCTGCCGACGAGCTTTCTCTTTCAGTTGATGATAGCAGGGACTGGGCGGGAGGATGGCTTGTAACAGGGCGGGGGGCGCACTACAATGAGGAGGCGGGTTCCGTACCTGCGCCGCGCGACGGGCCAATCGGACCGGGGGCGGGGTCACGAGAAGGAACCATGCAGGGGAAGTTCGCGAGGCAGGAGCATTGCAGGCGATGAGAGCAGCGAGCGGAGTGGTTCTGGGTGCGATGTTGATCTCCCTTGGGGCAGGGTGGGGCAGCGCGCGGGGGCAGCAAACGACGACTGGCGCAGGAACGGCACAGGCGACGGCGGCCGTTGCAAGCGCGACTCCGTCGAAGACCGTACCGGATGGCGTGATCCAGGTGCCGCCCACCGAAGAGAAGCCGAATCCGTTGAAGCAACGGATTACCGACAAGGACCGGATCAGGCAACAGAAGTCACTGAAAGAAGAGTTGAAGGGTGTCTACAAGACGTGGCTGGATGAGGATGTGGCGTATATCATCACGGACACCGAGCGGCAGGCGTTCAAGCAACTGAGCAACGATGAGGAGCGCGACGCGTTCATCGAGAACTTCTGGCAGCGGCGCAACCCCAATCCCGATTCCCTGGACAACGAGTATAAGGACGAGATCTACGCGCGAATCGCATACGCGAACGAGCATTTTCCGGCGGGCAAGCCGGGATGGATGACCGACCGCGGGCATATCTACATTGCGTATGGACCGCCGGACGACAAGGACAGCCACCCCAGCGCGGGAACGTATGACAGGCCGATGTCGGAGGGCGGCGGAAGCACCATCGCGTACCCGTTTGAGATATGGCACTACCGGTATCTGGAAGGGATCGGGGACAACATCGATCTGGAGTTTGTGGACACCTGCCAGTGCGGGGACTATCACTACACGATCGACCGGTCTGAGAAGGACGCTTTGAAGAACACACCGAACGCCGGACTGACGTTGTCGGAGGAGCGCGGCGAATCGGACAAGAAGGACCGGACCGCGGGCGGGATTGAGCAACTAGGGCTGCCCCCGCCCTGGCGTCTCAGGAACAGGACAAGCAGTTCGACCGGCTGGACCTGGCGGCCAAGATCATGGCCGCGCCGCCGATCAAGTTCCAGGACATGGAAGAGTTTATGGCGGACTCCAAGATTCTGACCGGGCCGCCGTTCCTGTTCGATGTTCGAACGGACTATGTGAAGGTGACTAACGACACGGTGATTGTGCCGATCACTCTTCAGGTCAAGAATTCGGACATCACCTTCGAGACCAAGGACGGGGTATCCGTGGGGAAGGTGAATGTGCTTGGGCGGATATCCAACATGACGCACAAGATCGTCCCCAATGGGACGTTCGAGTATCCGCTGGAGGTGAGCACGCCGAGCGAGCTTCTGCCGACGAAGCAGAAGGAATCTTCGATTTTCTGGACGGCGCTTCCGCTGAAACCGGGGATGTACAAGATCGACATCGTGATCAAGGACGTGAACAACCCGGACCACATTGGGCGTTGGACGCGTGCCATTAACGTGCCGAAGTATGACGACGACACTTTGGGGCACTCGTCGTTGATACTGGCCGACCAGATGTACCGTGTGCCCTCGAAGGAGATCGGAGCTGGCAATTTTGTGCTTGGGGACACGTTTGTGCGGCCTCGCGTGGCGGCCACCGGAGCGGTACCGGCCCCGGCCAAGTTCAACCGGGCGCAGAACCTGAATTTCTGGATGCAGGTGTATAACCTAGGAATCGACGAGAAGAGCAAGCAAAACAATGCAACGATCAGCTATGAGATTATGGACCTGGACACCCATAAGCAGGTGCTGAATACGCAGGAGTCGAGCAAGACGCTGAGTCCGAATGCGGACCAGGTGACGCTGGAGAAGAGCCTTCCCCTGGCCAGCTTGCAGCCGGGGCAGTATCAGGTGAGTATCAAGGTGAACGATGGTGTGACCAAGCAGCAGACCGAGGAATCGGCAAAGTTTTCAGTTGATTGAAGATTAGGGCTTGGCAGTGGGCTTGGAATGGAACGAGGTCGAAGCGCGGAAGTCAAAGAGCGCACGACGGAAGAGAGTTGAGGACGGATGCGCGGTCATCGGGCGCAACGATTACGCGGATTGCAGAGCGATGATCGGTGCCGGCGCAGAGCGTTCCAAACGGGCCAACTTTAGCGGCCCGCATTTGAGGAGAAGGCCACGACGCACAGGATGATGCGGACTGTGCAACGTAGCTGGATACAACACGGATTTGTGCTTGGCGGACTGCTGCTGTGGCTAGCGCCCGGTATGAGTGCCGCGGCCTCGGCTGCGACAGTCTCCGGCGTGGTGCGCGATGCGCAGGGTGTGGCGCAGATGGGTGTACTGGTGGAAGCGCTCTCCGCCGACTCGAACCGCGTGGGCATGGCGCTGACGGACATGGCGGGGCGATACCGGATCGCCAACCTCACTGCGGGCAAGTACCGGGTGCGCGCGTCGGCGATGTTATTCATGCCGGCGACACGGAACAATCTACGATTGACCAGCGGGATGCGGGCGACGGTGAACCTTACGCTGAGCATGTTGTCGGAGCCGGTCACTCTACTGCCGGCCGAGCGGCGCAAGCCGGAGGAACCAAGCGACGACTGGACATGGACTCTGCGCTCGACTGCGAACCGACCGATCCTGCGCTTGCTGGGCGATGGAAGCGTGGTCCTGCTGTCACAGGACACGAGGGAAGCATCACGCAGAGCGCCGATGGAAGCGCGCGCATCCGTAAAGAGCGGCGACGGCGGGTTTGGCGGTGGTGGAGTACACAGCGTGATTGCGTTGGACCGTGCTGGGAGCGATGGTTCAGATACTGTGCTGCGGACCGAGGTGGCCACGGGCGGTACAGCCAGCGGTAGCGTTCCGTCTGGGGAAGTAGATGCGGGATATGAGCGCAGTGGTGCGCTGGGCGGTGGATCGCGGATGGTGGCGAGCTATACTTCGCATCCTGAGATGATGAGTTCCGGCTGCGTCATGGGCATGAAAGCGATGCGCATGGCAAGCGCGGAGAAGATGCACTTGGGCGATGCCGTGGACGTGGAGGCTGGAGGCACGGTGTACGCCATCCATACCACGGGGACCGCACTGACCGCGCAGCCGTTTTTGAACGTGACAGTGCATCCCGGCGAGGTGTGGGCGGTGCGCTATAAGCTGGCGACCTCGCGCGAGATGCAGGGTTTCGATGGTCTGGATTCGATTGCGGCGGAACTGCCGGTGGCTGCGGTGTGCGGCGCACGGATGTGCACCGAGAGCGGCAACCACCAGGAGATTGCGGTGAGCCGGAAGGCAGGCGGCGGAGAGTTGGAGGCAGCGGTATACCGCGATGCGATCGGACGTTCAGCGATTGCAGGTACAGGGGTCGCGGGCACTGGAGCGATGAGCGCGGCGGAGTTGGCTGAGAGCGGAGCCATGGTGGATACGTCGACAGGCAGCTTCCGGCTACTGGGAGGGGGAGGCACAACGCGCGGTGTGCGGGTTACGCTGTCGGAGCCGCTGACTCGGAGTTTGTGGGCAGCGTTGGAATACGAGAGTGGCGCGGCATTGGCGGAACAGAATACGAATGCACAGGGACTGGCGGAGGTTGCGGCGGGGTTACATGCGGAGTCTGCGCAGGCGGCGACAGTGACGGTGAAGGGGCGGGTATTATTCACGGGGACGAAACTGCGCGCGGCGTACCGCTGGCAGCCGGAACAGATGGTAACGGCGGTTGGGCCGTACGAGGCGAATAGCCACCAGGCGTATCTCAGCTTTTATGTGGGGCAGGAGTTGCGTTGGGGAGATCGATTGCCGCCGGGGCTGGAAGCTACGATCGATGTGACCAACCTGCTGGCCGAGGGCTATCAGCCAATTTTGTCGGCGGACGGACAGACGTTGTTTCTGGCGCAGTCTCCACGGACGATCCAGGGCGGGCTGTCGTTCAGGTTTTGAGCGGTCGAAAACTTAACACCGATCTTCACCGAAGACACCGATAAGACCGATCAAAGTTTTCTCCCTTTCAGACTGAGTCTTCTATACTCCAGGCTGCGTCTGCCTTAGAGCAGAGTGATACGTATTTCAACATATCTTCCCGTATCTCCAAATCTCTCCAATGTGTATGATTCTTTCCATCTTTACGATCCCCGGTGCGGCGTTCACGGGCCAGGCCCAAGTACGATGCAGCGAGTCTATGAGGTTGACCTTTCCATGATGAAACGAAGCGTAATTACCCAAGCCCTGGTCCTCGGCCTTTGCTGCGTACCCATGGCGATGCCGGCCCAGACAGCACAGAATGAACCGGTGACGCTGACCGATAAGCCGACGATGGTGACGCTGTCGAATGGCATTGTCAGCGTGACGTTCTGGAAGAAGGGGGCGCAGTTTGCGCCGGGCACGGCGCCGCAGCCGATGCCTCCGCCGGCAGTAGCGCCTGTTGCCGCACCAGCCCCCATCGCGCCGATGGCGGGGCCAGGTGGCAATGCGCCGGGAGGGCCGCCGAGAGCGCGACCGATGGGACCGACCGGGCCACGCAACGGAGAGGGTGCGTCGATCCTGTATACGGTGAATGGCAAGTCGACGGAGTTCTCCGACCAGAGGCGCGCGATCTACTTCGATTCGGGCGGCGACCGCATCTATCCGGTGTCGGACGGCGATATGCAGATAGTGAGCAACACGCCCGAGCAGGCTGAGATTATGTGGCCGGGCGCGCCGACAGACGGGGTTCGAGTTTGCGACGGAATTTCACGTCATCATGCGTCGCGGTATCAGCGGCTTCTACATGTATGCGGTGTACAAACATCCGGCCAATCTGCCGGAGGCCAATGTGGGCGAGACGCGCTTTGTGCTGTATGGGCCGAACGGCCAGACGCTCTTCGACCACCACATTGTGGACGACATCCGCCAGGGCGATCCTCCGCAGGGTCGGTTCGTGCGCCAGGTGCAGGACACGACGTGGCAGTGGGCGGACGGGACGATCTATACCAAGTACAACTATTCGGCGTTCATGGCGGACCACCATGTGCATGGCATGGTGGGTCATGGAATGGGCGAGTGGATGATTACGCCGAGCAATGAGTATATTGGCGGCGGACCATATAAACAGGACCTGATGGTACATTCGCGGCAACACGCTGCTGAGCATGTTTGTGGGTGGACACTTTGGCGCCAATGGGATCCGCGTGGCGCAGGGCGAGACGTGGGACAAGGTGTTTGGGCCAGTGTTTCTGTACTACAACCACTCGGATGTGAGCGACCCGCAACAGAACGTGGCGGCGCTGTGGGCGGACGCCAAGAAGCAGGCCGCCGCGCAGATGGAGCAATGGCCGTATGGCTTTGTGAAGCGTGACGACTATCCGCTGGCACGCGGCACGGTGAGCGGACAGATCAAGCTGACCGACGGCACCACCACCAAGGGCGCGTGGGCAATGCTGGTGCCACCGGATGAGGATTGGCAGGCCAACATCAAGGGCTACGACTTCTGGTCGCCGGTGGACGCGACGGGGCATTTCAAGATCGACAAGGTGCGGCCGGGAACGTACGCGCTGGTAGTGTGCGGGGCCGACCAGTTCGAGCCGTTCCGGCAGGAGAATGTGGTGGTGGGCACGTCGGCGGTCAACCTGGGGACGGTTGCGTGGAAGCCGGTGACGCATGGGACGTATCTGTGGCAGATAGGCTATGCGGACCGTTCGAGCGCGGAGTTCAAGCATGGCGACGATGCGCGGCACTGGGAGAACTTTGCCTATTACATCAACGATTTTCCCAACGACGTGGATTACACGATCGGCAAGAGCGACTATGCGAAGGACTGGAACTACTCTCAATGGACGCGGTACAACAAGGTGCCTTACTGGACGATCCACTTCAATCTTCCCAAGGCGCTGACTGGGAAGGCGACACTGACACTGGGCGTGGCGGCTTCATCCGGCGGCTTGCTGCAGGTGCTGGTGAATGGACAACAGGCGGGCAGTGTGACGACGGCGCATACCGGAATGGCGCCATACCGCTCGGGGAACCAGGACAGCCCATATCACACCTACCTGGTGACGTTCGATGCTTCGATGCTGAAGGCTGG
>CAWERM010000261.1:0-3845 GCA_963810995.1 uncultured Acidobacteriaceae bacterium | reverse complement strand
GCTGGTCTATTACAAAGACGGCATCGCCACCACGGTATCGGTCGACCAATGGGGCAAGGTCTTCTTCCCTCAAGAATAACGGTAAGGTCGACGCCTCGAATGACGCCGACATGCCCACCCAGATAAGCGTCGGGCTGTTACCGCTCTTGCTCTACCCGCACGACCACCCGCCCAAAGTCGCCTTGATCGGCTACGGCTCCGGCGTAACTGCAGGAGCCGTCACGCAATACCCCATAGCCAGCCTGGAGGTAGTAGAGCTCGAGCCTGCCATCTACGAAGCCTCCCGCTTCTTCGACGACGTCAACCATCGCCCCCTTGAGAACCCCCAGGTCAAGTCCCGAGTCGGCGATGGCCGCAACTTCCTCAGCCAGCGCAAGGACCCCTTCGACGTAATCATCAGCCAACCTTCCAACCCGTGGATAACCGGAGTCTCCAACCTCTTCACCCGCGAGTATTTCCAATCCGTCAAGGCGCGACTGGCCGACAACGGGATCTTTTGCCAATGGGCCCAACTCTACGAAATGGCTCCCTGGAACATCAAGGCCATCTACCGAACCCTGGCCGACGAGTTCCCTTACGTGATGGTCTTTGCCGCCGAGGAATCTGTCTTCCGATACCATTCTCATCGCCAGCTCCAAGCGAATCGACCTCGACCTACCGCGCATCGCGGCCGCCTTTGCCGATCCCACAACCGCGGCCGAGGCCAAGCGGGCCGGCTTCGCTTCGCCCCACGACATACCCGCCTTCCTTGATGAGGAGCTGACCCTTCTTGACGGAATCGCCCAGGCGGGCGTGGACGGCGACGACCCGGCCGGAGGCGATGGAGATGACGGGGATGGTGCGGGAGACGTTTGGATTGACGGTGCCGGTGACGTTCAGCGTGGTGGGCGCCTCGTAGCTGGCCGCGGCGACCAGGGGAAAGGCTGCGGGGTTGAGTACCTGCACCAACGCGGGGTCTGCGTCGGGCTGCACGGTGACTGCGGAAGGGCCCTCTTTACTGGGGTCGGGGGGGGTGCGGTTGCACGCCGTCACGGCAACGAGCGCAAGACTAGCCAACGCGCCCGCACATTTTGCTGCACTGCCTGAACTCATCGGTTAACCTTAGTTCTTCCGTGAACCTATCCTTCTACATTGACGCAGATTGAGTTGGAATGTTGCGTTGCGGAATGGCTCGCCCAGCCAGTCGTCCTCTTAGAGAGTACGACAAAACCGGCCATTTTGACTCTGGCATGGGCCAGCGCTGGGGGGGTGGGATGCAGATGGGTACGGGGTTTGGCAGACGGTGGAGAGGGCCAGGGTGATAGGTAAAGTACGCAACCCGTCTTTGCTGCGGGTTACTCTATATCCACACACATGGCTTTTACCACCATTCTGGGCAACCGGCGTTACGTTTTTGCGGATCTGCGCGAGCTGCTGGCCAAGGCAACTCCCATGCGCAGCGGCGACGTGCTTGCCGGTCTGGCGGCGGATCTGCCGAGGAGCGCGTGGCAGCGCAATTTGCGCTTGCCGATCTGCCGCTTGCGCATTTTCTGTCGGAGCAGGTGGTCCCCTACGAAGACGACGAAGTGACGCGGCTGATCGTGGACTCGCATGATGCCGAGGCATTTGCGGCCATACGCTCGCTTACGGTGGGCGAGCTGCGCGACTGGCTGCTATCCGACGAAGCCACCGGCGAGCGGCTGGCCGCGCTGGCGCCGGGGCTGACGCCGGAGATGGCGGCTGCCGTCAGCAAGCTGATGCGGGTGCAGGACCTGATTGCGGCGGCTGCAAAGATCCGCGTCGTCACACGATTCCGCACCACGGTGGGACTAGCCGGAAGGCTGAGCGCGCGCCTGCAGCCCAACCATCCTACCGACGATATGGCAGGCATAGCGGCTTCCATGCTGGATGGCCTGTTGCTGGGTTCAGGTGACGCTGTGGTCGGGATCAACCCGGCGGGCGACAGCGTGGAGACGACAACGCGGTTGCTGCGACTGATCGATGCAGTGCGGCAGCGGTTCCATATCCCCATGCAGAGCTGTGTGCTGGCGCATATCACCACACAACTGAAAGCACTGGAACATGGCGCGCCCGTGGACCTGATCTTCCAGTCCATTGCCGGGACAGAGGCTGCTAACCGCAGTTTTGGCGTAAACCTGGCGCTGCTCGACGAGGCCCATCAAGCCGGGCAATCGCTGCAACGTGGAGCGGAGTGCGCCGATGGAAGCGTCGGCGACAATGTGATGTACTTTGAAACCGGCCAGGGATCGGCGCTCTCCGCCAATTCCCACCATGGCGTGGACCAGCAGACGCTGGAGGCGCGCGCGTATGCGGTGGCCCGCCGCTACAGGCCCATGCTGGTGAATACCGTGGTGGGCTTCATCGGCCCAGAGTATCTATACGACGGCAAACAGATAACCCGCGCCGGTTTGGAAGACCACTTTTGCGGTAAGCTGCTGGGACTTCCCATGGGTTGCGACGTTTGCTACACGAACCACGCCGAGGCCGATCAGGATGACATGGATGCGCTGCTGACACTGCTGGGTGTGGCGGGGGTGAATTACATTATGGGCGTGCCGGGCGCAGACGATGTAATGCTGAACTACCAGAGCACGAGCTTCCATGATGCGCTGTATCTGCGCCGGGTGCTGGGGCTGCGGCCAGCTCCGGAGTTTGAGAGGTGGCTGGCAGGCGACAACTTCCACCGTTTGGCACTGGAAACCAGCCATCCGGAGAGGCTGCTGACGGCATGAGGGAGATGCTGCATCCAGCGACGGAGCTTGCTGCGCGCATGCGCGCACTGACTCCTGCGCGCGTGGCTTTGGGACGCACCGGAGTGAGTCTCCAGACACGCGATATGCTGGAATTTCAACGCGCTCATGCGGAAGCCCGGGACGCGGTACACGTTCCGTTGAACGGCGCAGCACTGGCGGCGGAGCTATCTGCAATCACAAGCGGACCAGTATTGCGATTGCACTCCGCCGCAGCAGACCGTACCACCTATCTGCAGCGTCCAGACCTGGGTCGAAGACTGAACGAGGCAGGCCGTGCCGAGTTGTCGCCTGGTCCCTGGGACCTGGTGTTGATCGTGGCGGACGGCCTGTCTGCGATTGCCGTCGAACGGCATGTGCCGGCCCTGCTACAGCAACTGCTTCCGCAGCTGGAAGGCTGGCGCATAGCCCCACTGGTGGTGGTGGAGCAGGGGAGGGTGGCCATTGGAGACGAGATCGGCTGGGCGCTCGGCGCGCAACTGTCGGATCGCGGCGGCGGCGGCGGCGGCCGTCGCGGCAACGGCTTGGGTCGGCGCCGCGGTCACGGCGGCTGTCGTGATGGCGACGGCGGCGGCGGGATCGGCAGTCACAGCGGCTGTCGTGATCGCGACGGCGGCGGCGGGTGCAGCGGTTACGGCGGCTGTCGTGATCGCGGCGGCGGAAGCGGGGCAGCGGTCACGGCTGCGGTCGTGATGGCGGCGGCAGAAGCGGGAGCAGCGGTAACGGCGGCAGTGGTGATGGCGGCGGCCTGGGCGGGAGCGGCGGTCACGGCTGCGGTGGTGATCGCGGCGGCCTGGTCAGGGGCTGCCGTGACGGCGGCTGTCGTGATGGCGGCGGCCTGGCTCGGATCGGCGGCGACGGCGGCGGCGACGAGCTGGGCCGCATTGGCCGGGTTGGCCTGAATCGCGGCTGCGATGGTTGCCGCGGTGTTTTGAGCTTGTGCCAGCGGGATGGCTGCGGAGAAGAGGGCAGCGATCAGTAAGTGCTTCATATTTGCATACAATTATTTTCGATTTGCTATGACGGATTACAGGCTGGAAAACTTGGCGTGAAATATTGGGTTCCGCGCGAGAAGTTGCAGACAGCAGAATAATT
>CAWERM010000260.1:0-5940 GCA_963810995.1 uncultured Acidobacteriaceae bacterium | reverse complement strand
GAACATAATTCTCAAGTCGAATGCTTCGAGTTCCGGCAGCGGGTCTAGTTCTACGTCTACCCAAGGCAGCGGCTCATCGACTACGCAAAGTAACGGCGCGGGCGACGTCCTGCTGAAAGACGTTGGACGCGCAGAGCTGGGTGCGGAGAGCTACGGAACAAGGTTGAAGTATTCCGGCGGCGACGCGGTTGGACTGGGCGTGCAGCAGCTCTCCAATGCCAACGCCCTGGATGTGGACACTCGCTGTAAGGCAGTGCTGCTGCAGTTGCAGAAATCCTTCCCGCCGGGGCTGCAAGGGTTTATAGCAGTAGACACAACCACGGTGGTGCATGACTCCATCGTAGAGGTGGAGAAGACACTAGCCGAGGCCATCTTCATCGTCATCCTGGTGATCTTCCTGTTCTTGCAGGACTGGCGCGCCACCATCATTCCCGCCATTACAATTCCGGTCTCGCTGATAGGGACATTTGCCTTCATCCGGCTCTTCGACTTTTCCATCAATTCGCTCACTCTCTTCGGCATTACTCTGGCCACCGGACTGGTGGTGGACGACGCGATCGTGGTGATCGAGAATGTGCAGCGCCATCTAGAGGGGCAAACCGTAGCAGGTACGGACGATTGCGTGCACGATCCGCACAAGGCGACCGTCATCGCGATGGCTGAAGTGACCAGCGCTGTCATTGCGACCTCCCTGGTGCTGATCTCGGTCTTTGTTCCGGTCAGCTTTTTCCCCGGAACGACAGGCATCCTGTACAAGCAGTTCTCGCTGACCATTGCGTTCTCCATCGCCATCTCGGCGTTCAACGCGTTGACCCTATCGCCTGCGCTGGCTGCGGTCTTCCTTCGTCCGGAGACGAGGCCGAGCGGGCTGATGGCGGTTTTCCTCGACCCAGTAGAAGCTCTGATCCACAAGAGCATCAGCCTGTACGCCATCATGGTGACCTGGGTAGTGAAGTGGCGTTATGCGTTTCTTCTTCTGTTTATCGCGGGCCTCAGCGCCACGTTGTACGAGTACAACCATGTGCCCACGGCGTTTGTTCCGGCGGAGGACCAAGGCTACTTCCTGATCCTGGTGCAGACGCCGCCGGGCGCTTCGCTCAGCTACACGACAGACTTTGCCGACCGTGGCGCAGCGATTGTGCAGCAGGACCCGGATGTCTATGGAACGTTCTCCGTGATGGGCTTCTCGCTTAGCGGGGGTAGCTCGCCCAACGAGGGCATCATCTTCGCTCCCACCAAGCCGGAGGCTGAAAGGACCAAGCTGGGGCCGGGGCACACCACGCACGACGCGGTGGTTCGGCTCTCGCAAAAGCTGTTCGCGGTTCCCGGCGGCATTCTGTATGCGGTGGAACCTCCGGCGATCCAGGGGATCGGCAGCGTCGGAGGATTTCAGTTCATGTTGCAGGACGGTGGGCGCAACACTTTTGCAGACATCGATCGCGTGGCGCATACGCTGGTCGCGGCTGCGCAGAATCCATCCTCCGGCCTGCTCGGCCTGAACACCACATTTACCGCCAACGACCCGCAACTCTCCGTCACCATCGACCGTCAGAAGGCGTTGGCGATGGGCGTTCCCTTGTCGCAGATAACGGCCGCGCTGGGCACCTACATGGGATCGACCTATGTGAACGACTTCAACTTCAACAACCGTTCGTATCGCGTCTACGTGCAGGCCGACCAGCAGTTCCGGCGCAGCGCGAGCGATCTGCGGCAGTACTATGTCCGCTCGAATTCCGGCCAGATGGTGCCGCTGGACAACCTGGTGGCGCTGTCGGAGACCGCAGGCCCGCAGGTGATCTCTCACTACAATATGTTCCGCTCGGCGGAGATTGACGGGTCGCCCGCAGAAGGGCTGAGCTCAGGACAGGGCCTGGCGAACATGGAGAAGCTCTTCAACCAGAATAAGCTTCCAGGCATGATGTTCTCCTGGACAGGCCTAGCACTGGAGGAGCAGGAGTCGGCGGGCAAGACAATCCTGATCTTCGGACTGGGTCTGCTGGTGGTGTACCTCACGCTCTCCGCGCAATACGAGAGCTTCTTCCTGCCATTTATCATTCTGCTGGCAGTGCCCATGGCGGTGCTGGGCGCTCTGCTGCTGGTATCGGCCCGAGGCATCAGCGATGACGTGTATGTGCAGATCGGGCTGGTGATGCTGATCGGCCTCTCGGCCAAGAACTCGATCCTGATTGTGGAGTTCGCCGAACAGCAGCTCCATCACGGACGATCGATCGTCGAGGCGGCAATTGTGGCGTCGGAGCTGCGTCTGCGACCAATCCTGATGACCAGCTTCGCGTTCATTATTGGCATGTTGCCGCTATGCTTTGCGACGGGTGCCGGGGCAATGGGACGCCACTCGGTGGGAACAGCGGTGGTCGGCGGAATGTTGCTTTCGACTATTCTCAACCTCTTCTTTATTCCTGTTCTGTATGTCATTTTAAAAACAATACTTACATATTTCTCTGGGAAGATTAAAGTCCCTCAGCTGCCTCCCTGCGATGACTAGTTCTGTAGGATCGCGCTCTGAGTATTCAGAGGCTACAGGCCTGCGTTCTCTACAACCAAGGTGGTATGCCCGCCCACTTCAGTGGGATAGTCGTCGCTCAAGATGTGAAGCGATATTGGGAGGATCAGTGATTCCCCTCACTGAAGAAAGTCGAGAGACGACTATGCATGACATAATGGCGACCCTTCTATTGATGGTGATTGCGATGTTTCCCGTCTTCCTGTCGATGCACACCTCGTAGTCCGGCAGATGCCGAACGGAACCGGCAGATGGTGTGACGCAAATTCTTTGGGGTACCGCGTAGACGGGCATTACCCCCTCGCTGTGGACGATGTTGGGCGCGGTTCGGTAAAGTCAATCGACATTATCAGTGTTGAAGAAGGCCCACAACTCAATCGAGACGTGGGCCTTCCTGTTTAGAACAGCAGCTTCAACCCGAGCTGGATCTGGCGGCTGGTGTTGGCGGTGGCCGAGATGACACCCGGCGAACCCAGCGCGGCCACCGTGTTTTGGTTGGCCGTGGTGCCTTGCGTCGGGCCGGCTGAGTAGACCACCTCGTTGGGCAGTTGCAGGTTGGTGTGGTTCAGAATATTGAAGAACTCCGCCCGGAACTGTAGGCGTGTGCGTTCGGTGATTTGTGTGGACTTCATCAGCGAGAAGTCCCAGTCCGCGAAGCCGGGCCCTGTCAGGGAATCGCGGCTGGCGTTGCCCACGTAGCCTGCGGCTGGAGCGGAGAACGCCGCGGGATTGAAGTATTGGGCGACCCGCTGCGCGGTGCTGCCTCCGGGATATAGCGGGCCGGTGAAGCCAGGAGTAACGTTGGGCCGGACCGGGTTGCGAGAGTCGCCTGAGCCGGTTGGGTTATAGCCCAACTGCGGGCTGAAGGGGAAGCCCGAGAGCGCGGTTACGATCGAGGCCACGGACCATCCGGAGACGAAGCGGTCAGTCCGTTCTCCGGCATTGCCGAACAATGCCTTGTTCTTGCCCAAGGGAAGCTCGTAGGTCGCGTTGATGGATGCGATGTTGCGGATGTCCGTCGCAGCCGGGCCGTAGTCCAGGTGGGGCAGCGTCGGGACTTCGACGAACGCCGGCGTATTGGAGGAGACCGAGGTGTTCCAGGCGGAGCCGTCGTCCAGGTTCTTCGACCAGGTGTAGTTTCCACGCAATTGCAGTCCGTGACTGAAGTTCCGGCGCAGATCGACGACCAGGGCGTTGTAGTTGCCCGAGCCGCCTGCCCACCAGGAGGTGGTATTGGCCACGGCAGGGTTCGCCTTCACAGGCGCGGCCGGTGTGGTGGGCGTGCCGCTGGCGGGGTAGAAGACCTGTCCGTTGGCCAATGTGTAGGCTGGCTCGTTGAGGTCGCCATTCAGTATCTGATGGTAGCTGTGCGAGCCGGTATAACCGATGGTCAGCGAGGTGGCTGGAGCAAGCTGCTGTTCGATCTTCAGATCGTAAGCCAGCAGTGTGGGTGTATGGATCGCCGAGTCGACCGTGGAGGGCGAGACGAGTGCGGTGCCGCCCGTGGGATTGGCAACGGTTTCGGTGGTGGCTGTGCCGCTGTAGGCGTATACGGTGTTGTAGGGCGCGGCCTGGTCGAGGCGATAGTCGAGCGCATCCAGCAGACTATGATGCAGACCGGCACCGCCGGTGATGGCGGTGTGGCCATTGCCGAAGACATTCCAGGCGAAACCGATGCGAGGCTCGGGAAGCAAGAGCGCGTTATCGGTAGTGAGCGCGTTGGATAGACCGGAGTTTGGGGTGGTGTTGATGACCCCGCTGGTAAACGTATAGACGCTGGCGCGATTTTGCGATTCGTTCCAGCCGGTTGAGCTTTCAGTGCGTAAGCCTATGCGGGCCTCGAAACGAGGCGTAATGTGCCAGGTGTCTTCGATAAAGGCGTCGGTAAAAAGCGTGCGCCAGCCAAGTTCAGTGGTCTGCGGCGCGTAGGTGAAGGTCTTGATCGTGCCATTTAGGAAAGTAGTGAGCGAGGCAAAGGAAGCTTGGCCATACTGGTCTTGGGCGAGGTTATCGTTGGACTGCAAACGCTGCAGCCAGACTCCGGCCTGGATGGTGTGCTTGCCCAAGGTGTAGTAGATATGGTCGTCGAAGGTGTAGAGGTTGCGTGTGATGCCGTTGTTCGATCCCACATTCGCCCCTGCGGTGGTAATGGACGACGCGCCATTCGAGGCGGTGGAGCCGGAGATGACCACGGCATACGTGGGGACGCCGGGCCGGACACTGGGAGCAAGCGCCTGTTCGACGGCAGGAACGTATCCGTAAAAGTAGAACGTGGAACGCGAGAAACCGGCGCGAGCGACGTTGATAAGATTCGGCGAGAAGACGTGCTGCTCCTGGAAGCTGAGGACTTGTTCGCGCAGGTTCTCATTGACGTACGAGTAAGGGTTGGCTGAGGGGCTGGACGCGTATGAGTTGTCTACGGTGTAGATGCTGTTGAATGTATCTGAATTGCCGACGGTATAGTCCAACCGCGTGGTGCCGAAGTCCTCGCGAATATGCTGCGGTGCAGTGCCAATGTATTTGGCGATGCCAGTGGGCACGACGAGCGTTCCCGATGGGTTGAGTTGTGTGACCTCCGGGCCGTTGGCGACCGGCCATAGGTTCAGCAACTGTGCGGAGATTGGGCTGAACGCGGTTGGCGCGTAGACGCCGGTGTTGGCATTGGGGACCTCACCCGAGCGAGCCTGGTTATCCGGCACCAGCGTAACGATCGACTCGCCCAGGTTCTGGCGGAAGCCCTCGTAGTTGCCGAACAGGAACAGCTTGTCTCTTCTTGATCGGCCCGCCCAGCGATGCCGCCGAAGTTGTTGCGCTGGAACTCCGGAATCGAGCCCTGGTCGAAGAAATTGCGCGCGTCGAGCGCGCTGTTGCGCAAGAACTCGTACATCGTGCCGTGCAGAACGTTGGTGCCCGATGCCGTCACGATGCTCACCTGCGCGCCGGGCCGTTTGCCGTACTCCGCGCCATAGGTGTCGCTGACCACGTTGAACTCGCGCACGGCATCCACGCCCAGCAGTTCCCCGCTGGTGCCGCCGGGAGTATTGTTGATCACTGAAGCGCCGGTGAATTCCACGCCGTTCAGGAGGAATAAGTTCTCCTGCGGGCGGCGGCCGGAGGCCGCGAACATATTGCCCACCGATGAGCTCGACGTGCCCACGCCGCCCGACCGTTCGTCAGTATAATTCACCATGCCCGGATTGAGTGTCACCAACTGGTCGTAGCTGCGGCCATTCAGGGGAAGCTCCTTGATCTGGCGCTCGTCCACCAGTCCCGAGATCTGTTCGGAGGAAAGATTGACGGCCGGTGGAACGTCCTGCACCGTGATGGTTTCGCTGCCGCCGGCCTTGAGAGACAGACTCAGGTTGAGGGTTTGACCGACGGTGAGCGTAACGCCGGTGCGCTTGTAGCTGCCAAAACCG
>CAWERM010000259.1:0-9078 GCA_963810995.1 uncultured Acidobacteriaceae bacterium | reverse complement strand
CGGTAGACCTTCTTCAATACGATCTACTCTAGTATCGATTGTACCAGCACTATGCGGAGCACCCTCGATCTTATCCTGATTAGAAGGATAGCTCTGACTGGTGATTAGCTCGCCTGGGCTTGACATAAATGTTTACCTCTTGTTTAAAGTTGCGAATCGATTCATTTATTCTACGTCGGGAACGCCTAGAAGTAAGGATGTTTGACAGAGGACCCTAGGATCTGATAGAATATCCTAGTTACCTCTAGGAGAGAAGAAGATGGCACCAACAAAGTTCATTTTGAAACACGATTAGTTCGAATTTCAGATATCGTTATTCCAGGATACCAACGTCCGCTTGAAGAGTGGAGGGTCCAGAAGATCGTCAACAATTTTGATCATCATCCGTCGTAGTCTACGATAAAGGGCCGTTCCCGCTGAAGCAATCGACGCTGAAGCTGATGACCACGCCCCAGCAGCCAAAGACTGCCCAGCCCGGCGCAACCATCTTCACTCAGGAAGGAGCAACGACCACCGGCGTAGCCCAGCGCGGCTTTGGCTGGGACATCAACTCCGCCTACTCCCGACCACGCGGTTCAGGGTTCCCAATAGGAAGTTTCGGCCACACCGGCTTCACCGGCACAAGCCTTTGGATCGATCCGGCATGCGACACCTACGTCGTTCTGCTGGCGAACTCCGTCCACCCTCGCGGCAATCCACCCATCTCGCCGCTGCGCGGCGAGGTAGCAACCGATGTGGCGAAGGCGTTGGCTATATTGTCGCCGTTCGTCGATGTTCGAGTGCCGTGATGTCTATAATGGGGCACCCCAATTTGACTCCATGCCCTCGAACACCATTACTGCGACGCCACGAAATTGCCACGAACCACTCTCACCGGCATTGACGTCCTCGAAGCCACCAACTTTGCGTCGCTCAAGGAAGCTGCCGCGCGCAACGGAGGCCATCTCCGCATCGGCCTGCTCACCAATCAGACCGGCCTCGACGCCAAGGGCCGCCGCACCATCGACGTGCTGCGCGGCATCGGCAACGGCATCGAGCTGACCACGCTCTTCTCGCCCGAGCACGGACTCTTCGGGGCGAAAGACTCAACCGAGATCGGGCAGGAGATCGATGCGGCGAGCGGCCTGAAGGTCATCAGCCTCTACGGCGCCAACCGACGCAGACCGCAGGCCCAAGGCCGCCGACCTGTGGAACCTCGACGCTGTAGTCATCGACCTGCAAGACGCTGGCATCCGCTTCTACACCTACGAGACCGTCCTCGGCTACTTTGTGGACGGAACGATCTGCGAGCGCATGGACAGCAACTTCAAGCTGATCGTGCTGGATCGCCCCGATCCGATTGGAGGGACGTCGGTGCAAGGGACCGGTCTCGGATAGGCAAACGGATTCCTATATCAACTTCATGCCGCTGCCGCTGCGCCACGGGATGACGCTGGGTGAGTTGGCTCTATATATGGAGCGCGAACATCCAGCGGCCTGCGTCATCAACGGCCCCCCCCTCCATACAGGCCCTATCAGCCGCTGCAATCGCCATCCAATGACGCTAGTGCTCCGAAATTCTACGAAAACCACGGCGTCGTCGTCGTGCCCATGCAGAACTGGCGTCGCGACGAGTTCTTCGACCAAACCGGCGTCCCATGGGTCAATCCTTCGCCCAACCTGCGCAGCGTTACCGAGGCCACGCTCTATCCCGGCCTGGGGATGCTGGACGCAACCAACGTCTCGGTGGGGCGGGGAACAGCGACACCCTTTGAAGTCTTTGGCGCGGGTACAACCGCAGCGACACAAGATTCACCCGCGCAAGCGCCGCCTGGTTCAATGGCAAAGCCGTTGCGGCCTACCTTACAACGCGCCATATACCCGGTGTCAGCTTCGCCGCAGCTACATTCACCGTCGCTGACGACGCGAACCACTATCCCTACCATGGCCAGACCATTCAGGGTGTGCGGCTCACTGTCACCGATCGCGCCGCGCTCGACTCGCCCGAACTTGGCATTGAGATTCTTTCCGCACTGCATCGCCTCTATCCAGCGCAGTTCAAGCTGGACAAGGCCGCACCGCTGGTGGCCAACGCCGAGACGATGACGGCCCTCGCCCGGGGCGACGATCCACGCGCCATAGCCGCAAGTTGGGCCTCTGCCCTGACCAAATTTCGCACACAGCGAGAAAAATATCTGATCTATCATTGAAGCTTGCTGTGTCAGCAAGGACAAAGACTAAATTCGGGGATTCTTCCCCTTTCCCTTCGACTGCGCTCAGGGTCAGGGTCAGAATGACAAGCAAGGCGGCCAGGGTACCTTCGCGGCTACTCTGTCACCACCTATTCACACAGCGTTTTCACAACTGCGTCACAATAGAGGTTGTCGTTTTTTCAGATCAGGAGTCTTCCATCATGCCGCGCATCAATTTTCATCTGCAACTGGCCGAGTTGAAGGACAAGCTGTTGGCGATGGCGGCGTTGTCGCAGCAGGCGTTGGACTTTTCCGTGGAGGGCTACATCGAACGCGACATGGCGCTGTGCAGCCATGTGCTGGAGATCGAAGAGGCCATCAACACCGCCGAAACCGTGGTGGACGAGATGGCCTACGAACTGCTTGCAAAGGAGCAGCCCATGGCCATCGACCTGCGCTTCATCCTGTCGGTGATCAAGATCAATGGCGATCTGGAACGCATCGGCGACCAGGCCGCCAACATCGCGGAGCGCGCGCTGGCCATGAAGAATGAGCCGGTGCTGCATCTCCCGGCTGAGATTCAGGAGATGGGCGAGCGTGCTGGAGTCATGATCCGCTCCGCGATCCAGGCGCTGCTGGAGGCGGACCCCAAGATGGCCGACACCGTGCTTTCCATGGACGACGCGGTGGATGCAGGCAACAAGGTGGTGCAGGCTGAGCTGATGGAGGTGATGCAGCAGAAGCCGGAGGTCAGCACGCAGGCGCTGACGGCAATCCTGGTGGCGCGCAACCTGGAGCGCTCCGCCGACCACGCCACCAATATTGCGGAGGATGTGATCTTTTGGCTGCGCGGTTCCGATGTACGTCACAAGTTCTCCCTGGTCGAGGCAGACTAACGGCTTTCTCTTCTTGTATCTTGCGCAGCGTTTGACGCGGAGGCACGGCGTAAATAGACTTAGAGTTATGAGGAAGTGCGAGCAAAATCCGTTTGCGTGCTGCCAGGCCTGTTGTTGCAGCGCCGTGCGCCGTCGCCCCTCTTCCGCCTCGTAGAGTTTGTAAGCCGCGAAGCCCAGAGCAGCAGATCGAGCGCCCACAAATCCGGTGGGCGTTTTTATTGAGTCAAACATTTAAACGCCGTTTGGCCCGCTCTGACGGAGTAGTTCATCGATAAACGTAGGGAATTCTCAGGAATCATATGACCGACCTCGCTGTTCATACGCCGCCCGCCGCTCCCCCTGCTGTCAAGGAGAGCAAAGCCCAGAAGGCCGAGCGATTGAAGCTCGCCAAGAATCCCTGGGAGGCATGGGACGAGGTACGCCAGTTTGCCCGCGAGGGTCGCGCTGCCGTATTGCCGGAGTGGGCAGAGTTCTACTTCAAGTGGTGGGGCGTCTATACCCAGGGCGACGGTGCGGGCGTCACTGGCGGCAAGGACGGCGTGGGCAAGGCCACCGAGTACTTTATGATGCGCATCGGGCTGCCCAACGGCCTGCTCACGTCGCACCAGTTGCGCGTCATCGGCGAACTGACAAAAAAGCACGCGCGCAACCTTGCCGACATCACTACCCGACAGAACATTCAACTGCACTGGCTTACCATCGAGGCGCTGCCGGAGATCGTGGACGCGCTCACCACTATTGGCCTCAGTCCCAAGGGCGCCTGCGGTGACGTGATGCGCAATGTTACAGGTTGCCCGCTCGCAGGGCTGGATGGCCACGAACTCATCGACGCCAGCCCGCTCTCCGTCGAGATAGCGCACCGGCTCACCGCCAACCCAGAGTTCTACAACCTGCCGCGCAAGTTCAAGGTCACCGTTTCCGGCTGCCCCGTCTGGTGCTCCTACCCGGAGATCAACGACGTGGCCCTCACCGCCATCAAACGCGGCGACGAGGTGGGCTACACGCTGCGCGTCGGCGGCGGTCTCTCTACCGAGCCGCACATCGCGGTGCGCATTCCGGCATTCATCCCCCAAGACAAAGCTTATGCGGTGGTCGAGGCCGTGCTGCAAATCTTCAAGGAGCAGACCGAGCTGCGCGAGAACCGCACGCGCGCGCGCATCAAGTACCTTTTCATGCGCCATGGATGGACGGCGGAGTCCATGCTCGCGGCCATTGAAGAGAAGCTCGGCTATAAGCTCGATCCTTCGCCCGTAAGCGACGGACGTGGTCCCCGACGATGTCTATCGCGACCACATCGGCGTAACCCCGCAGCGTCAGCCAGGCCTCTCCGCTATCGGCGCCAGCGTACTGCGCGGACGGCTCATCCGGCGACCAGCTTGTCCAACTCGCCGACCTCGCCGAAGAGTTCGGCGACGGCCACCTGCGCGCCACCATCATGCAGAACATTCTCGTCGCCAATGTTCCAAACGCGCGCACCCGCGACGTGGTGCATCGCCTCGGCGAGATCGGCCTGCAGGTCGAGGTCTCGCCCTTCTGGCGCGGCGCGATCGCATGCACCGGGACGGAGTTCTGCAAGCTGGCCATCGCCGAGACCAAGGCCTTCTCCAAGTGGCTGGCCAGCGAGATGGAAGACCGCCTGCCGGCCTTCGACCAGCAGATCAACCTGCACGTCACCGGCTGCACCAACTCCTGCGGACAAAGCTGGATCGCCGACATCGGCCTCGAAGGCAAGAAGATCAAGAAGGACGGCAAGATGGTCGATGCCTTCTACTTCTGCGTCGGCGGCGCGGTCGGCAAGTACGCGGGCATCGCGCGCCAGATCGGCTTCCGCGCCGCCGCCGAAGACTGCCCCGAGGCCATCGAGCGCCTGCTGCGCGCGTATCTCGCGGCGCGCCAGCCCGGCGAAGACCTGCGCGCCTACTTCGCCCGCACCGACGACGAGACCCTCCGCGCCCAGCTTGCAGGCACCGTGGTCGCGGCCGTCGAACGCGACCCTCCGCCCGCTGGTGGCCGCCACGTCGTGGACGCATAGGAGACTCTACCGGAACGGCGTAAATTATAGAGATAGCTTCGGCTTATCCAGAGGTCTCGCCATGCCAAAAAGACTCTCGCCCGCAGCGGTCGTCGCTCTTAAAGAAGCCCTCGGTGTGTTGTATTGGTATAAGGACGACCTTCGCAGCTTCCTCCATCAATGTTTGAACGACGTTGGGACGCTCAGCCTCGTTGATTGGAATAATCGCAAGCGGCAGGTGGCCTCGGACCTTGTGGACAGGTTGGTTAGCGAAGGATCGCGGTCAGTAGGCGATCTCACTCGCCTCTGCCATGAAGTATGTAGTGTCAAGTCATTTCGACACCTTGAGCAGCTTGAAGACGGTGAGGAGAAAGCTGCTAGAGCTAAGGCTGCAATTGCCCATTTGAATAGTTTAGTTAATACAAATGTGCAGGTTGAGGATGAGGATCGACAGCGTGAGGAGAGGAGGAAGAGAGCAGCAGAGAAGCTAAAGACAAATTCGGTGGTGAGACAAAAACTGACAGAACTGCGTGAAAGATATATGGCGCTAGTCGTATCAATCGACATGCAAAAGCGTGGCTTTGTACTTGAAAAAGTAATGTACGACCTATTTGAGTTGTTTGACCTAGACCCGAAGGCGTCCTTCCGCAACACAGGTGAACAAATCGACGGAGCCTTCTCTCTTGATGGAACGGAGTATTTGTTCGAAGCAAGGTGGCGACAACTTCCATCAGATGCGGGTCACCTCGATGGATTCGCGGCCAAAGTACGTAGAAAGCTCGAAAACACTCTTGGCGTCTTTCTTTCAATAAACGGGTTCTCTGTAGACGGAATAAAAGCCCACTCTGCGGGAGGGGCAGTTATCATCCTTATGGATGGCGCTGATCTGATGAGCGTACTTGAAGAGAGGATTGACTTTGTCAGCCTGCTTCAACGCAAGAAGCGACACGCAGCACAAACAGGAAATATATTTCTTCCGATACACGAGATTCTGGTCACGACCTAGTAACCGGTAGCCACAGGTATGCCAATTGCCTATGAGTCTTTTCCCTATTTTTTTGAAGTTGACTGGCCGGCCATGCATCGTCATTGGCGCGGGCAATCTTGCCGAGTCGAAGATTGATTCGCTGCTCACTGCGGAGGCGCGTGTCACCGTGATCGCACCTACCGCCAGCGCACGCATCATTACGATGGCTGAGTCGGGCGGGATTGTCTTACACCAGCGTGAATACGCGTCAGGCGATCTTGCTGGGCAGTTTCTAGCGGTGGCTGCGACCAATGTTCCCACCGTCAATCGCGCCGTCTTTGCCGAGGCAGAGGCTGCGGGAATCCTCATTAATGCAGTTGACGATCCGCCCTTCTGCGATTTTTATTTCCCCTCCGTGGTCCGTCGCGGCGAGTTACAGATTGCCATCTCCACTGCTGGCGCAAGCCCCGCTCTGGCACAGCGGCTACGCAAAGAAATCGATGCGCAGTTGCCGCTCGATGCCGGCGAGTGGCTGGCCGAGCTGGGCAATCTGCGCCGCGAGGTGTTACAGCGCGAACCCGCCAACGAAGCGCGCCGCGAACTTCTCCATCAACTCGCCAGCCGCGATGTGTGCGGCTTCGACGGATGCCCCACACGCGTATTTGCTCGCCGCCACGCGCAAACCAATCCCATTCCCACGCCAGAAGAGCACAAGCCATGAGGACCTCGGCGCAGTCTGGTGTGGTCTATCTGGTGGGCGCGGGACCGGGCGATGCGGAGTTGCTGACGCTGCGCGCCCTGCGCCTGATTGAGTCGGCGGATGTCATTCTGCCCGACGACCTGGTCTCCGACGAGGTGCTCGGGTTGGCCTCGCCTACCGCGCTCGTAATTCCAGTGGGCAAGCGTTGCGGTCAGCCGCGCATCACCCAGGCGGGAATCCATGCGCTGATGCTGGAGCATGCGGGCGCGGGGCGCAGCGTGGTTCGGCTCAAGTCGGGCGAACCGCTGATCTTCGGACGCGCGGGCGAGGAGATTGCCGCGCTCACCGAGGCCGCGATTCCGTTCGAGATTGTGCCCGGAATTACCGCGGCCTTCGCTATAGCCGCCGCGCTCAAGACTCCGCTCACCGACCGCAGCTCCGCGTCCAAGCTCATCTTCGCCACTGCTCATCACGCAGCGCCGCGGCCAGATAGACCGGCCAAGCTAGAACTCACGCCCAAGTGGGAGGGCGCGTTTCCCAAAGATGCGACGCTGATCGTCTATATGCCGGGACGCAACCTCCGCGCGCTGGCCGACGAGCTGATCGCCTCCGGCATCGACGCCGCAACGCCGTGCGTGGCCGTCTCCAAGGCGACAACGCCCGACGAACACGTTCTGCGAACCACCCTGGCCGCGATCGCCGACGAGGCAGTAGGCCCCGCGCCCGTGCTGCTGCTCATCGGCGATGCCATTCGACCCGCTACTTGACCTCGACCACCGGCGTGACGGAAAGGCCGGGGCGCAGCACGTAGTCGCCGTCTTCCTGCTGCAGGTTGGTGAAGTCGATGCGCACCGGGAGGCGCTGCACCACCTTGACGTAGTTGCCCGTGGCGTTCTCCGGCGGGAAGAGCGATAGCATGGAGCCGGTGGCCCCGCCCACCTGCGTCACCTTGCCGGAGAACTTGCGCCCGCCGTAGGCATCCACCTTGATGGAGACCGTCTGCCCTGCATGCATGTGGGTCAGTTGCGTCTCTTTGAAGTTGGCCGTTACCCACAGGTCGGTCAGCGGGATGATGGTCATCAGGTCCTGTCCGGCGGCCAGATTGTCACCGATCTCGACGCTCTTCTTGTTCACGATTCCCGCCACCGGCGCTACGATGCGCGTATAGCCAAGGTTCAATTTCGCCTGATCGACCTTGGCCTGCGCCTGCTGGATGGCGGCCTTGGCGGCCTCGGCGCGGGACTGTTGCACCCGTACCTGGTCGGGGCCGTTCTTCACCGATTGATCGGACTGTGCCTGCGATTGGGCGAGGCGTTGCCTCGCGCCGGCAACCGCGTTCTGCTGGGCCAGGACATTCGCCTCTGCCTCGGCGACGGCGGCCTTCGAGGCGGCGGCGGCGGCCACGGCAGCGTCATACTGCTGCTTGGAGATTACGTCCTTCTGCACCAGCGGGGTATAACGATCCACATCGTCCTGCGCCTTCTGCGCGTTGGCCGTGGCCTCATCGACGCGAGCCTTCGCCGCTACCACCTGCTTCTCCGCCTGCGCCACCATGTCGGTAGAGCCCTGCACGTCGCTGGCGGTCGTACTCACCGTGGTGCCGACCGTTACCTGCGTGATGGGCACGTTGACCGTTGCCTGCGCGTACTCGGCCTGCGCGCTGGCCAGGTTGGCCTGTGCCTGATCGAGCGCCACCTGGTAGTCGGTCGGGTCGATCTCCACCAGCAACTGGCCAGCCTGCACCGTCTGGTTGTCGTCCACATATACCTTCACCACATGGCCGGAGATACGCGCGCTAATCTGGTACAGATTGCCGTCCACCTGCGCATCGTCGGTATCTTCGGTAAAGGTGGCGCGCCAGTAAAAGAAGGCCGCGGCCAGGGCCAACAGCAGCACCACGCCAATGACAATGAACTTGCGGCCGCCGTTGGTCTGTGTACTGTCGTCGAGGTTGCTCTCCGTCTTGGCAAGGCCATTGCTTTCGGCGGTTGGGTCGGCGGCCTTGGGGACGCTCTGGTTCTGTTCGTCTGCCACGTTTACTTACCTCCGAGATAATCTTTTAAGTTGGTCTGCGCCACACCCAGCGCGCGCGCCAGCGAGAGCTTGGCGGCGTTGTGCTGGTACAGCGCTGCGATGTACTGGTCGTTGGCCTGCTCCACCGAGGCCTGCGCCTGGCTTACGGGCAGATTGTCGCTCACGCCCGCCTGGAAGCGCTGCTGCGCCTCGCTCAACGCTTCGTTGGCTAGATCGATGTTGGACTTTGCCGCCTCCACCAACTTTGCCGCCGACTGGATGTCCAGGATCGAATCGCGAATCTCCGCGTTCACCTGCTG
>CAWERM010000258.1:0-3198 GCA_963810995.1 uncultured Acidobacteriaceae bacterium | reverse complement strand
AATCGCGCTGTCAGCGACGGGAGGGGCCTCGGGAAATCCGATTATCTTCAGTATCATCTCCGGCCCAGGTTCCATCACGGGCAACATGCTGACTCTCAATGGCGCGGGATTGGTGGTGGTTGCCGCCAACCAGGCCGGCAACGCCATTTACTCAGCGGCCGCGCAGGTAACGCAAAGTATTACGGTGAATCCGGCGTCGTCTGCGATCGCGGTTGCCAGTAGCGCCAGCTCGGTTCTGGCGCAGAATGCGATCACGCTGACGGCCACGGTATCCTCATCGGCAGGCGTCCCAACGGGGTTGGTGGAGTTTCTGGATGGCACCACGCCTCTCGGTCCGGGGACGCTCTCCGGTGGTGTGGCAACGCTGACCACATCGTCCCTGAGTGTGGGAACGCACACGATCAGCGCAGTCTACAACGGGGGTACGAACTTCGCAGCAGCCACCAGTTCGGCGCTGACGCAATGCGTAATGGACATCAGTTTGAGCAACATGTCTTCCGGCGGCCCATCGCAAACCATTACTCCCGGTGGCAGCTCGACCTATACTCTGGCCATCGAGCCTGACGGCGGAACGTCCTTCCCAGTGGCAGTCAGGTTGACCTTGAGCGGCCTTCCCACAACAGCGACGGCCAGTATCGCTCCGGCGATGTGGACCTTGACCTCCAACAGCCCGTGGACATGGACTCTGCCCGCCAATACACCGCTGAGCGGCAATTCGCAGTTGACCATCCAGATGACGGCGCAGGCCCAGGCACAAGTGAAGGGAGCGGCAAGCGGCACACCTGCTTCGCGGCAGGAAACATTATGGCTGGCGTTGCTTCTGCTTCCCTTCGCGGGCCGGATGCGTCGCGCGGGCAAGCGTCTGGGGCGGACGGTTTTGCTGCTGTTGCTGGCGGCAAGCATGGCAGCCATGGCCGGGTTGAGCGGCTGCGGTTCTCCCGACGTCAACTTTACCCAGCAGGCCGAGAGTTATCCGCTCACCGTAACGGTCAGCGCAGGCGCGCTATCGCACTCCATTCCCATTACACTGTTAGTCGAGTAAGCTGCAACCACTTCGATTGGGTGAATCGAGTGTCTCCGATCATGCAGATCACGCTTTCGCTCACAGAGGAGTTCGCGCAGGTTACGTCAGTTCCAGTTCAATCTTCTCCGCCTCGCGGTCCAGCTTCACAATACGGAAGCTGCGAATCTGACCGACGCTGAGCGGCTCCGGCTGACTGCCGGCTGGCGCCGCGGCCCCCTTCCAGCGGGCGTTCAGCATCGAGGTCAATGCCGAGAGATCGACTCCGGCGGTTTTCTCCTGCTTGGTCTTGGCTGTGGGAGAAGCGCCAGCGGCGAGTCTGCATGTGGCGCGAATTCCTTCGCCGAGTTCGACGATGGCGGAGTCCGCCGACTGCTCGACGACACGCCCGTAGACCACATCGTTCTCTTTATGCTCCTCCAGATATTCCTTGATGCTGGTGGGCACCAGTTGCTTGATGCTGAGCTTGATCTGCCGCTTCTCCGGATCGATGGCAAGTACCTGCGCCTTGACGATGTTACCCACGCGCAGAATGTCCTGCGGATGGTTGATGCGCCGTTCCGCGGTGATTTCGCTGACATGAACCAGGCCCTCGACTCCCTCCGCCAACTGCACGAATGCGCCGAAGTTCATCAGGCGCGTCACCGGCCCCTCGACCGCTGAGCCAACGAGAAATTTCCTGGGCGCTTCGGTCCATGGATCGCCCAGCGCCTGCTTCAGCCCGAGCGCGATCCGCCGCTCCTCCTGCTTCACGGAGAGGATAACTGCCTCCACCGTCTCTCCCGGCTTGAGGATGTCGCTGGGTTTGTGGACCTTCTTCACCCACGACATCTCCGAGACGTGGATGAGGCCTTCGATCCCCGGCTCCAGTTCGACGAACGCGCCGAAGTCCATGAGCCGCGTGACGGTCCCAGTGATGCGCTGACCAACTTTGTACTTCTCCGCCGCTGAGTCCCACTTCTCCGGCTCAAGCTGCTTGAGGCCAAGCGAGACGCGACGGCCCTCGGCATCGACCTTAAGGACTTTAAGTTGGAGTTCCTGGCCGATAGTGAGCACGTCTTCCGGAGCATTCACGCGGCTCCATGAAATATCGCTGACGTGCAGCAGACCGTCGATTCCACCCAGATCGACAAACGCGCCATAGGCGGTAAAACTGCGCACCGCGCCGCGGACGAGGTCGCCCTCTTTCATCTCGGAGTAGAGGCCCTGCGCCTGCGCGCGTGCCAACTCTTCGGAGATGACGCGCCGGTCAACGACCACGTCCTCTTCCGTCACGTCCAGTTTGGTGATACGGCAGGTGATCTCCTGGCCGACCAGCTTCTCCATCTCGGCGGCATCGCGCGTGCCGCTGCGCGAGGCGGGCATAAACGCGCGCACGCCAACATCGACCGTGAGTCCACCCTTGACCACGGCGGTAACAATGCCCACCACGGGAGTTTTCTGGGTGAATGCCTCTTCCAGCGAGGCCCAGTCCGTGGGTTGCACTACCTTGTGACGCGAGAGCTCGTAGTAGCGTTCGGCGTTGCGTCCCTTTACCGAGACGGGAAATTTATCGCCCGCAGTGACTCCGTCGGCGTTATTTTCAAATGCGCTGCGCGGGAGAATTCCCTCGGATTTATAGCCGATGTCGAGGTACACAAACTCGGCGTCGAGGGAGACGACGGTGCCTTCCAGTTGCTTCGCGCCCTCCGCCTGGTGCGTGTGGGTGTGCTCAAACTGCGCGAGCAGATCCGCAAAGGATTCATCGGGCGAATCGGCAGCAGATTCGGCAGAAGATTCAACGACGGACTCAACGGTGGTTTCAAGGGCGGTTTCAGCAGCGGATTCTGCGATGGATTCAGCGGCAGGCTCAGAAGTAGAGGTGGTCTCGTTTGGCATGATGGGTTATCTACCATTTTGTCACGAGAGGCCTCTGTGCAGTCCGGCAACTTTCATCACTTGCCGGGAATCATCCAGGCCAGAACATAGGCCTGCAGCATGGTGATGACGCCAACCAGCCCGGCAAGCATCAGGCTGTGTTTGAAGGTGAAGCGGAAGAGGTCGGATTCGTGCCCGACCAGTCCCACCGCTCCGGTGGCGACCGCGATGGACTGCGGAGAGATCATCTTGCCGGTAACTCCGCCGCTGGAATTGGCCGCCACCATCAAAGTATTGCTGACTCCGATCTGATTTTTTTT
>CAWERM010000257.1:0-4441 GCA_963810995.1 uncultured Acidobacteriaceae bacterium | reverse complement strand
TGTGACCCCTGGAACCAGTTACGTATTGCTCCATGGTGTGGCCCTTCAGCCCGGCCACATTAATCATGTAGTCGGCCTGGGTAACCACGGTGGGCAGATAGAAGGTCAAGCTGCCACTGGAGAAGACCAGCGGCTTACTCTTGTCTGCCACCGCCTTCTCGCGGCCTTCGGTGCCGGTCGATTCCACAAAGTGGACGCCGGGAAACTCCTTGGTTGCGCGGTCGTAGATGGTGGCTGGAACATTGCGGATGGCGTCATAGACGGTGATGTCGCCCGGTGCTACCCCAACCTGCTGGACCAGTTGGCGCAGCAAGGCTTGCGAGAGCTGCGGAGCAATATAGGAATCGTTGCTCTTGCCGTCATTGTTGTGCATCTGGTTCAGGTTGTATTTCAGAACGATCTTCTCGCCCTTCTTGTAGCCCACCGCGCCCTTGCCATGGCGCTTATTGAAGTCGACGAATATCTTGTTCCACGCTTCCTTGTCGCTGTTGGCGTCGCCACCCACCCAGCGGATGCTGCCCGATAGCATCGCCGCAACCAGTTCGGGATGCGTATTGCTGTCATCCCACCAGCCTGGGGCGTTGTTCTTGCCATCCCAGTTGGTGGCTTTGGCATTGAATGCCCATGCAACGCGGCCCGGCTTGACGCCGAAGGCCGTCCCTATCGGCGAGTTGGCTGGATCGATAGGGGTAAAAGGGGGCATTACCGGGGCCGCGGGTCGAGGCGTGGCCGGGGCTGCTGCGGGTGCGGGCATTGCGGTCTGCGCGGCCCTGGCTGACGGCACCTGCGTCGCCGCAATCGCTGCCGCTCCACCCAGCATGGACTTCTTCAGAAAATCTCTTCGGGATGTCGTCGCTTTATTGTGTTTCATCTGGAATCTCCTTTGATCGGAACCGAGTCGCTTGAATTGTACGCTTCTGGAAAATTGCAAGAGCCATGCTGTATTTCGAGGCCGAAGTTAGGGCTTTCCGTGCTGCCTGGACTGGATCGCGTCTTTCAATCCTTTCTCGCGGTGGTTGGGCAGGAACGCCACGTAGATTGCTCTGCCCGCAATCCACTTCTCGTGGCCCCTCTGCCCGGCAACGTACACCCTGAACCAGATGGTAGGTTCCCACATTTGCACGGGATGTGACCGCTGTCACTGCGTTCCAAAGCTGTTTGTCCCTGCATTCGCTATTTCTTTATCGGTACATAAACATTGCCGGACGGACATCGTATGATGGGCTGTTGGGGCGGTGCGTATGCCAATGGATGCAGTCGATCGACGTTCATTTCTGAAGACGATGGGGTCAGCGAGCCTGTCCACGGCCCTGCCTGTATCGGCGTTTGCAGCTTCCGGCTTCTCCGGCAGCGTGATGCACGAGATTGCCCAGCCCGCGCAGCTTGCTTCCGTCCTGCCTGCCAATTCCGTCCGCTTCGCCGTCGCGGGCATGAGCCACGACCACATCTACGGCATGGTGGACGCCATGGTTCGCGGCGGCGGCGAGCTAATCAGCGTCTACGCCGCGGAGCCGGAACGTGGAGTAGCGTTCCTCAAGCGCTATCCCCAGGCGAAGGCGGCAAGGTCGGAGGACGAGATCCTCAACGATCCTTCGATCCAGCTTGTCCTTAGTTCGGCCATTCCCAATCAACGCGCTCCGCTTGGCATTCGCGTCATGCAGCACGGCAAGGATTTCTGAGCGATAAGCCCGGCGTCACCACGCTGGAGCAGTTGGCCGCCGTGCGCACTGCCATCGCCCAGACAAAACGCATCTTCGCCATCATGTACAGCGAGCGGCTGGAAGTGAAGGCAGCCGTACGCGCCGGAGAACTGGTGCAGGCCGGAGCCATCGGCAAGGTGATCCAGACCACCAATATCGCGCCCCACCAGATCGTTCAGGCTGGCGGCGACGCGGGTGGCTCATCGCCCCGTCCCGACTGGTTCTGGGACCCCGAGAAGTATGGCGGCATCCTCACCGACATCGGCTCGCACCAGGTCGATCAGTTCCTCTTCTACACCGGCTCCACCCACGCCGAGGTGGTTGCGTCCCAGGTGGCCAACGTGCGCCACAAGGACCATCCCAAATTCCAGGACTTCGGCGACATGCTTCTGCGCGGTAACGCCGGTTTCGGCTACGTGCGGCTGGACTGGTTCACCCCCAAGGGCGTCGGCACATGGGGTGATGGGCGGCTCTTCATCCTGGGCACGGACGGCTACATCGAGCTGAGAAAGTATGTCGACATCGCCGGACGCAAGGGCGGCAACCACTTGTTTATCGTGGACCAGAACGAGGCCCGTTATATCGACTGCAACAACCTCACCCTGCCCTTCGGGCCGCAGTTGATCTCCGATGTAGTCCATCGTACGCACACCGCGCAGGACCAGACGCAGTGCCTGCTTGCCGCAGAACTGGTGATCCGCGCACAGTTGGCCGCCAAGCATGTGGAGATTCAGGGATAGCCCCGAAGGTGTGCCAGCTTTGAAAGGGCGGGACTTCAGTCTCGCCGTAATCGGCCAACTTTCCACCCGGCTTTTGCCTCTGAGGGAATTTCAATCACCGATACAGCCCCTCCCTAAATCTCTATTCGTAGCCTTTGTCCCACTCGCCGCGCTCCCGCAACAGGGCTATCTCTGCGCGGGCCATCTGCTGGGCGCGCGCGTAGTCCGGTTTAGCCAACCGGTTCAGCGGCAGTTGCCCTGCTTCAAGAACGATCCAATGGCGAGGCCGCATGTACGAGGCCAGCGAACGCGCGTGCCGATTCAGTTCCTGCTGCTCCAGTACAACTCCCGCCCTCTTCTCCACCACGGCCACCACCGCCTCGGATGCTACTGCATGATCCACGCCGACCACCACGCAGTTGGCCACCTTCTCCGTCAGGCTGTAGATATGCCGCTCGACATCGCCGGGAAAAATCTGGTAGCCAAACGATTTGATCACCCACTTCTCGCGTCCTGTCATGTGCAGACCCGCGGAGTCCTTGTAGCCAAGGTCACCGGTATAGAGATAGCCGTCGCGCGAGATCGCCTTCGCGGTGGCCGCGGCATCATTGACATAGCCGAGAAAGGTTTGCGGCCCGCGGAAGCACACCGCTCCAATCTCGCCCGAGGGCAGTTCCTCGCCGGCGTTGCCATCGGAGCGCATGGCTTGGCGAATGGTGCATGGATAGATCGGCATGTCCTGGCCAAGCCCGGTCAGGATCGCCTCCTTACCGGCTGCGTCTGTCTGAACGTAGGTGCAGAATCCGGCAGCTTCGGTAAGCCCCAGCCCGCTGCCGATTACCGGCGCCATGGTCGCCAGCCGATCCACAAACAGACGCGACACCGAATGCCCTCCATAGGCGGCAAATCGCAGGCTGCTGAGGTCGTGGCGATCGTAATCCTTCAGCATCCACTCCAGGTTGAACATCGCCGGAATCTGGCCCAGCAACTCCACGCGATGTTCGGCAATGGCGCGCAGCGAGCGGCCCGCATCGAAGACCTCCAGCAGCACGGCCGTGCCTCCCCCGAAGAAGGTGCTCATCAACGTCTCCGTCTGCCCGCCCACATGCGACGCAGGCAGATTGACCAGGGTGCGCGTGCCGCTGTCTCCGCCAAAAAAACTGCCGCACATGCACATGTTCTGCACTGTAATGTTGCGGTGCGACAGCAACGCAGGCTTGGGCGAACCGGTCGAGCCGGTGGTAAAGATCACCAGCGCGCCGTCGTCTTCTCTCGCATCACTGATAATTTCAGGCAGGGAAGCGGGGCTAGCATCCATCGCGGTACGCAACGCCGTCTCGGCAATCGACGAGTAGGATTGTGTTCCTGCAATCGCCTCCTCCGAGTCCACCGCGATCGAATGCTGGAGCCATGGACATTGCTCCTGCATGGCTCGCCACAGTTCGCGAAAGTCAAACGGCGCTCTCACACCCAGGGCAACAAATCCGCGCGGACGAAGGATCTCCAGCGCTCGAACCACCTCGGCGGCGGACAATCGCAGATCCAGCGGAGCCACAATTACGCCGATCTTGAAGCAGCTATACTCCAGCAGAACGTGGTCCACAGACATCGGCAGCAGGGTGACCAGGAAATCGCCCTTGGCGAATCCCAGCCGCAGCAACTCTCTCGCCAACGCCGTCGTGATGCGGTCGAACTCGCTCCATGTGACTGCGCGTTCACCCTCCGCACTTAGTATCGCAGGAACCTGCGGCCTGGCCTTAGCCCACTTCGCCACCACGCCATGCAGCAGATGGCGGTCGGCAAATGTTTGTTCGTAATCGTCGAGGGTAAATTGAGGGACTCGCATCGGTTCACTCAGTCGGTCGCTGACTCAGTCGATCATCCAAAGCAGCACGCGTCAAGAGCAGTCTTATCTGACCCTTCCCGGTACTGGACGGTATTTGCGGAGCATTAATTGGAGAATCCTGTGCAGAGTGAATAGTATTGTCCCGATGGTCTCGGAATACATTTTGCCGAATGGTA
>CAWERM010000256.1:0-4615 GCA_963810995.1 uncultured Acidobacteriaceae bacterium | reverse complement strand
CTTCTTCACCTACTTCGTTCAGGTACGTGCTGCTCCTCCTGCGACCCCGACTCCACCATCACGATGCCGTCCTTGGTGCCCACTACCATGATGTTAAGCAGGCTCTTTCCCCGCTCCGTGTAGGTCGGATTCACTACGAACACGCCGTCGATCAGGCCAATCCGCACCGCTCCCACCGGCCCATGAAATGGAATGTCGCTCAGGGCCAGCGCACAGCTCGCCCCGTTGATCCCCAACACATCCGGATCGTTCTCCTTGTCCGCCGAATACACGAACGCAACCACCTGCGTCTCGTTGCGGAAGGTCTCAGGAAACAGCGGACGAATCGGCCGATCGATCTGCCGGCACGTCAGAATCTCTTTTTCACTGGGCCGCCCTTCGCGCTTGATGAAGCCGCCGGGAATGCGCCCCCCCGCATAGGTGTTCTCGCGGTACTCCACCGTCAGCGGAAAAAAGTCGATGCCTTCTTTCGGGTCGGGCGCGGCCACAGCCGTGGCTAGAACTACGTTGTCTCCGCTGCTTACAAACGCGGCACCGGAGGCCTGCTTGGCCAACCGTCCCGTCTCAAATGTAATGCGCTTGCCACCGGCAAGCTCTACTGTCACTTCCTGCTTCATCGTTTGCCTCTTCTCTTATTCATCGTTTTATCAATTGGGAAACTTGCTTCTGCGCCGCTTAGCCAAGCGCGCAGAGATGCATCCCTGGCTGGCCGCATTGCAGGCCCCACGCGGGGTGCATCGTAAAAATCTGTGTTCGCCACCATGGCCCGTGGTGCCGCGCATCCAGCCATTGGCCAGTGCAGTGCATCCATTCGTTTTTCCATGGACCGTCTCTCCAGCCATCAGCAACTCCGGCTGCAACGGCCGATGCGGCTGCGCGTGAAGTTAACTGCCGGGGTGGGTCGGGTCTTGCTTTCGTCCATAATGTGGGATTGTCCCAGTGCGTTACTTGCGGATCCCAAGTTTCCCGATTACCTCGCGGTATCGGTCCGCATCGCACTTTTTCAGATAGTCGAGCAGACCGCGCCGCTTGCTCACCAGCATCAGAAGTCCGCGGCGGGAGCCATGGTCCTTCTTGTGTGTTTTGAAATGCTCGGTCAACTCGCCAATGCGTTCGCTCAGGAGGGCGATCTGGACCTCCGGGCTTCCCGTGTCCGTCTCGTGCGTTCGAAACTTCTCAATGATTCCTGTCTTCTTTACCGATTCCAACACAGCAGTTGTTGCTCCTGATCTCTAGTTAACTCGCAGTCGTAGTGTCTCCGTCAAGGATAGCACCCTCCACCGGGACCCGGCAATTCGCAGCACGTCAAAATCAAGTCCTGCATCATTGCCAACCATCGAACCGATCTATGCAAAAATGGAAGCCCTGTTGTTCTTATCGGTTTCATCGGTGTCAATCGGTGTTACGCCGTTGCCTTAAGCCAGGTTCTTCTTCAAAAACGTCAGCGACCGCGTGTACGCCAACTTTGCCGCCGCCGCGTTGTAGCTTGGCCGGTCCGGGTTGGCAAACGCGTGCCCCACCCCATCGTATAGATAGATCTCAACCTCCGGATGCGCCGCGCGCACCGCATCCGTCTGGTCGCTCCCAATGTGCGTGTCCTCCGCGCCAAAGTGCAGCAGCACAGGGCACACCGTCTCCTCTGCCGCCACCTTGCCGATTCCCCCCGCATAGTATCCAACGCAACAATCCGGCTTCATCTTGAACTTCTCGCCGCGCGTTGCCGACAGCCAGCTCGTCAACCCGCCGTAGCAGAAGCCCAGCACTCCGGTCGCCTTGCCCGCCTCCTTGCCATAGTGAAACGCCGCCGCAATGTCCCGCAGCGAAACATTCGGGTCCAGCTTCGGATAAATCCCGAATGCCTTCTTCATGTCCGCCTCGCCATAGCCCAGTTCCAGATCGCGCTCGAAGCGGTCGAAAAGCGCCGGCGCAATCGCCAAAAATCCCTCGCTGGCATACGCGTCCGCAACCCCACGAATCGATTTGTTCACCCCGAATATCTCCTGCACCACCACCAGCGCACCAATCGGCTCCTGCGCCGGAACCGCAACATACGCCCCCAGTTCGTGCCCATCCTCCGCCTTCAGCTTCACCCGCGTCCCCATCGCTTCACTCCCATCTGCGTTTGTGATCTCACAATCAGATGCGCGCCGAGTGTTCCAAGTCTCGATTTTGAGACATGGGATTTATTGCCCTCCGCTCGACTAAGTATAAAATTGGCACGTGTGCGGAGAAGTTTCATGAAAGCCATCTTCCTGCTTGTGCTTATTTCAGCGTCTGCATTCGCCCAGAGTCGACCATCGACTCTCACATCCGCCTGCGGCCCCAACAAAGTAACTTTCAGCGCGAAAGAAGCCTCCACATCGCTAGCTCCCGCTCTTCCCGACTCCGGCAAGGCTCTCGTCTATTTCATCCAGGATGAAGGTCCGCTCAGTGAAAATCGTCACTACACCTTGAAGATCGGCTTGGACGGGGTATGGATTGGCGCCTACCGCGATAACGCAGTCTTTGCTGTCTCCGCGGAACCGGGAGAGCATCACATCTGCGCCAATGTGCAGTCAAATTTCCACGCCGGGATCAACTTCGCATTCGTGCATTTCACCGCCGAGGCAGGCAAAGTCTACTACTTCCGCACTCGCCTCAATGAATACGGTGGACACATGGAAATCGATCAGCCCGACAGCGATGAGGCAAAGTATCTGATCGCTAACTACCCTGCCAGCATCTCAAAGCCCAATAAATAAGATTCCCCCCCGTCTTCAGTTCTTCTCCGCTGCGTGCGCGTAGCCCCGCATCTCCGAGAGCCATCGCAGATACCGCACCACTTGCTTGCGTTCTCCGTACAGAAACCGCACAAAGTCGCGCACTCCGATCTCGTCCGCGTGTCTTCCCGTAAAAGTCTCCATCCGCCACTTTAGGAACTCGCTCCGCCAGGGCCGCAGCCGGCTGCCGCGCGTCGCATTCCACACAAAGATCAGCACAGCACCCATTCGGCATCCCCTAGTCCCCGATTATAGGTTCCGCCTATAGATTCCGCCGCGCGCTTTTCCTCTATCACTGCGCCTGCTGGAAGTGATCTCCCCGACGCTTCCCGCCATAGTCCTTCCCCAGCGTGCATGACTCCAACTTCCCGCTCTCGTAGAACTTTGCTCCGCCGTCGCGCCGCGCACCGTCGCCGAATAGCCCCAGGAATCCTCCGCGCATACATGGAATCCCCTGCACCACCTGGTCCTTTGCCAGCCAGCACTGCTTCAATTTGCCGCTCGGATACAGCGCCACCATCGCGCCCTCACTCGGGCCCAGCAGCCAGTTCCCGCCGCTACACTCGACCTCTCCAACCGCGGCATCATGCAGCATCATCACGTAGCTCGGCCGCCCATCCGGAAGTAATTCGATGATCGACCCTCGCTGCACCTGCGCCACCCCAACCGCAATCTCCCGCGATGTCGTGCACCGTTGCAGCTTCCCGTCGCTGTAGAACCACGCATAGTCTTTGGCACAGGCATAGCCCTGAATATCGGCGGCTTGCGCTAGCTTGGTCCGATGCACCGCAGTTCCTGACTGTGCAATCAGAGTCACTCCGTATCCTGCCGCAACCACCACTCCAAGAAGCGTTGCCAGCCTGCCCATCCTCTTCATCGCAACCTTCCTTCCCGCAGCGATTTGCCGTTTCAGTCACCATCAAATCTGAACAGGAACATGGTCAGCCGATACTTCACCGGGTGCTCCTTCTTAAAGTTCCGCAGTTCCAGCGCACTCTGCCGCGTCCTCGCGTTCGCGTGCAACTCGTTCATCAGCAGATCCGTCACATCCGTCTTCGCCGCAGTCTTGTCGATCCTGACCCCCTCCGGCACAATCGTCGTCACCTGTGCCTGCGCCTCAACCGCCGTAAACATCGGTTTCATCGTCTCCATGATGTTGTCGATGTTTGTGCCACTCGCCATCTGCTTATGCGCCAGCGTCTGCTGGTCCTTGCCCCACTTGTTCAGCTCCGCGACTTTCTTCCGATCTCCCGCCGCCTTGGCCTTGTCCTGCTCTGCCTGCACCGCCTTCAGCTTCGCCGACCACATCGGCGAGCCATAGAAAGCCACCACAATCGATGTCCTGTCGAACGTCCCAATTTTTGCTGTCTGCGCCACTCCACCTTGCAAAGCGACAACCAGTACCGCAGCCAAGCCCAGCCGCATAATGCATCTCATCCCAACCTCCCAGCCCTCGCCCGCACGCTTCACTATCGCGCAACCTCGCCAGGGAAAAACTTCGCAATCCATGAAGGTTCCTTGAAGAAATCTTTCTCAAATACTAAACCTCAGTAAAATCAATGGTTTATAGGAAGACCCTGCTTTTGAATCGCCAGATGCGCTCCAACCTGCGCCGCAACATCTCTTGCCGCCAGCGCCTGTGCATCTGCCAACTGCTGCGCCGGGTACTCGTAGCTGTCGGACCACACCAGCTTCGCGCTATGCACATCCACCAGCCGAGCCGTCACCCGCACCCTCTCTCCCGCCCGCTGCACCGTCCCATCCAGCATCACGTCCATCCCCAGCAGACGCGCCATAAATGGCATCGACAATCTGGCGCGTTGGTACGTATGCACCGTCGATGGCGACAGCACATG
>CAWERM010000255.1:0-3599 GCA_963810995.1 uncultured Acidobacteriaceae bacterium | reverse complement strand
GACCATTGAACAGATCCTGGAGGAGTATCCGCAACTGACCCGCGAGGGAACATCCTGGCGGCCATCGCCTACGGGGCCGAGATGAGTCGCGGCCGGTTCGTCGATCTACCCGGCCAGAGCGCGGCATGAAGTTCAAGCTCGACGAGAACCTCGGTTCAGGGAAGTGCTTGGGCGTTTTCATGCGCGCCGCCACGGGACTGCGGGAAATTGCGGACACGCAATGCGGCTTCAAGTTTTTCCACGGCGATGTGGCGCGGCGTCTGTTCGCCTTGCAGCAGATCGACGGCTACATGTACGACGAGCCGAATGGTTATGTTTATGTACGTCTACGCTTAACGGTTTAAAGATCGTATTGCTCTCGCCCCAGAAGCTGCAATCCGAGGTCGCAGAGCAGGCCACAACTGCGGAACCAGCGCGCAGTAATCCGTATAAGATTCGCCCAGCTTCGCCGCCAGGAACGACTCCTCACCCAGGATCAGCCGCATCTGGAACAAGACCAACAGCACAACGGAAGAGATCGCTCCACTGACTGGCATCAACAGCGCCAGCGCCAGTGAATGGATCCACGAGCCCACGTAGAGTGGATTGCGCAGATGCCGGTACGGCCCGTCCGCCACCACTCCCTCAGCGCGCATCGCCGAATCGCGCATCACATCCGTACCCAGGTACGCCGATCCCCATGTCCGCATCCACGCCCCTGCCGCCGCGCACAGAATCCCCATCCCAAGCACCGCAGAAAAGGCCGGGCCGATCCTCATCATTCCAGTCTTCGACAGCAGCGCCGCCAGCACGCCCCACAGATGAGCGTTCGGTCTCATCCCATCCAGAGGCAGCGCGGCGTCCCACGGCGCAACAAAGCCGAGAACGTAGATCGCCATAACGATCCAAAAGCGGTGACGGAATTCGAACGCAGTAGCTTTCATAGGGAGATTGAGGCGTACAGTGTCACTGGCCATGGTGGGATTGGCATAGGAAGCTATTTTATGTAACACAATTTGTTACTAATACTAAATGCGTTCATTGCTCTATTGTTCAACTTTCGCCCAGGGCCGTCAGAATCGCATCGAAGTCCTCGACTCCCGCGTACTCAATAATGACCCGGCCCTTGCCCTTCTTGTCCTCAATCCGCACCTTCAGCCCAAGCCGGCGCTGTAGCCGGCCTTGCGCCTCGTGCACATTGGGATCCTGCGCGGCCTCCGCGGTATGCGGTCCCTTCTTCTTCGATTCGGGGTTCAGCAGTCCTTGCACGTAGCTCTCAGTCTGCCGAACAGACATGGCCAGTGTGTTCACCTTGGCCGCCGCAGCCTCCATCCGTTCCGGCTCCAGCGCCAGCAACGCACGGGCATGGCCGAAGCTGAGCTGTCCAGCCTCCACCAGGGCCTGGATCGAAATTGGTAATTTCAACAAACGAATGAAATTACCTACACTAGCGCGGTCCTTGCCGGTGCGCACCGCCATCTGTTCCTGGGTCAGCTTGAACTCCCGGCTCAAGCCGCTCGAAGGCCCGCGCCTGCTCCATCGGGTTCAGGTCCTCGCGCTGCAGGTTCTCGACAATCGTCATCTCCAGCGCCTGTTCGTCGGAGACCTGGCGCACGATCGCCGGTATTGTTGCCTTGCCCGCTGCTTGGGAAGCTCGCCAACGCCGCTCGCCCATGATGAGCTGATAACGTCCACCGGGCAGCTCTCGTACCACCACAGGTTGCACTACACCCGTAGCTGTAATAGATTGAGCGAGTTCAGCCAGTTGGGCCTGGTCGAATCGGCTGCGAGTCTGGTTGGGATTGCGCTCGATCTTGTCCAGTGCGATCTCCAGTGGCTTGCCGGTCGCTTCTGCTACTGCTGCCGCCTGCGGTCGCGGACCCAGCAAGGATTCGATCCCTTTGCCCAGCGCTGGCCGGCGCTTCGGGTCGACGGGTGTCGTGGTTGCTTCCATCGTATAAACCTCTTTCTGCATTGCCCGTTCAAAGCCCATATCTCATGGCTCATAGCCGATTCAAAAATGCTTACAGCTCGCCCAACAACTACTTGTTGTAGGGCCAAAATCTTGGAGCCGCCCTGTCCCCGGAAGCTCCATCTTTCTGATTCTTTATAGCTTTTTGACTATCTATTCCGTTCCTATGCAGCAACTCCGCCGCCAGTGCCGTATATGCCTCCGCACCCTTCGACCGGGGGTCATAGAGTTGCACCGGCTTACCATGGCTGGGAGCCTCGGCCAGACGGATGTTACGCGGAATGGATGTATTCAGCAGCTTTTTCCCCAAAGAACTTTTGCAGGTTTTCCGTGACCTGCTGGGAAAGGTTGGTGCGATCGTCGTACATGGTCAGCAGCACGCCTTCCAGCGACAGCGTCGGATTGAATGTCTGCGCCACTTGATCCAGCGTCTGCATCAACTCCGTGATGCCTTCCAGAGCGAAATACTCTGCCTGCATTGGCACAAGCAGGCCATCGGCGGCGACTAAAGCATTCAAAGTCAATAGATCGAGCGCGGGCGGGCAGTCGAGTACGATGAAGGTATAGGAACTACGGACAGACGCAATGGCGTTGCGCAGACAGAACTCGCGGTGCTCCTGCGAGACAAGTTCCAGGTTTGCGCCGATCATGTCCTTGCTTCCTGGCAGGAGTGCCAGCAATGGGATCTCGGTCCGCAACAGTGCTTCCTCCACGGTCGCCAAGCCCATCAGCACATCGTAGACGCTCAGCCGCGCTTGGTTGCGGACAACCCCGAGACCTCCGGTGGCGTTGGACTGCGGGTCACAGTCGATCAGCAATGTGGGCAGCCCTACCATCGCCAGCGCGGCCGCCAGGTTGATGGCGGTGGTGGTCTTGCCCACCCCACCTTTCTGGTTCACTACGGCGATTACTTTGGCCGCAGGCGCGTCAGGTTGGCTGGAGGCCGGCATCAGGTCTGAAGGTTGGGTTGACACGATGGAAAGAAGACTATCGGGCCATACCCGTGCATGGCAATGCCGCAGGCTGTGCAGAAGGTTGCATCCCTGTGGAGAAGCTGTGGACGGCTCCATATCTTGCCTGCCACAGCGGAGATTGCAGTGGGGCCGTGTGGAAATCTTTTTATATGGAATGAACTTAAATCCCCGCTGTTCCACGTGGAACAGATGACTTTCCATAGATTTAGTCTTCCCTTGATTGCGCTCGTCCAGCCCTCAGCGCCGGGAGTAGCAATACGTAGGTTTTTTTACTAAACTATTGGTTAAATTATCGTATTGCTGACAAAACACAACGAAACATCAATAATAAGTTACTCCGATCGCGGCAACGATGCCCAGTCTATTGAGTACAATCCAGCGTCTGGGGGTCAGAAGGCTTTGCTTGTAGGACCGCGACTCCTACCGATCCTTACCGGTTTGAATACGTGGACAACCAATATCACGGCTGCTACTCCAATGCCTACTGCCGGTATCCTTTGTGGATTTACAACACTGCCGGGACCGCAGATCGTGACTGTACGCCAAAGTCCACTGTTGCCTTCACAAGCTATCGGCGCAGTAGATGCTAACGGAAACGTAGGCGTTGCTTGCGCTCCTAATGCATATACTCAAGTATCCATGGGAAATAATCAATGGATCATGGTAGTGCAGCT
>CAWERM010000254.1:0-4742 GCA_963810995.1 uncultured Acidobacteriaceae bacterium | reverse complement strand
TCCAACGCTTCGATACGGTCGCGCTGGTTCTTGTACGCTGACATCAACTGGGTGCGGCGCTCTTCCTTCTGTAGCAGGTATTTTTCGTAGTTGCCGTGATAGGTATGCAGCCGCTTGTTCCATATCTCGATGGTCTTGTTGACCGTGACATCGAGGAAATAACGGTCGTGCGAGATGAGGATGTAGGCGTTGGGGTAGTCGTGGAGATAATTCTCCAGCCAGTTGCGGCTCTCCAGATCGAGGTGGTTGGTGGGCTCGTCTAGCAGCAGCAGGCTGGGTTTTTGCAGCAGCAGCTTGGCCAGCGCGATGCGCATCTGCCAGCCGCCCGAGAATTCCTCTGTCTTGCGCTCCCAGTCTTCCTTGGTGAAGCCGAGACCGCCCAGCACGGCGCCAACCTGCGAGTCCAGGGTGTAGATGTCGTGTACGTGCAGGTGGTCGGCGATGTCGGAGTAGCGGTCTGCGGCGGCGCGATACTCGCGGGATTCAGGATCGGCGGTGGAGAGCGTGTGAGTGATCTCTTCCGCCTCGCGCTCCAGCGCATGCAGGTGGTCGAAGACGGAGAGGCACTCGGCAAAGACCGTCTTGCCGCTAATGGCCAAGCCATCCTGCGGGAGATAGCCAATGGTCATGCCCTTGACGCGTGTCAGCTCGCCGTAGTCCAGTGTCTCCATGCCGGCCAGGATCTTGAGCAGCGTGGATTTGCCGGTGCCGTTGCCGCCGACCAGACCCGTGCGCTCGTCCGGCGTGATCAGCCAGTTGGCGTCTTCAAAGAGGAGTTTGGGGCCGAATCGTTTGCCGGCGGCGGAGAGTTGAAGCATCGACTTCTATTTTCTCATTACTCAAATGTTTATATTCCCATCTCAAACGCTCGCAGGTTTAGTATGTCGATGCACCGCGCGCTCTAGAAACCGGCATCCGGCTCTGCTAAGGTCAACTTGAGGGTCAGATGGCATTTGAAGCGCACATTTCTTCCGATGGATTGGCCGCGCCGAGCAATGCACCGAGTGCGCCGCCACCGGAAGCGGTGCCGCCGTCCGCAGCGCCACAGCCGCAGAAAAGCGCGGTCGCGCCAATCTGGCTGCAGCGGACATCGCTATTTGTGCTGGTGCTGTTCTGTGTCTACCTAGGTGTGCTGGTGACGATCCTGCCCTGGTGGAGCAAGATCTGGGACCATAACCTCTTCATCCAGTCGCGCCCAGCACTGGCCGCGGTGTTGCGCAACGGGGCGGTGCGCGGACTCATCTCAGGTATAGGACTGCTGGATATATGGATTGGCGTCTCGGAGGCGATCCACTACCGCGATCATCGCTGAGGGAGAACGCTCGTTCAATAGGAGACGCTGCCGAGGCTTAGCGAAGAAGGAGACGAAGACACGATGGCCCGACAAGAACCGGAACCGCTTGCCGCAGCGCCGCTGGCGTATGAAAACGCGGGCTTCCTGAACTCGCCCGACGCCCGCATGTTGCGCATTATGGCCGAGTACTACGAGCCGATGACTCGCTTCCGACGCGAGCGCATTCAGGACACGGTGGTCTTCTTTGGATCGGCTCGATTCCGCGCGCTGGACGTTGCCAGCCACGAACTGGAGCTGCTGGCGAACACAGGTTCCACGACACCAGCGCCCGCCGACCAGCAGCCCGCTACTCCCGACGAGGTGAAGAGCGGCGAAGCATCGGAGCAGAGGCAGCGCCTGGCCCAGGCTGCCGTGGAGATGTCGCGCTACTACGAGGACGCGCGCACTCTGGCTGGCCTGCTGTCGCGCTGGGCCATGACCCTGCCCGGCCGCAGACGTCGCTATGTGATTACTTCGGGTGGCGGCCCGGGAATTATGGAGGCGGCCAATCGCGGGGCCTACGAGGTGGGCGCACGGACCATCGGCCTCAACATCAAACTGCCCTTCGAACAGGTGCCCAATCCCTACATCACGCCTGACCTCAACTTCGAGTTCCACTACTTCTTCATGCGCAAGTTCTGGTTCGCGTACCTGGCCAAGGCGCTGGTTGTCTTTCCCGGCGGCTTCGGCACCATGGACGAGATGTTCGAGCTGTTGACCCTGGCGCAGACCCAGAAGCTGGCAAAAAAAATTACCGTCGTGGTCTACGGATCGAGTTACTGGAAGAGCGTGATCAACCTGGAGGCGTTTGCGGAGAAGGGCGCCATCGCATGGAAGGACCTCGACCTCTTTCAGTTTGCCGATACGCCGCAGCAGGCATTCGAGATTCTCAAGGCGGGATTGACCGTCGACATGGAGCACGAGGCCGCCTTCGAGCGGGAACGTACTCTGCCAGACGTGGGTGTACCAGATACTCCCGCGCCCAGCGTGCAGGAGATGTTGGGACCAGACATCGCCAAGACGCTCCCGTAGAGCAGTTCGATGCTGTTGCTTCGCGACTGGCACGAAGTGTGTGGCACCCGGTTCCTGCCCATTCCGCAAAGAACACGGAATGCATGGGGCACCCGAAACCTAGCGCTACTACAATCTTCGTCATAGTACGGAGCTAGCCAATGGATACCGCTCAATTCAAAATCTCGCTCGCCAATGCTAAGCCACCCGCCGGGCTTTCGCCTGCGGTGGAGGCACTTTGGTGGGACGCAAAAGGCGACTGGACTCGGGCGCACGATCTGGTGAACGAGCTGGAGTCACAGGATGCTATGGCCGTGCATGCCTATCTGCATCGCAAAGAAGGCGAGCAGTGGAACGCGGAGTACTGGTACAAGCGCTCCGGGGTCGGTTTTCGACGGCCCGCGCTGGACGCCGAGTGGGCAGCACTGGTGGAAGGGCTGTTGGCGTAAATCTCCACAGGTGCCCAATTTGGTTCGGCTTCGCGCACAATTATTGGTGCAGTCATCGTCCATTCACATGCATTCGCAAGACTGGAGGTGCAGGAAGTTGACTCAGTGCCGGAGAGACGACCATGGTTCAGAGTGTTTCCTATCTATGGCGCGAGCCCAAGGCCGCCGACGGATTCACCGCCGGGGTGTCGCTGCACAGCCACACCAACCAGTCCAAAGAGACGCTGGACTTTATCGCCGAACTCTCCACCGACTGGGGCGTGCTGCAACCGCTGATGCGCTGGGCCGAGCGGCGCTGTATCAAAAAAACGGGAATCCGGCCTGACTATGCACGCAGCTACTGGACTCCTCCGCTGACCGCGCGGCTTGCTTTCGACCTGGAGCGCCAGCAGATTGAAGAGATGCTGCAGCTTCCGGCGATGGTCTCGCTCACCGACCACGACGACATTCAGGCCCCCATGCTTCTGCGTTCACTTGCTGCGGCGCGGCAGATCCCTGTCTCCCTGGAGTGGACGGTGCCGTATGGCGTGACTTCCTTCCACCTTGGCATCCACAACCTGCCCAGTGCCAGTGGAGCGGAATGGATGCGGCGGATGGAGGCGTTTACGGCGATCCCTGTCGCGGAACGGCCGGCAAAGCTGCTAACTGAAATGCTTGCAGAGCTGGACGAGCTGCCTGGTGTGCTCATTATCCTCAACCATCCGCTGTGGGACCTCTATCGCATCGGCGACGAGAAGCACCGCGTTCTGGTGAATGATTTTCTGGCTGTCTTTGGGCAGTATTGCCACGCCGTCGAGCTCAACGGCCTGCGTCACTGGGACGAAAACCGAGAGGTCACCGAGCTGGCCGCAAAGTGGAACCAGTTGCTGATCAGTGGAGGGGACCGCCACGGCATTGAGCCGAACGCCAACCTCAACCTGACGCGTGCCGCCAGCTTCACTGAATTTGTCCATGAGGTTCGGCGTGAGCGCAAGAGCCATGTGCTCTTCATGCCGCAGTACGCAGAGCCATGGAAGCAGCGGATTCTGAACTCGACGCTGGCCGCCATCCGCAACTATCCCGACTTCCCCGAGGGATCGCAGCGCTGGGACGAGCGCGTCTACCATCCCGACGCCGAAGGCAATATGCGAGTCCTTTCCGAGCTATGGCGCACAGGCCACGCTCCTGTCTACTTGAACGCGGTACTGGCCTTCGTCCGCCTGCTGGGCGCAGCGCCGGTCTCCAGCGGCCTGCGCCTGGCCTGGAACGATACTAGCGCCATGCGCACCGCACTGGCCGAACGCAAAGCGTAAGCGCATACCGCAGGATTCGGCTACGATGAGTTGCATCTCTCCTGCCAGTTGAACCCGTCCTCGCCTTTCACTACTCTTGGGAGACGATGACGCCCCGCCCCATCCCGTATTCCCTCGCGCTTCTACTTATCACGCTGATCGCGGGTCTCCTCGTTCGGATGGCGCCGCTGGGGTTGCCGCTCTTCATCGTCAAATACGGCGGATCGATGATGTGGGCCTTGATGATCTACTGGATCGTCTCTGCCCTGTTTGCCCGCTGGCACCTGCTGCCGGTTGGGCTGCTCTCAGCGGCGATTGCCGCCGCCGTAGAGTTCCTCAAGCTCTATCATGCGGCGTGGCTGGACACCTTCCGCCTTACTTTGCCGGGCATTCTAGTGCTGGGCCGCCACTTTTCCCTGTGGGACATCCTTGCTTACTGGATTGCTATCTTCCTTGGGGCTTACATGGATGGAATGCTGCGCAGTGCACGCACCTAGTTCTTAGGTGGAGTGGTACTGTCGGCCCAGTAGCCGTTGCGCGCGGAGACGGTAAGTCCTGCATAGCCGGGCACACGTAGCTCGATTGCGTGGAATCCCGCGTGCGGCGACTGTGCCTGGAAGCTGAGGACATACCGGTTGGGGATGTGATTGGAGAGGGTCATCAAGCTGCGTTGCCAAG
>CAWERM010000253.1:0-10826 GCA_963810995.1 uncultured Acidobacteriaceae bacterium | reverse complement strand
TATACGTTCACTATCACCTGCGGCACCAAACCGTTAACAATCAGGACATGTACACCTCGTACACGGTGACAGCCGTGCCCCAGACAGTGGGCAAGACGGGCGACCGCGGGTACTGCTCCGACGAGAACGGCATCATCAAGTTCGACTCCACCGGAGCTACCAACTGCACCCAGTCGATCCAGTAGACCGCGGCCTTTGATTTGTCATTCCGCAGCGAAGCGGAGGAATCTGATTCTTACTTTGCCGTTGCCCGCTCTAGCTGTCATCCTAAACGCAGTGAAGAATCCGCGCATCTCTTCCGTACTCGCGCTGCTGCTCGCGCTCTCGTTTGCCTCGCAACTTCCCGCGCAGGACAAGGCGCTGATCCGCAGCGTGGACGACCACTACAACCACCTCCGCACGTTGCGCGCCCGCTACACAGAACACTACACCGGCATGGGCATGGACCGCAGCGAGAGCGGCACCGTCACGCTGAGAAAGCCCGGCCTGATGCGCTGGAGCTACGACACGCCACCGGGCAAAATCTTTGTGCTGGACGGGAAGTACGCCTGGTTCTATACGCCCGGCGATGCGCAGGTACAGCGCGCCCCGGCCAAGCAACTGGACGATCTGCGTTCTCCGTTGCGGCTGCTGCTGGGCCATACTCAGCTCGCCAAGGAACTGGACCAGCTCACCACCGCGCCTGAAGGAGCCAACTTTATAATTACCGGTGTGCCCAAGGGCATGGCCCAGCGCGTCCACCTGCTGACTCTTATTGTGGACGCCAGCGGCACCATCGAGCGCATGAAGCTGGAAGAGACGGACGGCGCCACCACGGAGTTCACGTTCAGTGGGATTGAGGAAGACATTGCCCTGCCCGCGTCCGAGTTCATCTTCACCCCGCCGCCCGGAATCCCCATCGTCAACGCGCAGCCGCCGATATAGAGCGATTAGTTCCGATGTAAAATTGAGCAATCAAGCCAATACTAGAGCGCGCCGATCCGTGCAGAAGAGCAGCCTCCCATTGAGTTCCGCCGTCCAGCCGCAAATTCTTAGCACCGCCGAATTCCACGCCGCCGTGGACGCGCTTGCGCCGCAGACCGCAGTCTTCGACTGCGACGGGACCCTATGGTCGGGCGACGCGGGCACGGGCTTCATGCGCTGGAGCATCGAGAGCGGACTGCTGTCGCTGGAGGCCATCGACTGGCTGGACCAACGCTACCGCGGCTACCTGCGCGGCGATGTCAGCGAAATCGATATCTGCGGCGAGATGGTGCAGGTGTACCACGGCCTGCGCGAGAGCGACGTGCGCGCCGCCGCCGCCGAGTTCTTCCGCAGCCGCATCGACAAAAATATCTTCCCGGAGATGCTCGCCCTGGTGCGCAACTTGCAGGCTCGCGGCTGCGAGATATGGGCCGTCAGCTCCACCTGCGACTGGGTGGTGGAAGAGGGTGTGCGCCGCTTCGAAATCCCCACCGAGCGCATTCTGGCAGCGCGGGTGGCCGTGGTGGAAGGCATTGTCACCCGCACCCTGCTGGATGTTCCCACCGACGAGGCCAAGGTCGCATCGCTGGCCCGCGTCGGCATCACCCGGCCCGACAGTGTCTTCGGCAACTCAATCCACGACGCCGCGATGCTGGCCATCGCGCGCCGCGCCTTCCCCATCGACCCCACCCCCGCCCTGCTACAGCGCTGCGCCCAGGAGGGCTGGCCGGTTTACTATCCCGCGTCGGTTAAGCCTAGAGTCTGACTTTATGCTGCTCGAAGGACTACACATCCCGCTGACCACCGCCTTCTATCCGGATGGCCGGCTCAATCTGCCTAAGCTGGCCGCGAACATTACGCGCTATGCGAAGTCTCCCGCCGCAGGAATGATTGTACTGGGCGCGACCGGTGAGCCGACGCTGCTGACGGAGGACGAGACACGCGATGTGCTGCGCACTGCTGCCCAGGCCGCCGCACCGGAAAAAGTCCTGCTGGCCGGAGTGTGGCGCGACAGCGTACAGGCTACGCTTACGCTGGCCGAACTCGCAGCCGAGTTTCTGTACGACGCAATACTGGTCGGTCTCCCATCAATTTTGGGATCCCAAGCACATACCCGCGAACTTCTGGTCTACTTCCAGAGCATTGCCGACCGCTCCCCGCTACCCCTAGTGCTCTACAGCGACTCCACGCGTAACCTTCCGATCGACACCATCGTCGAACTGGCAGGCCATCCCTCCATACTCGGACTGCTGGATGGAGCAGCCCACCCCGCCGAGATCGAAGCTATTCTGCGCCGCAACGCGACCATCCAGCGCGAAGTCACCGTCACGCCCGTGTTCAGCGCTGTCACCGTGCGCATGAAGGTTACCGCAAGCCATGCACCCGCGATGCTGGTGTCCGCGGATTCACTGACTGCGGACCAGGCCACAGCGAGCATAGCGCAGTCGACGCAACCGCTCCTGCGCACACGCACAAAGACCGTCGGCTTCCAAATTCTCACTGGAGACACACAGACGATCCATGAATCCCTGCGCGCCGGGGCCAGGGGTACCGCGCCTGCCCTGGCTGCCTGCGCCCCACAGGCCTGCTATGAGGTGCTGGCCGCATGGAAGGACGACGACCAGCCGCTGGCCGATGAGAAACAAGCCCGCCTGTGCGAGGCTGCGCAGGTGTGCGAAGCTGGAATCGGCAATCTGAAGTACGCCTGCGAACTCAACGGCTACTTTGGCGGATGGCCGCGCCTGCCGCTGCTTCCGCCCACCGGCAGCCAGCGCGCCGCGGTTGAACGCCTGATGAAGACCCTGCGCAACTAGCGCAGAGTTCTCCGCGCTAATGCGGCGGAAGCATTTAGGATTGGATCGGAGCCAGGCGAACCGTATGGCGACGGCACAAACAACTCGGCGCGACCGAACAGTGGGCGAACTGGCCGAAGAGGCCGTGTGGTTTGCCCTGCACACACTGCTTGCCGTGGTCCTGCTGGGGGCGGTTGTGGGCGCAATAACGCTGGCCCATCCCAATCCCGGTTCCGCGTCGCCCAAGATATTGGCTACCGTACTGGCCTTCTTGGCACCGCTAATCGGCGGCTATGCGATAGCACGCATCTGGCCCAACCCCTCCGCCCGTTACGTTTGGATATCTGGCCTGCTGTTGTTTAGCGCGGTCAGCGTCTGGGTGCTGGACCTGCCCACCGGCAAAGGCCTATGCGAGGGATGCGGCGCGACCGAGAAGCTGTGGCGCACCTTCTTCAGCATCCACCGCGGCAGTGGGCTGATGGGCGGCGACGGCCTGCTGGTGGGCGCCTGGACGCCGCTTTCCATGATCGGCTATGCCCTGGGCGCAGCCCTCGGCCTGCAAAGATAGGAGGAGCCATGTCCGCTGAACCCGTCCGTGTCGCCCTGATCCAGATGGCCTGCGTGGCCTCTGTGGGGGAGAACCTCGACCACGCCGAGGAGATGGTCCGCCAGGCCGCACACGATGGCGCGCAGATCGTCTGCCTGCCGGAACTATTTCGCGCACAGTACTTCTGCCAGCGCGAGGACCATCGACTGTTTGCGCTGGCTGAGCCGATCCCCGGCCCTTCAACTGCACGCCTTTCCGCAGTCGCACGAGAAGCCAAAATTACGCTGATCTCATCGCTGTTCGAGCGGCGCGCTCCCGGCCTGTACCACAACACAGTTGCCGTGCTGGACCACGAATCCAGCGAACCCGACAACATCGCCGGCCTCTACCGCAAGATGCACATCCCGGACGATCCGCTCTTCTACGAGAAGTTCTACTTCGCGCCTGGCGACCTTGGCTTCCGCGCCATCCCCACAAGCCATGGCCCCATCGGCGCGCTCATCTGCTGGGACCAGTGGTTCCCCGAGGCGGCGCGACTGACCGCGCTACAGGGAGCCGAGATGCTCTTCTACCCCACCGCCATCGGCTGGCACCCCAGCGAGAAGACCGAGTTCGGGGCCGCGCAGTTCTCCGCGTGGAAGACCATCCAGCGCGCGCACGCCATCGCCAACGGGGTCTTTGTATGCGCCGTCAACCGCGTAGGCCATGAGCATGGCGACGTGGTGCTGGATGGAGTGGAACTACAAGGCCCTGGCGAGCACAGCTCGGCCAGTGGGATTGAGTTCTGGGGCGGCAGCTTCATCGCGGACCCCTTTGGGCGCATCCTGGCGCAGGCCAGCCATAACCGGGAAGATATTGTGACCGCAACGTTGGACCCCGCGCTGGTCGAAACCACGCGCCAGTATTGGCCCTTTCTGCGTGACCGCCGAATCGACGCCTACGGCAAGATCACGCGCAGGCTGGCGGACTGATTGCAAACCTAGAATCGCGAGTTGAGGACGAGATGAAGAGTCACACCGAGTACCTGGTCTTTGAGACGAAGAAGCGCCGGGAGATGGTCCACATTACGGATGAAGTGGAGCGGATTGTGGAACGCAGCGGCGTGCGCGACGGCTTGTGCTTTGTATCGCCGATGCACATCACAGCGGCCGTGTATGTGAACGACCTGGAGAACGGGCTGATCGAGGACATCGGAAAGTGGCTGGAAGAACTGGCCCCGGCGCGCCCTGAGTACAAGCACCACCGGACCGGCGAAGATAATGCCGATGCGCACCTGAAAGCGCTGTTGCTGCATCACGAAACCACTCTGCCCGTGACCGATGGCCGGCTGGACCTGGGAACATGGCAGCGCGTCTTCTATGCCGAATTCGATGGCCAGCGCCGCAAGCGCGTCATCGTGAAGGTGCTTGGGGTGGAGTAGGCAGCGGGGGAGGCGGGTGGCATACGCATAGAAACAATGCGGGTGTCCTAATCATGCTCGCCGATTATTCATGAATAGGTTCCGGTCATACTACACTACGTCTACCGCGTTGCCGTCGCTTCATCCTTGTAGAACTCAGCTATCTCAGCGGCGTACTTCTTCTCCACCACGCGGCGTTTGAGCTTCATGCTGGGGGTCAGCTCGTCGGTCTCCACCGTCCACTCGTCGGCGACCACCGCGATCCGCTTGATCGTCTCGTAGGGGGCCAGCGTGGCATTCACCTCATCGACGATGCGCTGGTAGCGCGCCACCACCTGCGGCACCCGCACCAGCGCGTTGCGGTCGCCCGCCGGATATTCCACGCCCTTCACCCGCGCCCAGCTCTCCAAAATGGCAAAGTTGGGCGAGATGAGCGCGCAGGCAAACTTGTGCTTGTCGCCTACCAGCGCTGCGTTACCCACCAACATGCGGGCCTTCAGCTTGTTTTCGATGGGCTGCGGAGCGATCATCTTTCCGCCGCTGGTCTTCAGCATCTCCTTCTTGCGGTCGGTGATGGAGAGGAAGCCATCGGCATCGATGTGGCCGATGTCTCCGGTGCGGAACCACCCATCCGCGGTGAAGACCTCCGTCGTCTCGTCCGGCTTGTTCCAGTAGCCGTGGAAGACAGAGGGCCCGCGCACCTCCAGCTCACCGTCCGGGGCGAAGCGCGCCTCGACATTCTCCAGCACCGGCCCCACCGAGCCGATGCGATACTGTTGCGGCGTGTCGATGGCGATCAGCGGCGATGTCTCAGTGAGGCCGTAGCCCTCCAGGATGCGAATGCCAACGTCGGCGAACCAGCCTGCCGTATCCATGCCCAGCGGGGCGCCGCCGGAGACAAATAGCCACACCCGCCCGCCAAACGCCGCGCGAATCTTCGAGAAGACCAGCTTGTCGGCGAGCCACCAACGGGATTTGAGGCTGATGAAGAATAAGAACAGAAAATAGGCCACCAGCAGCAGATAGAACAGACCAAATAGATTGCGGCCCTGCTGGGTAACTGCTCTAGGGAAAAATAAGCTGGCTGCGAGTATGAGAGAGCCAAGATATTTGGCCGCGTGATAGCGGTCTGAATTACGGGGTTTGGCCCCCGCAAGTGTCGCTGATCGGCACTTCTGCCCTACCCCCAGCGCCCAGTTCAAAATCCGCTTCTTCACCCCATGCGACTTACCCTCCACTCCCTGGCGAATCTTCTCGTACACCCGCGGCACGGCCACAAGAACCGTCGGCCTTACCTGTTTCATCGCCGTTGTAATCTGGCTGAAGTGCGGACAATGGGCCAGGGTCACCTGCTCCAACATCAGCACATAGTCCAGGTGCCGCGCCGTAACATGCGAGAGCGGAAGAAATGAGATGCAGCAGTCATCCTCGCTAAAGGGAAATTCGCGCGACGAATAGCAGAGGTTGCTGGCCATATTGCCATGAGTCAGCATCACGCCCTTGGGCTCGCCGGTGGTACCTGAGGTGTAGATGATCGTCGCCAGATCGTCCGGCTGCGCCAGCCGCACGCGCGCATCGAACTCCGGATCGCCAGCCTGCATTGCCTCCGCGCCTGCCAGCAGCTCACCCATCCATGAAACCGCGTACCCTGCATCTCGATTCTGAGATGAGGGTTCATCCATCACCACCACGCGCTCCAGCGCGGGCAGCGGGCCAGCCGCGCGCAGCTTCTTCACCTGCTCCCATGAAGAGAGCACTGCGACCTTTGCGCCGCAATCGCGCAGCATGTATCCCACCTGCTCGGCGGTCAGCGTGGTATACAGGGGGACGTCCACGGCACCCAGAGCAAGCACCGCGAAGTCCGTCACCGCCCACTCCCAGCGGTTCTCGCTGAGCAGGGCCACGCGATCGCCCTTAACGACGCCCCACGCGGCCAGCCGCGCAGCCAGCGCGCGCACCCGGCCATACACCTCCGCCGAAGTAATCGGCTTCCAAGCTGTCTCGTCCTCTACTCCCACCGTCGCGTCAAACCAGCGCCACAGCGTCCTGTCGCCGCGTCCGCACACTTGCAGAAACGCGTCGTTGATCGTCGTTACATCCACCATCCAAACGCCTCCAGCCTACGCAGCCCGGAAATGACCCCATCCAGCCTACGCCACCATACTGCAACGATCTAGCAGCGTACGATCTTATCGGACACGATCCCCTGAGTGGCATTGCGCGTGTCCACCACCAGCTTCGACTCATTCACAATCGCCGCATAGTCGTAGTCGGAGTGGTCGGTCATAATCAGTACGCAGTCGTACTGCTGTAGATCGGTCAGCGGCGTGGAAGTCATATTCAGGTTGTAGTGGCGGCCCCGGCCCACCTTTGGGAAGTAGGGATCGTTATAGACGACCTGTGCCCCCTGTTCGCGCAGCAGTTCGATCGCGGTCAACGAGGGCGACTCGCGCAGGTCGTCGATGTCCTTCTTGTACGCCATGCCCAGCATCAGGATGCGCGCGCCGTTCATCGATTTTTTGTGACCGTTCAACGCCTTGGCAACATACTGCACCACATGCGCCGGCATGGCCTCGTTGACCTCACCGGCCAGCTCGATGAATCGCGTGTTGAAGTCGTACTCGCGTGCCTTCCAACTGAGATAGAAGGGGTCAATGGGGATGCAGTGCCCGCCCAGTCCCGGCCCCGGATAGAAGGGCTGAAAGCCGAATGGCTTGGTTGCCGCGGCGTCGATCACCTCCCAGATATTGACGCCCATGCGTAGCGAAAGCAGCTTCAGTTCGTTGACCAACGCAATGTTGACGCATCGGTAGATGTTCTCCAGCAGCTTGGTCATCTCCGCTACGCGGGTAGAGGAGACGCGCACAGCACGGGCAAATATCCCCTCGTACAGCGTCGCCGCCAGCTCGGTGGCAATGGCCTCGTGCCCGCCCACCACCTTGGGAATGTCGCGCCGCGCCACGGTGACGTTGCCGGGGTCCTCGCGCTCCGGCGAAAAGGCAACATAGAAGACGCCTTGCTCTTCCGGTGCGCCACTGCCCTGCACCTTCAACCCATCTGCGCTACCCGTCTCCAGCACGGGAATCAGCAACTCCTCTGTCGTCCCCGGATAGGTGGTGCTCTCCAACACAATGAGTTGGCCCTCTCGTATCCACGGCGCCGCTGCCTTGGCGGTATTCTCCACGAAGCTCAGGTCCGGCTCGCGATGCGCGGTCAGGGGTGTGGGAACGCAGAGGATAATCGCGTCCTGGTGGGAAAGGCCGGCAAAATCCGTGGTGGCGGAAAATCCCTGCTGCCGCGCAGCCGCAATCTCGGCAGGCAGGATGCGCAGGATGTAGGAGCGACCGGCTTCGAGGTCGTCCACTTTTTTCGCATCATTGTCGAAGCCTGTCACTTTAAACCCGGCCTCGGACAAAAGCAGCGATAGCGGTAGACCAACGTAGCCCAGTCCGATGACACCAATCCTGGCGGAGCGTGCTTGGAGACGCGCAAGACGTTGCTGGGCAATCCGCGGCAGAGGAGGATGGCTGGAATCTATTTGCGGGGACTTGGGCAGACTGGGATTCAACATGATCCCGATTATCGCATTCAGAGTTTGCTTCTGGTTGCGTTTTTCGAAAGCAGTTGCGGCGTTGGCGTTACCCGCCGCTGAAGAGCCGTATTCCTTAGTGAATCACGGCCGAATAAAAATGAGTGCCGGCAGACAGACGAAACGAATCGCGGTTTCGGCGGGATTTCAGTCTGCCCTGGCCGCGGCGCTCATGGCCGTATAATTGGAGCAAATCGGAACTGATAAAGAGCGTTTCCAATAGTAACATTCGCGTGTTCCAAGTTGAGGTTCGTCTTTGTTATCGATTTATGGCGTCGATCCATTAGAGTTCATGTAAATGAAAAAGACAGTTACAACTAATTCATACTGGATATATCTAGCGATTATACTGCTGATGGTTATTGGCGCTGCGTTCAGGTTGATTCCTCTCAAGCATGAGGCATTATTTGCGGATGAGCTATTTTCGCGCAATATAGCAATGCAACCTTTTCTTCGTGCATTAGATCTATTACGCCAAGACTTGGTGCGTCCTCCGTTATATTACCTACTGCTAAAAGCCGCGGTATCTATCGGCGGCGCGGATATATTGTGGCTCCGCTTTCTTTCCGTGCTATACGGTATAGCATCGATTGGCCTGATAGCGGTCCTTGGGTACCGTCTTCCAGAAGCAAGATGGTGTGGTTTGCTGGCAGCAGCAGCAATGGCTGTAAGTCAGCAGGAGGTGTACTACAGTCAGGAAGCCCAACCGTACGCTTTATACACAATGCTGGCAATACTTCTAGTTTTGTGGGTTGAAGCAATTTCCAGGCAGGAACGAAATTGGCGATTGTGGATCGCCGGATTGTTTCTGATGCTGCTATTGGTGTATACGCACTATATGGGATCGCTCTATGTTGCGGCGGCGGTTTTGGCTATACTGGTATGCAAATTGGAGACGCGAACTAAAGTATTTGCAGTCTCATGCGCGGCAGCAGCGGCACTTCTTTTCACTCCATGGCTCGTCGCAATTTCCAGTGTATACAAGGAAAAGCATGGAATCGAATCCACTTTGGGATGGTACGAGCGTCCTGGCCTGTACGACCTGAAATCGGTTTGGGCTTCGTCAGTGGGCGTCATGAACTATCGCGGAGCAACCACGGTAGCTATTGTCATCCTATTAATATTAGGCGTTGCCGCGCTGACCTTTGTGTCAAGAAAGCAAACTCTGCGCCGAAGCCCAGTCATCGTAGCATTAGCAGTTATGGCCGTGCTGCCGCCGATCATTGTATATTCTCTTTCCACTCCTCCGATAAATCTCCCAATCTTTGCATTACGGCATCTATTGCCCTCCACAGCAGTTTTATTATTGCTATGTTGTTATGGTTTGGAGCGAATTTCGCAGGCTTTTAGAACGCAGGCTTACTTTGCCGTCTGCGGATCGGCTTTGTTACTTTTCATAGGCGCATTCCCTACCGTTGAAGTGCTTTTATCCGGACCTTCCCGCATTCCGTATGACAAGGTGGCCCTACAGATCGAGGCTTCAGACCGTGGCGGAACACAGGCATTCGCCGCTTCGGATTTTTTGTCCGGACCAGTCAACTTTTACTGCAATAGCACTTGCGTGCAATTGCTGCCGGAAAACGAATCGGGACTTCCTCCGCTCCTGCTGCTACTCTATCGCCCGAAAGCGGAAGCGGAAGCGAGCAAATATAACCGCCTGATACAGAGCGGATATGCCGACGTAAATCATGTTTATTATACGAATGGCAGCGGCGCGCCTTGGGGAACGATGGTGGCAAAGCTTGAACGGAATAGGTAGGCGACACAGACCAGACGGCATATGTACGCGCCGCGGCATGGAGCAAGGCCGTAACATGGCGGTCCGTTTTTCGCGTATGTATTGATGAATGCGATTTGGTCTTACGCAGTAGATACGTCTTATCGTTTATGTAACAGTCCGTCTTTAGCTTTGTGTTGAGAATATTTTCGACTCGCGATTATTCCAATTTCGCGATAAGATGGCACGACGGCTGCGCGGAGTATTCTAACTGGAGGATCGATGGCTCGTTACTTGATTACCGGAATTGCGGGCTTTATCGGCTCAACCCTGGCCCGCGCGCTTGTGGAGCGGGGAGACGAGGTGCGCGGCATCGACAACCTCAGCACCGGAAGCCTGGACAACCTGACCGGCGTGCGCGACCAAATCGACTTCCGGCAGATCGACCTGCAGGACACTTCGGGGATGAAATCCGCCTGCGAAGGGGTGGAGTACATTCTGCACCAGGCGGCGCTGGCCAGCGTTCCCCGCTCGGTCAAGGACCCGCTTGCCTCGCATCAATCCAACCTAAACGGCACGTTGACCCTGCTGCTGGCGGCGCGCGACGCACATGTCCGGCGCATCGTCTATGCAGCCTCCTCGTCGGCCTACGGAGACCAGCCCACGCAACCTAAGCAGGAAGAGATGTCGCCGCTTCCTCTGTCTCCCTACGCGGTGCAGAAGCTGTCATGCGAGTACTACATCCAGGCCTTCTACCGGAGTTATGGACTGGAAGGAATCTGAGCAATACGAGAGTCTGACGTTTAAGCGTTACATAA
>CAWERM010000252.1:0-3055 GCA_963810995.1 uncultured Acidobacteriaceae bacterium | reverse complement strand
TTATGTACGCGTATTTCGTTCGGTTACCGTATTGCTGATCAGCGCACTCAGAAGTTCATCCATGACCCGGCGGAGCAGAAGAAGCAGCGTGCCAATGGCGCGCACGACGACAAAAGCGCGGTGGAGCTGATGAACCTGCTGCCTCAGGCCTTTCTATGGAAGGTGGAGAGCGAGACGCCGGAGACGACGACGCTTCACTTTGAGCCGGACCCCAACTTCCATCCGCCGGACATGGAGGCGCGAGTGATGGGAGAGATGAGCGGGACGCTAGTGGTGGAACGCAAACAGCATCGCATTCGCACCTTCCAGGGACGCCTGGGCAGCGATGTCACCATCGGATTCGGCCTTTTAGCACGCATCAAGCAAGGCAGCACCTTCGACATTGAGCGCAGGTTGGTGGCGCCGGGTTACTGGGAGATCACCGAGACGCATGTGCACATCCGTGGCCACGCGCTGTTCTTTTATACAATCGGGCAGCAGGAGGACGAGGTGAAGACCGAGTTCACATTGGTGCCCCTGGGCACAACGCTGGAGCAGGCGGTGGGGCTGCTGAAGAGCGCGGCGAAGTAGCGCTGGCTGAGCGCGAGTGATGTGCGGCGCGGTATTCGACCCCGACGCGCGATATTCTATGCTGGATGGCACGAACTCCGTATCCACAGACTGACCGCGAACTGGTCCGGCGCATCGAGCGCTCGGCGGGACACCGCGCCGGATACAAGCAACTGGTTCGTGAGCTGGGATTGGGTGGCGGACGCGAGCGGCGTCTTCTGCTGGAGCAGCTTGCGCGGCTCACGGCGCGCGGCGAGTTGGTGAAGACTGAGCTGGAACAGTGGGCTCTGCCGGAAGCAGCGTTCGACAAGACGGCGCGTATCCCGCGCAGCGAGACGCAACCACAGGAGATGCGTGCTGGTCAGGAGCTTAGAGCAACGCGCGATCGTCTGTTGGCAGGCAAACTTGATCTGCATCGCGATGGCTACGGCTTTGTGCGCCCCAATGGCAGCACCAATCGTGACGACGATCTGTTTATTCCTCCCAATGAACTGAACGGTGCGATGCAGGGTGACGAGGTACTGGTGGATGAAGCTCCTCCCGGGCGGGATGGTCGGCGATCGGGCCGCATCGCTCGCGTGCTTACGCGACGCAATCCCACCGTAGTAGGCATCTTCCACTATGCGCGGGCACGCCGCAGCCGGGGCGCATGGGACGATGCGCCGCTGCTGCACGGCAACTACGTCACGCCGCTGGATGAGCGCATGACAGGCGCTCCGGGGGGCGGCGCAATCCTGATTCCCGACGGTGCGGAGTTGTCCGCAACATCTGCCGAGACGCCGCACCGCGTTCTTGGAGAAGAGGCCCAGACGCAGCAGCACAAATGGAGCGTCCCAGACGATGCGCCGAGTCATACTCCGCTGGAGGGACTCGCCGTCGATGTGGAGATCACGGACTTCCCCGCTCCCGGCCGTCCCGCGCGCGGACGCGTACTCGAGGTTCTCGGCCCGCCGGATGCCTTCGGCGTGGACGTGGAGATTGTGATTCGCAAGCACCATCTGCCGCATGTGTTTCCCGCGAATGTGCTGGCCGAAGCGAGCGAGTCTGCCGCGCAAACCTTAGATAAGCTTGCCGCGAACGAACTTGTACAGCGGCGCGATTTTCGAGGCCTCCCCATCGTCACCATCGACGGCGAGACGGCGCGTGACTTCGACGACGCAGTGCTGGTCACACCGCTGGCCAATGGCAACTGGCAGCTTCAGGTCCACATTGCCGACGTGAGTCATTATGTGCGGCCGGGGACGGCGCTCGACCTCGAAGCGCGCTTGCGCGGCACCAGCGTCTACTTCCCGGACCGCGCGGTTCCCATGCTTCCGCCGCAGCTCTCCAGCGGCATGTGCAGTCTGCGTCCGGACGAGGACCGCTTGGTGCTGAGTTGTCTGATGGAGATCGATGCGCGTGGCGAGGTGCTGGGCTACGAGGTCTGCGAGGGCATCATCCGCAGCGCGAAACGGATGACGTACACGCAAGTGCAGGCGATACTCGACAGCGGGACGGATGCCGCGACCGACGCGGATCGGTCTGTGTGTTCTGAGTTCCACGATTTTGTAACTCATTTTGAGCGAATGCATCAACTCGCCCTCAAGCTGAATGCCAAGCGCCACCGTCGCGGCTCCATCGACTTCGATCTGCCGGAACCAGTGATCGAGTTCGACCCAGATGGCAACATGCAGTCCATCGTGCGCTCCGAACGCGGCTGGGCGCATCGCCTCATCGAGGAGTTTATGCTCAGCGCCAACGAGTGCGTTGCAAGATGGATCGAGCGCAACGCAATTCCCGGCATCTATCGCATCCACGAAACGCCCGACCCCAAGCGCATCCTCGACTTCGAGGAGACGGCCAGCGGCTTCGGCTACTCGCTCGGATTCTCCAGCCTGCCGGTGAAGCGGATGACAATGAAGGCCGACCGGCGCGATACCAGCAGAAGTGGGCGCAGTCGCGAGGTCAGGACGTACGAGGTTGCGGAGACGATCCCGGTGACGCCGCATATGTATCAACGGCTGACTGCGAAGATAGCGGGCAAGCCGGAGGAACGCATCCTCAGCTACCTGATGCTGCGTTCGTTGAAGCAGGCGCGCTACAGCGAGAAGAACGAGGGCCACTTCGCGTTGGCCAGCCCCTGCTATACACACTTCACCTCGCCTATCAGGCGTTACCCGGACCTGATCGTCCATCGCCTGGTCCGCGATCTAATTAACGCGGGCGCTAACACGCACGGCGAAGCAATTCTAAGTACAGACCCGCAACCGTGGCAACAAGATACTCAATCCGTTACACATCCAAAAATAGTGGCGCGAAGACCAGAGGCATATGCGTCGGAGCCAATCCCCGAACCGGAGCTGTCCGCCATTGCAGCCGAGTCCAGCCAGGCCGAGCGCCGCGCGGACGACGCCGAACGCGAGTTGATGGTGTGGAAGAAGATGCGCTTCATGGAGGACCGCGTCGGCGAAGACTTCCAGGGCATCATCCTCTCCTGCACCAGATACGGCTTCTTCGTCGAACTGGA
>CAWERM010000251.1:0-14304 GCA_963810995.1 uncultured Acidobacteriaceae bacterium | reverse complement strand
TGGCCTCGTAGAACAGCTCGCCGGTGGTCATGTCCACCACGTCCGAAGCCGTCATGGCGCCGTCGAACTCGCCAGTCTCCACCTCCACCGATTCGATCTTGTGTGAGCGGAGCGAGCTTCAATGAATGGGGCGAGATTTTGCGCGTGGCGGGAGCAAGTTCCTCGCCCTTGGCCGTGATGGCAACGGCCGGACGCGTGCCCTGCAGGTTGGTCGGCTGGACCTCGGGCGTCACCTTCCAGTGCAGCTTGCCGTCCTTCACCTAGATGGTGTCGACGGTGTAGAAGGTCTTGAGGATCTCTTCGTCGGTGCGCAGGCCGAGAGCGCGCAGGAAGATGGTGCCGAGGAACTTGCGCTTGCGGTCGATGCGGACGTAGAGCGTGTTCTTCTGGTCGTACTCGAACTCCACCCAACTGCCGCGGTAGGGGATGATCTTGCCCAGGAAGTAGGTGCGGTTGTTGGCCGTCTCGAAGAAAACGCCGGGCGAACGGTGCAATTGGCTGACGATGACGCGCTCGGTGCCGTTGACGATAAAAGTGCCGTTGGCGCTCATCAGCGGAATGTCGCCGAAGAAGACCTCCTGCTCCTTCATGTCGCGCAGGCTCTTGACGCCGGTCTCGGGGTCCTTGTCGTAGATCTTGAGACGGATGGTGACCTTCAGCGGGGCGGAGTACGTCATGCCGCGCTCTTCGCACTCCGCCTGGTCGTACTTCAGCTGCAAACCAACCGGGTCGCCGCACTTGGTGCAGAAGTCGGGTGTGTTCTTGTTATAGGTCCCGCAGAAGCTGCACAGCACGTCTCCCGGATGGAAAGGATCGGTGATCACCATGTGTCCGCAGTTGGTGCAGGCCGTGCGCAGATGGTTCAGCCCCTTCAGGTATCCGCACTTGCACTCCCAGTTGCCGATCGCGTAGTCCACGAACTCCAGCTCGCTCACATTGCGGAAGTCGGTGATGGGGAAGACCGAGGTGAAGACCGACTGGAGGCCGTTGTCCTCGCGCTCCTGGGGGAGCTTGTCCATCTGCAGAAAGCGCTCGTAGCTGCGGCGCTGGACCTCAATAAGATTGGGGATCTGGATGGAGGTGGGAATCTTGGAAAAGTCGAGCCGGGTGCGGATCGCGCGCATTTCGCTGGGCATGCTGGGGTTCTCCTAAACTTCTCGGCAATCTCGTTTCGAGGGCCTTCGCTTTGTGCTGCCCTGCCGGCGGGCTGCTTATCGCGAAGGTGGAGAGCCGCGCCTGCTGCTCTCCGGGTTTGCTACCAATTGCGCTTTGTCGACTCGCCGCCCTCGGTGCGGTCTGGCTTGTGCGCCTGTGCTGATCTCTTGCTTCATACTGCCGGGCCGAAAAATTTAACTTTCGCTGGACTGCGGGAACTGCTATAAAGTGCGCGTGGGTTGATTTCGAGCGCTTCCGGGTGGGGAGAGGAGCTGGTGCAGACGCAGAGATGCGCTCGCAGGGACAGCACGCCCCGTGAGCGCAAAGACCGACTTGTGCACTATTTCTTTCTCTAAATGGATGCCTGCCACCCTTTGAAGCTCGCCTAGCCTCAAGGTTTTGCTGCCGCTACTGTTCCTGTGTCACCATGCATGTCCGCCGCCAGACTGCATGATGGCCGGCCCCGTAGCCCGCGCAGGCGGGATAGACCGGAATAATTGCCGTAGATGCCGAAGCCAGCCTTAGCTGGATTGCCAAAGTTACCCTAAGTCAATGTTGCCGTAACCAATGAATTTGCTGCGACGCTGAAGCATCGCAATCCTGAAGTGTACGAAATGTCGAGGTGTCCGGAAGCGCTGTCTGCCTACTAGCACACCAAGGCAGAGGCGGTTCTCCATTGGTAAGGATACAGCTTTCTGACCCCGGTGCGCAAGTCGGAGGGGTTGACTACTTGATTTCGACGGTCGCGATGCCTTCGAACTTCTTGGCGATGGCAGCCGCATCTTCCTTGGAGATGTTCTCCTTCAGGGGCTTGGGCGCGCCGTCTACCAGGTCCTTGGCCTCCTTCAGACCCAGGGCGGTGACTTCGCGCACAGCCTTGATGGTGGAGATCTTGTTCGCGCCCGCATCCTTCAGGATGACGGTGAACTCGGTCTTCTCCTCCGCCGGGGCCGCTGCCGCCGCTGCTCCGCCGCCTGCTGCCGGGGCTGCAACCGCTGCCGCCGCCGAGACGCCAAGCCGCTCTTCCAGCTTCTTAACCAACGCCGAAGCCTCGAGCAGGCTCAAGCTTACGATCTGATCTTCCAACTGCTGAATGTCCGCCATATTCTCTCTCCTAAACTATTTCGATTCATAAACTTATGCGTATACTGCGTCTACCTATCCGAAGAGTTGAAACCCTCTTCGGCTGCCTCGCCCCCTCCAGGTTTCCGTTGCGCGGTGCGGATGCCCAGACTAGCAATCCGCCATGCGCACCCGGGGGTGCAAGGCCAAAATTTATGCGCCCTCGGCCTTCGGCGCGTCGTCAACCGGCGCTTCGGTTGTAGCTGCTTCAGCCGCCGGTGTCTCAATAGCCGACGCTTCGGCTGTAACTGCTTCGACCGCAGGCGCCTGGGCGACAGGCGCTTCCGCCACTGCAGCCGGAGCCTCCGCGACAGCCGCCGGTCCTGCAAACTTGCCCTTCTCCACACCCTGGTTGATGACAACCGCCAGGTCGCGTCCCGCGGCGTTGATCACCGTGACTAGCCGCTGCGCCGGAGACTGAATCAGGAAGAGCAGCTTGGAGAAGAGCTCTTCCTTGCCTGGCATGGTAGCCAGTGCCTTGATCTCCTCGACCGAAATCACCTTGCCATCGACGATGCCCAGCTTGAAGGTGAACTCCGAGTTCTCCTTCACCCAGCCGGCCAGCGCCTTGGCCAGGGCAACCGGGTCGCCCGAGGTGTAGGCCACGGACGAGACGCCCTTCAGCCCCTGTAACGCCGCCTCGATCTTGGTTCCCTTCCCGGCGCGCGCCGCTAGCTTGTTCTTCACCACATGGTAGCTGCCGCCTGCTCCGCGGATGGCCTTGCGCAGGCCGTTGTCCTTGGCTGCGGTCAGTCCGGTGAATGTGCCCACTATGGCGGACGTGGAATGCTCCAGCTCGCTGGCTAGCAGTTTCACCTTCTCCGTCTTCTTTCCTCTGGTCAATGGCATAACTGAATCCTCTTCGCTTTCGCTGCCTGCTCCTCGCTCACGCGCCAGAGTGGGCCTGTTTCTTTAAACTGCTCTCTAAACCTTGCCAGCCAGCTCCAACACGGTGGAATCGAGCTGTACGCCGGGTCCCATGGTGGAGCTGATGGTCATGCCCTTGACGTACTTGCCCTTGGCCGCCGAAGGCTTGGCCTTCAGCACCGAGCTGATCACCGTCATGGCGTTATCCACCAGCTTCTGCGGATCGAACGAGAGCTTGCCGACCGGAACATGCACCAGCGCGGTCTTATCGGTGCGGAACTCCACCTTACCGGCCTTGATCTCCTTGATCGCGGCCACCACATCCATGGTGACGGTGCCGGTCTTGGGGTTGGGCATCAGGCCCTTGGGGCCAAGCACCTTGCCCAGCCGACCCACCGACTTCATCATATCGGGCGTGGCAATCAGCGCGTCGAAGGTGGTCCAGCCTTCCTTCTGAATCTTCTCCACCATCTCGTCGCCGCCGGCAAACTCGGCTCCCGCAGCCAGCGCATCGGCCACCTTGTCGCCGGAGGCGATCACGGCAACCACCTTGGTCTTGCCCAGTCCGTGCGGCAGCACAACCGTGCCGCGCACCATCTGGTCGGCATGCTTGGGGTCGACGCCCAGGCGCAGCGTCAGATCGACGGTCTCGTCGAACTTGGCGTACTTCACCTTTTTCAAGAGTGGGACTGCATCGATCAGGGTGTAGGGCCGCCGCTCCACCAGCGCGCGCGCCTTCACCACATTCTTGGACAGCTTTCTAGCCATTCTTCCCTCGTCTCCCACCGCGCGAACCCGGCAGCGATTGTTGCTCGCTGAACCCATCCTGAATTGCTGTTCTTCAACTGCTGGCTGGATGAGCCGTTCGGCCGTGGTACATATGACTGGCCCCCGCCCAGGGCGGAGACACTCTTTCCAGTATGCCGGAACGCAGTTATAAATACAATGCTTGCTCCATTTTTACCTTTTATTCGCCTTGCGGCGGTGATATGTTTGTTGGATCATGACAATCCAATCAGAGTATGTCGATGATGATGACTTGAAGTGCAATGATGTTGGGGGTTGGTCGGAGGAAAAATATCGTCTTATTTCCTCATATTTTTCCCAGTTTTCGACGGGAACCAAGAAAAAATGGCCACACCGCACATTCATTGACCTATACGCCGGTGCAGGACATAGCAAACTGCGGACAAATGGCAAAATCCTGAAAGGCTCTCCAGTTTTAGCACTATCAGTGAGGGACCCTTTCGATCAGTACATTTTCTGCGAGGAGGATCCAGACAGTTTTCAAGCGTTGGAACATCGCATCAAAAGAGACTTTGTATCGAGGAAAGTTAACTGTATTAAAGGTGACTGCAATCATGAGATCGATAAGATCATTGCATCAATTCCAAGACGGAGCAGCCTCGGTCTGTGCTTCGTTGATCCATACAATCTCAGCATCAAATTTGAAACACTGAAAAAGCTCGCGGAACGAAGACTGGATATACTCTGCCTCTTGGCGTTACACATGGACGCAAATCGAGCATATGACATTTACATCAATCAGGAATCATCTAAGGTTGATAGCTTCGTCGGAAGCGACACATGGAAAGCCGAGTTTGCTGAATCAGGACTTCCTCGACAAGATTTTCCAAAGTTTCTCGCCGGATACTTTGCACGACGGATGCAGACTCTCGGATTCGAGAACACGCCTACATACACGATGCACCTAGTAAGATCGGATGATCGGAATATACCCCTTTACCACCTCGCTTTATTTTCAAGACATCAGCGTGCGTACGAATTTTGGGATCATGCTAGGGCAGCATCGACCGATCAAAGAATGCTACCTCTGGAGGGGTAATGTCTCTAGGCACATCCATTGAATGGACAGATGCAACGTGGAATCCCGTGCGCGGCTGCAGCAAGATCAGTGCAGGATGCAAACATTGCTACGCGGAGCGCTTTGCCGAGCGATTCCGCGGAATTCCAGGGCACCCCTTTGAACAGGGCTTTGACGTCCGTCTTGTTCCAGAGAAGCTCGCGGAGCCTTTGAAGTGGAAGGAACCGCGAATGATCTTTGTCAACTCCATGAGCGACCTGTTTCACCACAAGGTCCCGGACCTATACATCGAGCAGATTGCCAGCGTGATGATCCTCGCTCAGTGGCATACATTTCAGATCCTCACAAAGCGAGCTGACCGGATGAAGCGTATGCTACGAGGCCCGCTCAGATTTGCGGCTAACGCGAAAAACATCTGGTGGGGCGTGAGTGTTGAAAATAAACGGGACGGAGTGCCGAGGATCAAACATCTACAGACCGCGCCTGCAGCAGTGCGTTTCCTCTCCGTCGAGCCTCTGCTGGAGGATGTTGGGAAGCTCGACCTTACAGGCATTGCATGGGTCATTGTCGGTGGCGAGAGTGGCCCGCACGCCAGACCCGCTTAAGGTCGAGTGGGTTAGGTCGGTTCGGGAGCAATGCGAGGAAGCCGGTATCGCCTTTTTCTTCAAACAATGGGGTGGAACAAGAAAGAAGATCGCGGGACGTATCCTCGACGGAAAGACCCACAGTGAATTTCCAGAGCGCCATGAACTGCTGATATTGCCCGAACCTCAGAGGATCATGCATATCGAGCAATACTCATCCATGCCAAAAATTGATGTCCCATTGACAGCACTATCAGCTTGAACTACGCCCAAATCCTGGCCAGCACCAGTTCAAACCCGGCAATAGGCCCGGTGCCCTGGACGGAGGTTACTGCTTCAGGTCGGTGGCGATCTGCTCGACGGTGAGACCGGAGAGCCACTGAGAGCGGTCGTTGGTGTAGTCTCCGGGGCCGGAGCGGTGCAGGCGGATGAACCGCGCAAGCCCGCCCAATCCGAACTCGCGGACGATTACGGCGAAGGCCTGCCGCTCGAACTGCTCATCGGTCATCTGGTCGATTCTGGCTGGAGTCGCCATTACACCCTCCCGTTCAACCAGTCTACCTAAACCCAAATCCTGGCCGGCACGAGTTCAAAGTTCGTCAATAATCGTCAACTCGTGCGAGAATTCATTCAACTGATTATGCGACCTCTTCCCGTTCTGATCCTTGTCGCCTCCCTTGCAAGCAGCGCCGCCCTCGCCGCTGAGGGGGCCCCCTCCATCGCCGTCGGTGGAATCGTGATTACTCACGAAAACCACATTTCCATCGCTAAAGAAGTCCTCACCGTCAGCCAGAGCAAAGTGGTCGTCGATTACGACTTCAGTAATATCAGCGACGCCGACATCAACAGCGATCTCGCGTTTCAGATGCCCGATTACGAGTCGGACCAACGGCCTCCGTCCAGTCAGGGATTTGAAGACTTCAAGGCATGGGTCAACCAGAAGCCGGTCCAATACGCCATTGAAGTGAAGGCCACGGCGAATGGTCACGATTACACTTCCCTATTGCGTTCGATGGGGATCGATATTCAGAGCTTCGGACACAGTTACGATCACAAGGGCGCATCCCAGATCGAGCAGCTAACCCAAAAGCAGAAGGACCGTCTGCTCAAAGCAGGGTTATTAGTCAAGCCGAATGACGCTCCCAACTGGGCGGTACGCAAGAAGTATTCCTGGACGCAGACCTTCCCTGCCCATAGCACCACTCACATTCGCCATGAGTACACGCCGGCGCTCGGCCATAGCAACTCCATCGCCTATGCAACAACCGGCGACGCAAGCAAGGTAGATTCCGAGCTGGCAAGTGTATGCCCAACGCCCGAGTTGCTGAATGCTCTGCGTAAGGGCATGCAACAACCCCGCCATGCAGACGGAATCGATTACGTCGACTTCAACGTGACGACAGCAAATACCTGGGTGATGCCGATTGTGGACTTCACCTTGATTGCTGACCCTGCGCCGGAAAGCCGAAGTCCAGGCTCTTCGTCCAGCGCGGGAAACTTTGCAAGTTTTTGCTGGGATGGTCCGGTCGAAAAGGCCGGTGACAATCAACTGCGCGCGCACATGACGGACTTTACCCCGATTAAAGAACTGCGCGTCGGCTTCCTGCAAAGCAACCAATAACTATAACTGCGTCGTTGCCCTGCACGGAGACGCCCGTGCCGCTACTTCGCGGGCGTACTAGACGCAGGTGGGGTTGCAGACGGCTCAGGCGTGCTTGAATCAGTCGCAGGTGTGGTCGATTCGGATGCATCATTCATACTGATCTTTTTCTTCGCAGCTCGGGCCTTTGCCTCCGCAGCGCGGGTCTTCGCCTCCACTTTAGCGCGGGTCTTTGCCTCTGCATCACGGGCTTTGGCAGCCGCATCGCCGGTGTCGTTCAGGTCCAGATTCAAGTTAGCCCGGCCGGACCTTGCCATGTCGGCCAGCGACACATTTCCGCTCATGTGGATGAAGCTCAGCTCCTTGGGCTCGGCGGAAATGATGACCATCTCGCTGCCTTCGCTGCCGGGGGTCGTGCGCGAGCATATGTCGGTTGCGCCGTCCTTGTTGCGTACATGGATGGAGCAGCTCCAGGTGCCATCGTTGAGCTTCTTGCGGTAGACCTCCACGTCGTCCATGTTGTACATGCCCGGCTTGTCGTAGGTGTAGCTGCGGATCACCATGAACTTCATCTTGTGCGCCATCCCGCCGTCGTTATCCCCCCGGACCAGGCCCATGGTCTTGGGATCGAGGTTGATTTCTGAGACGTTTGTGGCTCCCTTGGCAAACTTCTCCGTGCCGGCAAAGAGATCGTCCTTGAACGCAATGCCTATCGACTGAGCGACGGTTGTCGCCCGCATCGCATCGCCGGAATCGGCCACCACCGGCTGCACTGTCGCCTGCTGAGCCCGCGCCATGGGGGTCGCAACCATCGCCATCGCCAGAACCAACTGCTTTGTCTTCGTCATTTGCAGTCTCCTTAATACTGAATCTCTTCTGTCGCCAATCCTCTTAATTCCCTAATCGCACTCCCGCGTCCCATAGCTGCTGCTGCACATGCTCCAGGGTGCGGTCGGTGATGTGCATGGCCATTTCGAACTGTTGCCGCGCGGCCTCTTCACGCTGGTGGCGCAGATGAAGCTCTTCGCCAATGAAAATACCCGTCAGCAATGCAGCCGCGATGGCGCCGCTTGTCCATACGCGCGCACGCAGCGGCATCCCAAATAACCTGACTCGTGGCTTCGCGTTCACCTGTGCGCGGGCCATCACGCGATCCGCGAATCCCTCCGCCGGATCGACGCCACGCATCGCTCGCATCAGTTCTCGTTCAAATTCGCTGCTCAACTCTTCAAGCTGGTTCACGGACATACTCCTTCATGGTGACTGCGGCCTTGCGCCGCAAAAGCTTAAGACCGTGGTGCAGATGACTCTTAACCGATGCAACTGACTTGCCCAGCATCCGCGCAATCTCGTCGGGCAGCATCTCTTCCTGATAGCGCAGCACCACCACCACCCTCATCGGCTCAGGCAGCGCCCGCAGCAACTCATCGAGCCGTGCCTGAAGGTTGATGCTGCTGATCGGAGCGTCGTCCTCCAGACTGTGTTGTTCCTCCCACTCCTCCGCAGCAAACTCGGGCCGGTGGGCCCTACGGCGAAGCGCGTCAGTCGAACGATGCACAGCGACGCGACGCAGCCAGAAGCGGATGTGTTCTGCGTTGGCCAGACGCTCGACGCTGCGATGCAGCTCCAGAAAAACATCCTGGGCAACCTCCTCGGCGGTCGAGGGATCGCCCGTAACGCGCAGTGCGATCGAGAAGACCATGCGCTGGTGGATCTCGATCAGGCTGCGGAACTCGTCGTCGGCAATCGCCATCTACGCCCTCATCCTGCTTATACGCAGAAGGAAGCACCTGGAGTGCAATAAATTTAAGATCGTCAATTATCTGGATACTTACCGGGCAACGGCCATTGCAAACAGTCCTTCGACCACGGCGTACTGCATAGCAGCCGTTGGACCCAACTACGGCGCTGTGACGCGCACGCTCACGCCATACCCTTGCAGCGGGATGGTGGTATCCACCGTGTCGGTATCGGTCTCGATCACTGTCATCACCTGGGAGTCGTTGCACACCACATACACCTTGCCCATCGGGGTTGCGTCCGTTGTGGCAATCCACGCAGGATGCCCGTTAATCGGGATGGTGGCCGTCACCGTGTCCGTGGTCAGGTTCACCACCGACACCGAACAGAGAGTGGTGCCCGAACCCGCCGCCCCCGTGCCGCAAGGCAGGCTGAGATTTCCCTGGTTCGCCACATAGGCGCGGCTGAAGTCGCTGAGTACCGACACCATGACTGGGTTGGGGCCCACCGGGATGGTCGTTATTACCTGCCCGAAGGTGGTGGCATCCACCGGATTGGTGGGATCGCAGTTGGGGTTGGTTGGAAGCGAGATCTCCGTACACAGAGGTATATTGACGATCGTCACCGATCCGTTCGATGTGCCCGTGCCCTGATTGGCCACCACCAGTTCATCGAGGCCTGCAGCTAGGTCTGCCCACACCGGGCGGGGCCCCACCGGAATGGTGCTGACCGGAGTGTCCAGCGCGTTGGTCTGTGCGTTGATCACGGATACCGTCCCGTCGGTCTGGTTCAGAACGAAGGCGCGCCGGGTGTCCGTCGTCATCAGTCCAAACACCGGCCCGCGTCCCACCGGAATCGTGGCCGAGATGGTGGGCGAACTACTTGCGCTGCTGGAATTGTCGATTGCCTCCACCTGTCCCGGTCCACCGCCGGTTGCCGCACTGATGGCATAGATCCTCTGCGATGACGATTGACCCAGCACATACACCGGCATATATCCGGAAGCCACCGGTAACTCCTGCTTTAGCGCGGGAGGCTGTCCCAACAGTTGATCGATCGCGCTGACTCCTGGGTCTGGAATATAGGTGGAACTGGACGTTGCGTAGAGGCTTGCCGGGTTTGCCCCAGCCAGCAGCGTGGACTCCAGCACCGTGCCTGGGGTATATGCGGTCGTGATCGGCCAGGAAGTCAGGGTCCTGTCGCTGTTCAGGGTAAAGGCGGTGTGTCCCGCAGTGTCCAGGGACAGGTAATAAGGATTCAGACCCATCGGCGCGGTCACCAGAATCGTGTCGCCAGAAAAATCCACCATGGTCAAAGACCCATTTGCCAACTGCGACCAGTAGGCCGTTGAGGCGGCTGGATTGTGGCCGACGTTCGCGTTTTGCAGGCTCACATACTGCAATCCCTGATAACTGACTCCCTGGTTGATGGCGTAGATAGTCGTCGTACTCCATGCGCCAACAAACGCGATGGGGCCGTTTGCCGGGATCTGAGTTGGGCTGGACACAGCAATCGCATACTTGGTCGGCTGCGCCGCCGGCCCCACCACGGCGATCGCGCTCACCACCGGCCGATAGTTGCTTCCGCAGCCGGCGATCGTCGCCAACGATGCGGTCAGTCCCGCTACCGCCGCTGCCGCGCGCACCATTCTCTGAATCCCGTGCTGCTTCCCAATCCTAGCCAACTGCGCTTCCACTCGATGCAAAACTTCTCCCGCGTTCCCGCCGATGCTGCCGACGCTCAAGGATCGATTGTAAATCAACCAGACCACCCGCGCCGCCGATTGGAGCCGAAAGGCATCCTGCCAGCCTCCATTCCTGGTCCTCCTCGAACCCTGAATCTCGCACCTGGTCCTTACGCGTCCGCCTTGCCATGCATCCAGCCGAATTCCAGGTGTAGCCGCAACGCCGTATAGCTGAGCATCTCGTGGAAGTAGCGCAGCGCCAGGTCGTAGTCGTCGATGTGCCCGAGCGGTCCACGGGGCGAGGTGTAGACGATCAATCCCGCGTCCTGGCACAGCTTACGCACGCGGAACAGGTGGGTCCCATCGCTCACCACAACAATGCTGTTCAGATGCCTCTGGCGCGCGATCTCCGCCAGCCGCCTTACCTGCTGTTCGGTGTCCACCGACTGGGTCTCCGCCACAATCCGCTCATAGGGAACGCCGTTGGCAAGCAGGTAATCGCGCCCCACGCCGCCCTCGGTCATTCCTTTGTCCAGTTCGCTGCCGCCGCCCAAGGTAATCACCAGTGGGGCCATCTGCTCCTCGATACAGCTCCACCGCGTGGTCCAGGCGCGCGTGCAGCACCGGCGAAGGCCGACCGCCGTACTCCGCCGCGCCGAAGACAGCGATGGCATCCGCCGGCCGCGCCTCATCCGTCCCCGCAACCTGGTTGATCTGCACGATGAGCCAGGTAAACCACCCCAGCAACCAGCAGTAGCAGCACGCCCAGCAGACGCCGCAGCAATAAATGCCGCGTAGACTCCCGCCGCTTGGCCGGACGCGTGCCGCGCTTAGGCAGTCGAAAACGTCGCTTCGGCGGATTGGCGGGTGTTGGACTCATATAGAACCGTGGTATTGCACTCCGGCCCGTTAGCCGTCAGGGGGAGTGCTGGATGTCGCGCAGCCCACAGTATCACTCTTCCCGCTCCACCCTACAAACATCCTCCGCAATTAACCTCGGTCGGAGGTATGCTGGAAATGCGCAGTTTACCCTTGCATCTCAGCTCCGCCCCTGGCACAGGAGAAGAACTTGACGGCAGAGATACTCCGTATCCATCCGGATGAGCCCGAACCGGATCGGATCTCCCGGGTCGTTCGCGCGCTCGCAGCTGGTCAGGTTGCCGCGTTGCCCACCGATACTTTCTACGGACTGGCCGTCGATCCCATCAACCTGCGTGCCGTCGACCGCATCTACGAGGTGAAAACGCGCGCCCGCCACAAGCCGCTCTCCCTGCTCATTAGCGAGACTGCACAAGCCTATGGTCTGGCCCGCGAGATCGACACCGCATTCGATCGCCTGGCCGAGCGATTCTGGCCCGGTCCGCTCACTATCGTGGTCAAGGCCGGCACACGTCTTCCCTTGCGCGTCACCGCCAACACCGGCAACGTCGCCCTGCGCGTTCCGGAGGCGGCCATCGCCCGCGCCGTCGTCGCCTGCCTCGGCCTGCCCATCACCGCAACCTCCGCCAACCTGCGCGGAATGCCCGAGTGTACCTCGGCCGCCAGCGTCTCCGAGCAGCTTGGCCACCAAATCCCGCTCATCGTCGACGGCGGCCCCACAGCCCGCTCCACCCCTACCACCATCGTCGATCTCTCCGGTGGAGGCCTCTCCTGGATGATCCTCCGCGAAGGCGCCATCCCCACCCACGAGATCGCCCTCACCCTACAGCACTAAGCAGCTCTGGACGCGTGGCGAGTATAGTTCTTGATGGTGGGCAGCAACTTGATCGCACTTCCCGACTTCTGTTTTGCCAGTCTGAGTTCGTAGAGGCTTTGCAAGTTCAACCAGAACTCTGCGCTGGTGGCAAAAAAGTGTGCCAGCCGCAAGGCCGTATCGCCGGTGATCGAGCGGCGTCCGTTCATAATCTGCGTCACGCGGTTGGTGGGCACGCCAATCTGGCGCGAGAACTCAGCGGCACTCATGCCCATTGCCTTCAACTTCTCCGCTAGGTGTTCCCCAGGATGGTTCCCTTCCATTGCTCTCTCCTAATTCAGTGATAATCCACAATCTCTACTTTAGACAGGCCGTTTGCGGCCATCCACTCCATATTCAGACAATATTAAGCTCCTGCGTTTATCATCCTCGCTGAAAAGGAGACCTCATTGCTAACAATCCGAAACATCGCAACCCATCTGGCCGCGCTGCTGGTCCTTGCAGCCATACCCTGCCTCGCCCAAACCAACTGGGGAGTTGTATCGACCTTTCAAATCGGCGGCGAAGGAAGCTGGGACTACGTTACCATCGACGCCCCCAACCATCGCCTCTTCGTCACCCGCTCCACCCACACCCAGGCCATCGACACCGACACCGGCAAGGTGCTAGGTGACATTCCTGGCCAGGTGCGCTCGCATGGCGTCGCCATCGTACCCAAGCTGAACCGCGGCTTCATCACCGACGGCGGCGGTACGGGGGCGATCATCATCTTCGACCTGAAGACCTATGCCACCCTCGGTCGCATCCCCACCATGCCCGACTCCGACGGCATCATCTACGACGCCAAGTTGGACAAAGTGCTTGCTGTCTCCGGCGACGGCAACGCGCTGATGACCTTCAGCCCGGACATCGACCCCAAGACCGGCAAGGTTGACACCATTCAGCTTGGCGGCGCGCCGGAGTTTCTCGCCTCCGACGGCAGCGGTAAGGTCTTCGTCAATCTGGAAGACAAGGATGTGGTGGCCGTCGTGGACCTGAAGACGCGCACGGTAGTCCAGCGCTGGCCGGTCGCGCCCGCCGGTCATCCGGTCGGCATGTCGATCGATGCAGCCAGCCATCGCCTCTTCATCGGCTGCCGCAACCCGCAACGTCTGGTGGTGATGAACGATGAAACCGGCAAGGTGGACGCCGCGCTTCCCATCGGCGCGGGCGTGGATGCCACTGCCGCAGGTGGTGGCCTTGCCTTCGCCAGCGCGGGAGACGGCACCCTCACCGTCGCCGCCGAAAAGGCCGGTGCGTTCCAGGTCCAGCAGGTAGTCAAGACGCCCACCGGAGCGCGCACCATGGGCATGAACGCCGAGACCCACCGCCTCTTCCTGCCCACCGCGGAGATGGCGCCCGGCGCCAATGGACGTCCCGCTGCCAAGCCGGGTACCTTCATGATCGTCGTGGTCGGTCAGCAGTAGCAACAACCGGGGGAGCGTCGCAGAATCGGCGCTCCCCCTCCTTTTTGCCTTCGTCCCTCCATCACTGGATGTCGCGCAAGCGGTATTCGATCGGCGGAGAACGAGTCATGCGCCACGCCAAACTTCTTGCCGTTGTCTTTGCACTAATCCCCCTCGCAGACTCAGCGCAAACCGCGCAGCCTAAGCCCGAACTGCTTCTCTTCCATTCCACCGGCCCGCCGCTCTCCTACGAAGTCGCCACCATCAAGCCGGTCGATTCCAACACCGCCGACCGAGTGGTCAGGCTGCCGCCTAGCTTCACTCTCAGCCCGCTCAGCATCCGCCGCTACATCATGGACGCCTACGGCGCCACCTACCAGACGCAGGTCGTTGGTGGCCCAGAGTGGCTCAACAAGGACCCCTACAATATCAAAGGCAAGGTCCCTGACGATCTCGAAGCCGCAATGCAGAAGATGAACAACGCGGAGCGCAGCGACCAGGATCACATGATGCGGCAGTCTCTACTCGCCGACCGCTTCCATCTCAAGGCCCACTTCGAAACCCGCGTTCTACCCGTCTATGAACTGGT
>CAWERM010000250.1:0-11621 GCA_963810995.1 uncultured Acidobacteriaceae bacterium | reverse complement strand
GGCTATGAGTTGGCCCAGGGCGACTTCAACAGCAGCCAGTTCGCCGTGGGAGACACACGCCCCGTCGACGAGGTTGTCCGCGAGATCGCCGAGATGGGCTTCACCCCCTCCTTCTGCACCGCCTGCTACCGCCTCGGTCGCACCGGCACGGACTTTATGGACATCGCAAAACCCGGCTCCATCAAGTACCACTGCGAGCCCAACGCGCTCTCCACCTTCACTGAATATCTGGAGGATTACGCTAGCTCCGAAACCAAGGCCGCCGGGGAAAAGCACATGCTGGTTCACATTGCGCAGATGGACGACAAACAGCAGCGCATCGCCAAGCCCATGATCGCCGCCGTCCGCTCCGGCAAGCGCGATGTGTACGTGTAATCCGGAGTTGCTGCAATGGCTCGAATTGCCCATGACGAACTCGTCGGCTGGCTGCGCGAGGACCACCCCGTCGCGCTAGATCAGCTCTTCGCCCGTGCCGATGCGGTCCGCCGCGACAACGTCGGTGACGATGTCCACCTGCGCGGCTTGATCGAGATTTCCAGCTACTGCGTTCGTCTGTGCCACTATTGCGGCCTGCGCATGGCGCATTCCATGCCGCGCTATCGCATGACGCGCGACGAAATCCTTGCCGCCGTGCGCAAGGCGGTCGAGCTCGGATTCGGGACGGTCGTACTTCAGGCTGGCGAGGACTATGGCATCGTGGCTGAATGGCTCGCCGAAATTATTCGCACCATCAAACAAGAGACCCCGCTTGCCATTACTCTGAGCCTGGGCGAGCGCAGCTCAGACGAACTCCTCCTCTGGCGCCAGGCCGGAGCAGACCGCTATCTCCTGCGCTTCGAAACCTCCGATCCCGTCTTATACAAAGCAATTCATCCCCGGCGCGGCACAGATGGCAGAGACCGCATCGCGATTCTGCGCGAACTGCGCCAGATGGGCTACGAGATCGGCAGCGGAGTCATGGTTGGCATACCCGGCCAAACCTACGACATGCTCGCCCACGACATCGAACTCTTCGAACAGCTCGATCTCGACATGATCGGAATCGGCCCATTCCTCGCCCACCCAGACACACCGCTCGGCGCGCCCGGCGTCGCAACCGCTGGCCCCGACCTCAAATCTATAGACCAGGTTCCCAGCAGCGAGTGGATGGTGCTCAAGGCTGTCGCCCTCACCCGCCTGGTCTGCCCCAATGCGAACCTTCCCAGCACCACTGCGTTGGCTACCATCAACACTGTCGATGGTCGCGAACACGGGCTGCAGAGCGGCGCCAACGTCTTCATGCCCATCCTTACTCCCGCTCCCTACCGTCAGATGTACCAGATATATCCCGGCAAAGCCTGCATCGACGAGGACGCCCTACAGTGCAACCACTGCCTGCGTGATCGCATCCAGAACCTGGGCCGCAGCGTCGGCACGGGCCCAGGCGGTCGCTATACACGCAGCGAAAGCCATTCCGTCCCTACTCTCCGCAGTCAGCCCCGCTTTAGCCCGCAAAAAGCTGCCGCCTCGCCGCTGGTCATCTTGCGCTAGCCACGTAAATGAAAGCTCTGGCAATGTTGTAGATTCAGAGATTTGGAGCATTTCTCCGGAAGTATGTGGAGAAAAGTCACCGCAGCAGAGTGGTTTTTTCTCAACGGGGTCCCCAGCGACAGGTCTTCGTCGCTGGAGTGGAAGTAAAAGCCACCTTGAACACTCTTTCCTAATTCACATGAAGTCGAGAAATGCTCTAGTTGGTGGCACAGCAGGATTCGAACCTACGACTTCCACCGTGTGAATCCGATCAGCTTCTCGGTAAAGTGCCCCAGGCGACGCCTGCGCGCGTCACTTTACCTGAAACTCCAGCGAGTAAACTGCAAACCAGTGTTGCATCGTCCGGTTGATCCCCTCGTGCATTACAGGCAGTTGATGCTGGACGATTGCACCGATTCTGATATTGGGAAGGGTGGATAGATTCGTCTCTGGAGTCGATTGGATTCTGGTACAGGAAGTGCTCAGAGGATGTTCAAATACCTTGGACTTGGCGTATATCTCGGGATAAGGCTTCGTTGAAGTTATTAATGAAGCCAGCATTGTTGCCGAAACCGGGCTTATTGCTACCTGACGAAGCGAGTAAGTATACTCCGGTGCGAAGGAATTTCTGCCATCTGGAGTTGATGCAATGAAGGTTGTCCTCAGGTATATCCTCGCCCCGCTCTGCCTCGTTTCAATCTTGTTCCTCCCGCACATGGCAACGATTGCGCAAACCCAGGCGCAGGCCGCGCGTCCGTGGCAACAGGTGACGGTTCCGTCCACCAGCGAGGTTGCGGCGAACTTTAAGACGCCGCCACATGAGTATGGAGCGATCGCCGCGTTTACAAGCTGGAACGGCGCGGACCAGGCTGCGGTCAGGCAGCGGATTACGGCTGATCTGGACCGGATGTCGGCGAATGGGATGTTCATCTTCAACATGTCGCCGGGAAAGAGGAGCCCGGGCGAGCCGGCGTACCTTTCGCCGGGGCACATGGATCAGGTGAAGTTCACCGTCGCAGAGGCGGCCAAGCGCAATATGCGCATGTGGCTCCAGGACGAATCGGATTATCCCAGCGGATTCGCAGGCGGGTATATCAGTGAGCGCTATCCGCAGCTTGGGATGCAGATACTGAGCGCGGACCTCACGCTGCGCGGCGGGCAAGGGCAGACACTGGAGATGCCAGTGCCTGCCAACACGATGGCGATATGGGCGACCAAGACGGACCGGAGCGGTGCGGTGCAAACGGTGATGCCTGTCCCGGTGCCGTCGGACCTACAGTTGAAGTGGATTACACCGTCAGAGAAGGACACCAGCGCTGAGGAGCGTGGCATGTCGTGGCAACTGACGTTTCTACGGCATGTGTATTTCAGTTCGCCGACTCGCAACTTCAATCGCGCCGACGGATCCCATGCAAAGGACGGGTTGTACTCACTGATCGACTACCTCGATCCCAAGGCCACGGACGCGTTCCTGCATATAACGCATGAGACTTACTACGCGGCGGTGGGCGACCAGTTCGGCAAAATCATACTGGGCTTCTTCGGCGATGAACCCGCTTACAACGGCACTCCCTGGACCCCCACGATACTGGAGCAGTTCAAGGCGCAGAAAGGCTATGACGTAACCCCGTACATCCCTCAGTGGTTCAATCGTCAATCGACAGAACAATCGCGACTCGCCAGCGCGGATTACAGCGATGTTTGGAGCAATATCTTTAAAGACTCCTTCTTCGGCGAGCAGGCCAACTGGGCGAAGGCGCATAACGTGGAGTATTTGGTCCATCTGGTGGATGAAGAGAACATGATCGGACTGGAGCGCGGCGAAGGCGAGTACTTCCGCGACGAACGCTATGTGCAGGTTCCCGGAATCGACAACCTGGATCAGCTTGTACCCAGCGCCGTGCATCGTCCGGACGGGACCTGGAGTACCAATAACAACTTTCCTAAACTGGCGAGTTCTGCGGCGCATCTCTTCGGCAAGCCCAAGGCCTGGTCGGAAGAAGGCGGCGGTTCGGGGGTCGACGGCAAATACCAGATGAATTTTCAGTTGGTACGCGGGATCAACGCGCTTCAGGTGCGGGTCTCTGGGCTACGCACCGGTGGCGGCGAGGGAGCGCCAGGGCAAGCGTCCGGCCCCACTCCGCCGGATACGCCGCAAACAATTTGGTATGCCAACCGGGGAGGATATCTGATGGCGATCGGCCGACCGGCGGCTCAGGTAGGGCTGTACCGGCCTAGTCATACCGTATGGCTGGGCGGCCAGGACGCTACGGACGCCGACCACAGTACGACCAAGCTGGGCTGGCAGTTGTTTGAGCACCAGGTGGATTGGGACTACTTCGACGAGCAATCACTGAGTTCGGTGGCCACGATCTCGAATGGCGGCTTCACCAATTTGAGCGGTCAAACCTATAAGGCAATCGTGTTTCCGTCCATGACAGTGATCACGCGTATTGGCTGGAGCGCTTGCAGGCGTTTGTGAAAGCGGGTGGCAAGGTGATCTTTGTTGGCAAGACGCCGACGCTGGTACTGGACAAGACATATCTGGATATGAAGGAGAAGCCGGACCTGAGCTTCGCCACGCTGATTGAGCCGTCGGGCGACATAACTCCTGCGGTGATCGCGGCGCTTCCCAAGCCGGATGTGAAGCTGGACACCGAGTTCCAGAGGCTGACCTACACGCATCGCAAATGGACCGATGGCGACATGTACTTCTTCTTCAACGAGAGCGACAAGGCAGAGTCGCGCATGGCAACCATCGCAGGACACGGCACGGTGCAGGACTGGGACCTGGCGACAGGAGAGATCCATGCCATGTCGGCTGCGAAGGCGGCGGGCGATTCGGTAACAGTTCCGCTGGCGCTGGGACCGTATGAAGCGAAGGTGATTGTGGTTGGGCCGCTGCCCAAAGTGGTTGCCGCCGCGGAGCCTTCGTTTGTATCCGGCGAATCGGTTGCGGATTTGAGTGGCGACTGGAAGCTGGACCTGAACGGCAAACAGTTGACCACTCCGATTAAGCCGTGGCAGGAGCTAGGCGTGGGGTCGTTTGCGGGACCGGCTACCTACACTATGCAGTTCACCCCAACCGCAGCACCCAAAGGGAAGCATATCTATCTGGAGATCGCCGATGTGCATGACTATGCGCATGTGACGTTGAACGGAAAAGAGGTGGGTGCGCGATCGTTCCAACCCTATCGATGGGACGTGACAGACGCGCTGAAGAAGGGGGCGAACGACCTGAAGATTGAGGTGTATGCCAACGTCAGCCAGGCGAGACCGGCTGCTCCGCCGCCTGCGGCCGGTGCGGCTCCGGCTGCTACAGCACCTGCTCTTGCAACCCTGGCTCCCGGCGGAGGAGCACCTGCTGGAGCACCTGGCAACGCCGGTATGGGCGGAGGGCGTGGTGGCCGTGGCGGACGTGGTGGAGGAACTGGTGCGGGAGCGCCCGCTGCTGGTGCGCCGCCCGCCGGAATGGCAATGGGAGGCCGCGGTGCGCCAACGCCTGCGACATCGGGCCTGTTGGGTAGCGTCAAGCTGGTGGCCTATTAGTTCCGATTTGGACTAGTGAGGTTACAAGCGTAATTCGGAGGTCGAACCGGATCGCGATCGCCACAAAAGAATGGCTTGGGCCACTGCAACTGGCAAACCTGCCTGATCGTTCAGTTCCAGACATTGGACACTCAACGGCCGGAGAACAACACGTCATTAAACAACAAGACAAGGCAGGACTGAACGGCGAGATATTCCAGGACAATATCCTTGAAGCCGTTATCGAGCTAGGACGCAATCAGATGGAGCTGGTGCCGAAGAACGGCGGCGGGTCACAAGCCGAAATCTCCACCATCCTTCGGCTTAGTTATGTGGGGCGGGTCAAAAACTGGGCTACTCCAGTTATCAGTGGATGAGAAATCGGGGGTAGGTCATAGGCTTCTTATTGTGCCCTTGTTGTGCCTATAAATGGATCGATAATCTGATCGCTCACTAGCCTCTAAGATATTTATTTTGATTTATTTGAAGATGGTGGGCACAGCAGGATTCGAACCTACGACTTCCACCGTGTGAAGGTGGCACTCTACCGCTGAGTTATGCGCCCGGCACCGCGCCTTGAGGTCATCCGGCATCCGGCAGACCGTACTATTCCAGCATACACGGGGACGAGCCTCTTCACTAGATCGGATTGTGCGCTTCCGGCTCGCTCCCTCCAAGTACAATAGGCAAGCCATATGTCGCCTCCGTCGCAGAATCCGCAGCGGTCTCACCCCCCGTCGTTCGATCCCGCCGGAAAGCCACTGTACGGTGACTTGGACGCCATTCCCGAAACAGGTATGGACGACCAGCCCGACGAGCAAATTCCGGCGGATTTTACAGATTTCGCGCAACCTGAGGACAAAAATGGGGTTTCACGGGATATGGCTACCCTGGCTGTCAACCCTGGTCTTCTCGATGGCGTACTACAGCCCCCCGTGGTGCAAGGTTCCGCGCACTTCGCTGAGATGGAAGACTCCGCCATCATGCTGGAACTGCGCGCCGGAAATATGTCCGGCTTCGATTTCCTGATTCAGAAGTACCGCCGGCCGATCGTCAATTTTATGTACCGCATGGTACATAATCAGGCCATCGCAGAAGAGCTCGCCCAGGAGGTCTTCCTGCGCGTCTACCGTTCGCGCGAGACTTATCGCGCGGAGGCCCGCTTCAGTACATGGCTCTACCGCATTGCAACCAACCTGGGTGTCAACTACGCGCGAGACAACCGCCACGAGCGCTCCGCCTCCACCGTCTACCTCGACCAGGCGGACCCCGACACCGGCACTACGCCCGATGTTGCCGATACAACCCCCAGCGCCGAGGACAGCCTGCTCCGCCACGAACGTTTCAACGCTATTCGCCAGCATGTGCTCGAGCTGCCCGAACGGCAACGTATGGCCGTGCTCATGCACAAGTACGAAGGCATGGACTACAAACAGATCGGCGACGTACTCAAGCTCAGCGAGTCCGCCACCAAATCGTTGCTCTTTCGCGCCTACCAGACCCTGCGCGAAAAACTGAAGGAGTTTATGTAGAGGAACTTTTGTCCACGGCTTCTCGTCCATTTTTAGAGGGGCCTGGTTGACGGGAAGGCCGGCGGTTCAAGCACCGCCCGCTTCACACAGCAAGACGCGCAAGGCCGCTACACGACGCGTCGCCGATGGAAAGGAAGTAATACGATGAACTGCAAAATCTGCAAAGCCGCGCTCCCCAATTTGCTTTTGGATCCAGGCGCGCCCGAAAATGACGCTGCGCTTGCCCACATCGCTGCCTGCCCCTCCTGCGCGCAGCAGATCGCTTCGCTCCAGGCCACCCTCGCTCTACTCGACACCTGGCAGGCGCCCGCCGTCTCCCCCTACTTCGACCAGAAGCTGGCAGTCCGCCTTCGCGAGCTTCAGTCTGCCCCCCCAGCAGGCTGGTTCGAGCAGATCAGGTCGCGCCTTCTCTTCAATACCGGACGGCAGTTCCGCCCCATGCTTGCCGCGTCCATGGCCCTGCTGTTGATTGCCGGGGGAGGCAGCGTAGGCATCGCCACCTTTCAGCACTCCCGTCCGGTCGTAGCGTCCGCGGTCGTCAACGACCTTCAGCTCCTGGACAAGAACGAGCAGACATTGCAACAGGTTGACCAGTTGCTACAGGACGCGCCCGCCGCCAGTTCCGGTGCCGCGCTTCCACAGAGCTAGATGTATTGGAGTGAGTTTAGGCGTTTTGATAGGGACGGGCTTTAAAGAATCTGAAGAACTCCGATTTGCTCAAGGGCACGGCTTCAGCCGTGCCGTAAATGATGCAAAATCAATACGGCTTTAGCTGCCGAGGAAATCTGAAGTCGAGTCAAGGACATCTTCGAGCTTTCTGAGAATCAAATTTGGAAAACAGACTCAAAGAAGATGAGTTCAAAATCGGAGGTGCAAAAAAAGCTTTTGCAGTCTTATTCACACGCAGTAGACTTCAGCTACAGCAAGAGAATCTGGCGAGTCCGAGCGTGAATTGAAGGTTTACCCCATCGGGAAGAACTTCATCCGCAGAACATCGCCCATCGGTTGATCCTCAACCATTGCTTGGTGCGGTTCCTCTCGGCGCACAGTGTTCATCATGAAAATGCATCTTCCATCCCGGCTCTGTGTTGGCGCGGCATTCGTTCTGCTGTTTGCCTCTACGCCAGTGTTCGCCCGCGCACCCAAATCGCCGCCGCCGCGTCCGCCTGCTCCCAGAGCCCAGCGCGCCCAGCCCAATGCCGCCGCCCGGCCCGGCGCAATTATTGCCGCCAGGCCCGCGGAGAACCAGGAACATCTACAGCAGTGGATGGACAACCACAGCAACCTGCCGCTCCCCGAAATGCTGAAATCCCTGCAAAACGAGCCGGGCTTTCGTGAGCTACCTCCGCAGGTCCAGCAGCATGAGCTCAACGAACTGCAACGCCTCTACAGCATGGATCCGCAGCAGCGCAACCGGATGCTCGACCGCAACGAGGCCCTAGAGCGCCTTACTCCCCCCCAGCGTCAGATGTGGCGCGAAGCCGTGCAGCAGCTGAATGCACTTCCCCCGGCGCGTCGCCTTGTCATGGCTCGCGTCATCCTCGACTTGCGCGAGATGCCTCCCGAGCAGCGCCAGCAGACCATTGATTCCGCCGCCTTCCGTGCGCAGTTCTCCGATAACGAGCGCTCCATGCTCTCCACCCTGCTCACCGTCGAACCCTACGCCCCCCACGCGTACGTCCCCAACCCCTAAGCCTATGTGCTGACCCTGGTCTTCTCCTGCTTCACAGGAGCAGTCACCATGGTGCTGGTGTCCTTGAGCGCTGCGATGTCGCGGTCGTAACGCCCTGCAATCGAGTTGATCCGGATCGCCGCGATCTCCTCCAGCATCTTCATGCCGTCTTTCAGGTAGCTCATCCGGCTGCGCTCGTCGTGTCCCCAGGTCACTGGGACCTCGCGGATGGTGTATCCGAGCTTGCTGGCGATGAACAAGATCTCCGGGTCGAACCCCCAGCGCTCAATCCGCTGTAGACGGAAGATCACCTGCGCTGCTGTGCGCTTGAATGCCTTGAACCCGCATTGTGTGTCCTTGAACGGCAGTCCCATCACCGTGCGCGTCACCCAGTTGAAACATCGCCCGAAGAACCTGCGGTACAGCGGCTGGTGCAGGGTCTGCCGAGCGCGGTCCAACCAACGCGAGCCGATCGCCACATCCGCGCCCTGCGCAATCGCCGCCAGCAGCCTTTCTGCCTCTTCCATCGGGGCCGACAGGTCCGCGTCGGTAAACATCACCACCTCGCCCGAGGCCTGTAGCAACCCGTTGCGCACACTGTAGCCCTTGCCCCGGTTGCCATTGTTCTGCACCAGGTAAAGGCGCGGCTCCCGTTCCATCCAGCGACGCACAATCTCAGCCGTGTCATCCTTGGAGCCGTCGTCCACAACCAGCACCTCGGCATCCCAACCCTGACCATCGACGCACGCCATCACCCGCTGCAGCGTCCGCTCGATGCGCGCGCTCTCGTTGTATGCCGGAATCACGATGCTCAACTGTGGTGTCGCCATTCCATCCTTAGGGTATTCGTAACTGTCCGCTTCCATTCATATTGCCGTGGAGCGCGAACTGTTCAGGCATTTCTCTTCTGTATGCAGCTTAGTACGTCCCAACCATTAGCTTAGCCGCATAAATCGCGTCCCGCGACCCACTTTTTCTCCAGCAATCCGCTACCAGCGGTCCTTACCGGTCCGACGCTGCCTGCAACGATTGATCGAGATCATCTCTCAGTTGCGGCGCTACGAACGCAAGCGAATTCTCCGCGTGAGAAAACAGAAGCAAGTGCTCTAGGCCTTCCTGGGCCTGATCGGACGTCAGATGAGGATGCGACTCAAAGAACGACTTCGCCCCGGCCTCTTCCTTTTCGGCGTCCATCTGTAGTCCGGAGTAGATTCGGATCGCCTGCGCCGATTGGCCGTATGCGCTAACCTCCTCCGTCGGCATGTGTTCCAACGCTCCGGTGGAGAGCGCTGTCTGCCACGAGTTGGAAAGAAAGAAGTACCCCGGGTTGGCAATCTTCGCCAACCGCTGGTTGATCTGCTCGGGATGCTCCTTGACCAGCGTGGGGAAGTCGGCCACCAGCGCTTTCAAATCCACGTTGTCCTGCGTCACCCTGCTCAGCTCAGGCTTGCAGTGTTCCAGGTTCTCACTCATCTCCTGCCGCACGCTCTCGCGTGTCTCCCGAACCAGGCGGTGATTGTGTATCGTCTCGCGAACCCCCTCCAGCCCAAGAGCGATCAGAATGCCGCAGGAGACGACCGCGATATGCACAAAGAACTGTTTCCAGGTGAGTATCGGGTGTAGCGGTGCGTGAATATCCATGCAGGGAAGTGTACAGGAACGCTCGGTTCGTAATCCGGAAAAGCTTCATCGCAAGATGGAGGAAAATGATCTAAACTCCTGATTATGACGGAAGATATTCCCACCCCCCCGCCGCCACAGCCGCCTGCCTCTGCCGCTCCGCCCACGCCGCCTTACTCCTACGCTCTGCCCTACGCCTACGCTCCGCCCTTACTCGCCAGGGCACGCCCTATCGCCCGCGTATGGCCAGCCTCCCCTCGCGCCGCCCCGCCACCCCGCCGCCGCCACTCAGGCTGGTTCTGGGTGGCCGTTATTGGAGGCTCTCTCGCTGGCGTCGTTCTCCTGCTCACCCTGATGGTCTGGGGAATCGTCAAGAGCGTCAGTGGCGACTCCTCCGCCACGATCGACGGCCTCGGCGGCTCTCGCATCGGCGTCATCGACATCGACGGCACCATCCTGGACGCCGACAAGATCGACACCCAGATCCGCAAGTTCGGCGACGACTCCTCCGTCAAGGCCATCATCCTGCACATCAACTCGCCCGGCGGCGGCGCCGCGGCCAGCCAGGAGATCTACAACGAGGTCCTGCGCGTCCGCCACGAGAAGAACAAGAAGATCGTCGCCTCGGTCGAGTCCGTCGGAGCATCCGGCGCCTACTATATCGCCAGCGGATGCGACAAGATCTACGCCAACAACGCCTCCGTCGTCGGCTCCATCGGCGTCATCATGGAGTGGACCAACTACGGCGACCTGCTGAAGTGGGCCAAGATGAAGAGCGTCGTCATCCACGCCGGCACGCTCAAAGACGCCGGCGACCCGACCCGCGATATGACCCCCGAAGAGCAGGCCTACTTCCAGTCCGTCGTCGACAACATGTACGGCCAGTTCATCCACGACGTTGCCACCGGCCGCCACACCACCGACGACAAGATCCGTCCGCTGGCCACCGGCCAGGTCTGGACCGGCCAGCAGTCGCTGCCGCTCGGCCTCATCGACAAGGTCGGCGGCTTCCGCGTCGCCCTCATGGACACCGCCAGCTCGGTCGGCATCTCCGGCGAGCCCACCATCGCGCGCCCCGCCAGCGATAAGAAAGGCCTCCTCGACCTCCTCTCCGACGACTCCGACGAAATCTTCCCCAACCCCTCCAAGCTCCTCGACCAGGCCCCCGGCTTCTACTTCATGTGGAGATAGCCGTTTTTAGTCGTCATTCTGAGCCGTATTTGGCTCAGAATCTCGGTCGTTGCCAGGTTCTACATCTTCGCCGGGTGCCCCACTCATCGCGCCTTTGTTATACGCGATGGGTGGGCATCAAGCGTATCTCGACCTCTCTGCTTTGAGGGCACGGCTTTAGACGTGCCGTACATGCTACCCTTCATCACGGCTTCAGCCGCTGAGTGAGCATTTTGATTCGCCCCACACAACTCCGCCTCCTCACTACCGCCGCCCTCCTTGTCCTTTCGCCTCTACCACCTGCCTCGCGCAGACCGCACCCACCCGCCCGCGCATCACCGGCATCTCGCACGTCGCCTACTACGTCTCCGACATGCCCAAGGCCATGGTCTTCTGGCACGACCTGCTCGGCCTCGACGTCTCCTACGACCGCAAGAAGCCCAACTCCACCGACACCAGCGTCGCCTTCCTCAAGGTCAACGACCATCAGTATGTCGAGCTGCTCTCCGACCGTCCCGCGCAAGCCGACCCCAAAAATTTTATGAGCCACCTCTGCTTCCTAACCGACGACGCGGAGCAGATGCGTCTCA
>CAWERM010000249.1:0-7989 GCA_963810995.1 uncultured Acidobacteriaceae bacterium | reverse complement strand
GTCCTTGTCGCGCCCCCAGGTACTCCAAACGCCGTGTTGGATGTTCTAATAGGGAGGTGGCTGCAGGTGGACTAGTCCGCTGCGCCGACCTCGCCTCCACCGGGTCCTAAAATGGAGGCGCGCAGGAGTTCTCGTTGATCGTTCGTTCGTCGTCCCGTTTCGTTCGTAGCATACAGCTTTTGGCAGCAGCATGGATGGTAGCCGCACTCGCGTCCTCGTCCGCCCTGGCGCAGTTCTCGCGCACAACCCCCCGCGAGACCAACGCCAATCGCAAGGCACGCATCGCCCGCCAGATCGCCGACACCTACACCCATCGCTGGGAGGTTGCCGGCGGCGGCGGATATCTCCGCTTCCGCTCCGGCCAGTTCAACCAGAAGAACAGTGAGATCGCCTTCTGGCTCAACACCACCTACTACTTCAACCAGAAGCTTGGCCTCACCGGCGAACTGCGCGGCGCATACGGCAACGCCAAGATTGACAACCTCAATCCATTCGCCTCCCTGGTTGGCCGCCCGCAGATATCCGAGTATCCCTTCATGGCTGGCCCCACCTATCGTTTCCGCCTGCGTCAGAAGACCGCGCTCAGCGTCTTCGCCCTCGGCGGCACAGCCATCGGCAAGTTCGACGGCGACTCCAAGGGCATCTCCGCCGCCAACCTCGGCCTCTGGCCCTCTACAGATGCGCGCCCTGTATTCTCCATCGGCGGCAACCTCGACCTCAACTTCTACCCCAACATCTCGTTCCGCATCGCCCCCAGCTATACCGCGACCACCTTCGGCGGATCGCTGCAGAACAACGCCGGCTTTGAGATGGGCGTGGTCTACCGCTTCGGCCGCCAGAAGTAAGCGCAACGCAGTTCAAGCCGTCATTCTGGCGAAGCCAGAATCTCCGTAGATGTCATTTTTGACGGCAATACATCTCCCGCGAATCCGCTCTAGAATAAGGCGGGGGCCAATATGACCATCATCCGCCAGGACGACGTAATACGCAGCGTAGCCGACGCGCTACAGTACATCAGCTTCTATCACCCGGTCGATTACATCGCCAACCTCGCGCGCGCCTATGAGATCGAGCAGTCGCACGCCGCTAAGGACGCCATCGCGCAGATCCTCATCAACTCCCGCATGTGCGCCGAGGGCCATCGTCCCATCTGCCAAGACACCGGCATCGTGACAGCGTTTGTGAAAGTAGGAATGAACGTCCAGTGGGAGCCCTCCGCCGCCCACGGCATGATGTCCATGCAGCAGATGATCGACCAAGGCGTGCGCGAGGCATGGCTCAACCCCGACAATCTCCTCCGCCCCAGCATCCTGGCCGACCCGGCCTTCACCCGCAAGAACACGGGCGACAACACGCCCGCCATGGTCGTCGTCGAGCTGGTCGCAGGCTCCGCGCTGGACATCACCGTCGCCAGCAAGGGCGGCGGATCGGAAGCGAAGGCCAAGTTCGCCATGCTCAACCCCACCGACTCCGTCGCCGACTGGGTCGTCCGCACCGTCCCCACCATGGGAGCCGGCTGGTGTCCGCCGGGAATGCTTGGTATCGGCATCGGAGGCACCGCCGAAAAATCCATGGTCATGGCCAAAGAGTCGCTCATGGACCCCATCAACATGCACGAACTCATCCAGCGTGAGAAATCCGGCGTGGCCCTCACCAACACCGAGAAGCTCCGTATCGAGCTATACAACCGCATCAACCAGCTCGGCATCGGCGCGCAGGGCCTAGGTGGACTCACCACCGTCCTCAACGTCAAAATCATGGACTGCCCGACCCACGCGGCCAATCTCCCCATCGCCATCATCCCCAACTGCGCCGCTACGCGCCATCTGCACATCCGGCTCGACGGCTCTGGGCCTGTGGCTGTCGCGCCTCCCGATCTGGCCGCCTGGCCCAAGCTCACCTACGCACCCGCCAACGCCCGCCGAGTCAATCTCGCCACCGTCACGCACGACGACATTAAGACATGGAAGACCGGCGAAGTCCTTCTTCTCTCCGGCAAGCTGCTCACCGGCCGCGACGCCGCGCACAAGCGCCTCACCGACATGCTCAACCGCGGCGAAAAATTGCCGGTAGATTTCAAAAACCGCTTCCTCTACTACGTTGGCCCGGTCGAGGCCGTCCGCGACGAGGCAGTCGGCCCCGCCGGCCCCACCACCGCCACCCGCATGGACAAGTTCACCCGCCAGGTCCTCGCCAGCACCGGCCTGCTCGGCATGATCGGCAAGGCAGAGCGCGGGCCGGAAGCCATCGCCGCCATCCGCGAGTTCCAGTCCGTCTATCTCATCGCCGTCGGAGGAGCGGCCTACCTCATCTCCAAGGCCATCCAGTCGGCCCGCGTCCTCGCCTTCGCCGACCTCGGCATGGAAGCCATCTACGAGTTCGAGGTCAAAGACATGCCCGTCACCGTCGCCGTCGACTCGCTCGGCTCCAGCGTCCACCAAACGGGCCCCGCCGAGTGGCAATCCCGCATCGCCCAACACCTCCCCAACACCGCTATTTTGCAGTGAACCATTCCCGTTTTGAACAGCCCGCCTGCACAGAGTTGTGGATACTAGAAGTAATGCCGTACTGGGGATGATGACTTTGTGTATCATCGTGCTTGGAGACGCTTATGATCGACAAGATCGGGCCGTTTGAAGCGGATACAGTGACCCAAGGGGACTGCAAGACATTAATAAGTCTCCTGCCGGAAAAGAGCGTCGACGTAGTAGTCACCAGCCCTCCGTATTGGGGGCAAAGACTATCTGACGGAACCGGAACTGAAGAAGACCCAAGAGAGTACTTGGAGTTTCTTGTTCAAGTTTTTTCTGGGATATTGCCGAAACTCAAAGACCACGGCATAGTGTGGATCAACTTAGGTGACGCCTACAACACACCCGTGAATTGGAGAATAGACGACAGAGTCTACTCTAGCCTAGGTCCAGAGAAGGCTGGACTTGCAGACAATAATTCCGCATACATCAAACCACGCGCTAAACGAAAGGCGTTTGTCAATCAATCCGAAGGATGGCTGAAATACGGCAATCTTTTGGGACTGCCAACTAGATTGATGGCGGCCCTTTGCGAAGAAGGTTTTCTGCTTAGGGGCGAAGTGATTTGGCGGAAGCGAAATCCAATGCCGGAGGGTCGATGCCGTCGCCCCCATCGACAGCATGAGCCGATATTTCTGCTAGCAAAAAACGAGGATCACTCCTTCCGAGTATCACCACCCGTCGGAAGCGTGTGGGATATCACAAATGAAAAGATTGACGGACTCGCCCACTATTCGCGGTTTCCGGAAGAACTTCCGCGAAGGTGTATTGAAGCTTATGGACGTACTGGTCCCAGCACAGTGGTACTCGATCCTTTCTCTGGCTCTGGAACTACGGGCATAGCTGCACTAAAGCTTCGCTGCACTTATTTAGGATTCGAGGTTGATAGCCAGCAAGTGAATGCTTCAAATATGAGGTTGCGGGCCATCGAAAAAACTGACGTTCCCCTATTCAGAGCGTCTGGAATATTTGCCAGCGTTGACGAATAAAGGTGCTGAATGCATCGTTCGGCGTGGAAAAATCGCATACGAATACACGCCTCTCATCTGGCAACGAGGGACTGCTAGGCTGAGTGTTCCGGTTGTAAGAGAAACAGCCAGTGAAGTAACCATCGTCTTCTATATCTCTCCGCTTCGCGCTACGGCGCCCTCCCTCGGCCGAGCCTAACTCTCCGCGATTGATAGGTGAATTGCCGGGAGAACTCTTGCAATCCATCGTCCAAAACGCGCTGGTAAAACCTGCTTTTATGAGCGCCTTACTTAAATCGACATCGTCTGTTCGGCGTTCAGCAAAGCTCGCCTTCACATTTACAATTCCAAAGAAACGCGGACCCTCTTCGGTTTCTCCGGTAAGAACAACGTCAATCTTGTCGGCCTCGATTCTGTCAGCTAAGCCAAGATTTTCGACCATGGAGGCTTTCGTTGGAGCATCAGCTATGACAAGGTTAATTCCGATCTCCCTCAAATACGGGCCGTAGTGTCTTACCAATACCTCCTCAAGAGCCCATCCACCAGCACGCTTCCAACTTTGGGGAAAGTCCAATCGAGCAAACCTTGCTGGGTGATTGAATGGATCACAATATGCTCTGTAAATCACGAACCACCAGATGTCTGAGGGGTTTGCTAATGGCCACAACTGCATTGCTGTCAGAAAGGCACGAGCTATTGAGTCAGACTTGATTGCTTCGGTCGAACCAACGGATGGCACGGCGAGGCGTGCCAAGCCATCGCGTAGTGATTTAACTACCACCTCGAATTCTTCAAGACTGGCACCTGGCAGCGTGTACTGCGCGTCAAAACTGCTATAACGGAAATTCATCAGGAGGCCCGCTGGAATTTCTTCAGCGAAAATCGAGCGCTCAATCGACGCGTCATCTGGTTCTGGAAGTCCGCTCAGTAAGGATGGGAAATCAGAACCCACCGCATTCAAAATGGCAAGAACCATGTCAATCGTAGGAACAGTCGCACTCGTCTCAAACCGTTCGATCCAACCTGGACCAAGGATCAAGGTCTCTTCCAGAGTCGTTCGATCCACTCCCGCTCGCTCGCGCGCAAGACGGAGACGTCCAAGCAACGTTCTGAGATACTCCGGCGCGCTAGGCATCGAAGAGGGCTCTCGGGTGCAACTTCAGCGCATCGGCAATCCGATAGATATTGACGAGGCTGACGTTCCGTTCGCCCCTCTCAACACCTCCAATGTAGGTTCGGTCTAGCTCGCACGCCAATGCCAAGGCTTCTTGAGACAGTGCAACGATCATACGAGCGCGTCGTACTCGTTGACCAAACTTTAGCAAAATCTGTTGTCTACGTTTGTCATCCATTTGGTCCATCCGACCATGAAGATGACCATAAGTCCACGGACTTTGAGTATCAGGAAGACCGGCTGCCCCAACTCTCGATTCTGAGATGGGTGCATCGCGCGAAGGCGCGAACCGGGGTCCCCGCGGACAGGTCTTCGCCCGTGGGGTGTACAACCGCGGTCCCCGGCGAGCGGACTTGGCTTGCTGGGGTGGGTGACCGCTCCCGCTGCGCTAGAATGTCACAGACAATCTACCTATGCCATTCGCTCGTCTCCACTTCGAGTTCGATCCAGCCAAGGCCGCTAGCAACCGGAAGAAGCACGGCGTTAGCTTCGACGAGGCAGTAACCGTCTTCAACGATCCCCTCAGCTCCACCCTGCCGGACGACCAACACTCCGAAGACGAAGCCCGATTCATCATCGTCGGACGATCTTCAAAGCAACGTCTCCTCTTCGTCGTTTACACTGAGACTGACACGCGAATCCGACTCATCGGGGCCCGACTCACCACTGCAGCCGAGAGAGAACAATATGAGCAAAGCTAACCAACCCGATCCGCTCGCGCCGCGCCCCAACCTCGACTTCAGCAAAGGCGTTCGCGGCAAATACTACGACCGCATGCAGGCCGGAACCAACATCGTCCTCATCGCACCCGACCTGCTCGACACCTTCCCCGACTCCGAGTCCGTCAACGAAGCTCTCCGCACGCTGAAGAAGATCGCCGCCCGCTCCGTCCGCCCCGCCCCACGACACCGCAAGACTGCTTCTGCACAATAGCCAGGTTGCGTATTCATCACACTTTTGCGATGCGTGGGCATTGTAACTGCGCGTCCGCTCCCGCCTAGCTAGCAAGTACGCTCTACGCCGCGTCCCCCATATCTGCTCGACAATCAAACCCCCGCCCCGCTATAGTTTGTACACTTTAGCAATCGGGAAAATATCACATTGAAACCAACTACCGAGAAGGGATACCTTCCACTTCTCTTCTTGTTCGCGGCCAGCGGCTTCTGCGCGCTGATCTATGAAGTCGTCTGGTACCAGCTACTGCAACTTGCCATTGGATCGACCTCGGTCTCCCTCGGGATACTGCTGGCCACCTTCATGGGCGGTCTGTGCATCGGCAGCCTCTGGCTTCCCAACCTGCGCACCATGCAGCGCGACCCCTTGCGGGCGTATGCCATGCTGGAAGCCGGCATCGCCGTCTGTGCTGTTCTGGTCGAGCTTGGACTGCCGTATCTGGACCGCGCCTACATCACCGGAGCGGAGCACGGACTGCCCAGTATGTTGCTGCGCGGAGTGCTTGCCGCTGCATGCATGCTGTTGCCCACCATCCTGATGGGCGCATCGCTGCCCACTATCCTGCGCTGCTTCCAGCATGAGCAGGACGACAACGTCACGCTGGCCTACTTCTACGGCGCCAACACGTTTGGTGCGGTTGCGGGATGCATCGTCGCCGGATTTGTGCTGCTTCGCTTTTACAACGCGCTTACCGCTACCTTATTTGCTGCTGCAATCAACGTAGCCGTTGCCGCATGCAGCCTCGTCCTCGCGCGTCGTATAACGGCTGTGGAGCCAGATGCGCAGATGCCGCTGCCTGCGGCTGCCACCGACAATACTTCTGGTCCGCGCTGGATGGTGTACTTCGTTATTGCGCTCTCCGGCGCCACCGCACTCGGAGCTGAAGTGGTGTGGACGCGGCTGCTCAGTATGCTTCTGCTGGGTACGGTGTATGTCTTCTCCATCATTCTCGCGGTCTTCCTTCTGGGCCTGGCCGCGGGCAGCGGCATATCCACGCGGGTCCTGCGCAAGATGAGGATGGACGCGCGCTCCGGGCTTGGATGGTCGCAGATATGCATCGCCTGCGGCATCGCATGGACGGCATTCGCAATCATCCATGTGCTTCCCGGATGGATCGACGATGTGTTGACCACGCAGAATGCCTGGAGAATTTACTGGCTCGACCTCAAGCGCTGCCTGGTGGCGATACTTCCCGCGGCATTCTTCTGGGGAGCGAGTTTTCCGCTGGCCTGCGCCGCGTTGCAGGAGCCGAACGACGATCCGGGCCGGGTCGCAGGCAAGGTCTATGCGGCCAATACCCTGGGAGGCATCGTCGGCGCTCTCGCTGTCAGCCTCGTCCTGATCCCCTGGATCGGCTCGCAGCAGACGCAGAAGTTGCTTGTATTCGTCTCTATTACTGGCGCGCTGGTCCTCCTTGGCCGCGCCCTGTTTACCCTTAAAGGAAGCGCCGCCGCAGTCGCCGGTATCATCCTAGCGGCTGTGCTTGCGGGCAGTATCGATCCCGTCCCAGGCGAACTTATCGCCTATGGCCGCATGATGGCCCTCAGGGCAGGCGGTTCAACTGTGCTGTATGCCGCGGAAGGCAGAAACTCGTCGGTGGCGATCACCCAATGGGGCAATGGCACCATCTACGTCAACGTCAATGGCCACGTTGAAGCTACCACCGAGATCTACGACATGAAGCTACAGCGCATGGTCGGACATCTGCCGGCTCTGTTGCATCCCAACCCACAATCGGTCCTCGGTATAGGCTTCGGTGCCGGCGTGTCGGCGGGGACGTTTACCTTGTATCCCAGCGTCCGTGAGATCACAGTGTGCGAGATCGAACCGGTGATTCCTCCCGCATCCACGCGCTTCTTCGGCGACGAGGACTACCACGTCGCGCTCGATCCACGCACTCATATCGTCTACGACGATGCAAGGCACTACCTGTTGACCACAACCAAGAAGTTCGACATCATCGCGTCCGATCCGCTCGAACGTCTTCATCAAAGGCACCGCCGCGCTCTACTCCAAGGAGTACTTCGAAGCGGTGAAGGAGCATCTCAGGCCGGGCGGCATTTTCACCCTGTACGTCCCCTTGTACGAGACCGATGAGCCGACCATCCGCAGTGAGCTAGCCACCTTCTTCGCGGCATTTCCCAACGGCACTGTCTGGGTCAATCTCCGCGACGGCTTGGGCTACGACATGGTCTTCATGGGGCAGGACGCGCCCATGAAGATCAATCTGGATGAAGTGCTGGCCCGCGTCAACCGACCGGACTTTGCCCGCGTCAGGGAATCACTGAGAGAGGTTGGCATAACTTCAATTACAGATCTGTTCTCGACGTACACCGGTAACACAACCAGTCTCGCACCCTGG
>CAWERM010000248.1:0-5789 GCA_963810995.1 uncultured Acidobacteriaceae bacterium | reverse complement strand
ACGAAGGATGAACTAACGCAGAATCTTATATGAAACGCGGCGCGAGTGCCCATATTGTGGTCATGGAGGGGGGCAATTCCGCCCGATTTGACAGTCATTCTCCGGCTGAATAGACTTCCGCGCCATGAAGATCAGAGCGTTTTTCCCCCTCGCAGCCATTGTCATTTTTGCGTCTACCCTTCCGCTTTGGTCAGCGGATGCAAAGTACGCGCCACCCACGACGCAGCGCGTGACCTACAACTTCAACTCCGACTGGAAGTTCATCCGGCAGGATGTTCCGGGGGCCGAGGTGGTGAACTTCGACGACGCGCAGTGGGACACCGTGAGCACGCCGCATACCTTCAATGATGTCGACTCATTCCGCATGATCATCGACCATAGCGGCGGCGATCGCGGCAAGTACCAGGGCGTGGTGTGGTACCGCAAGCACTTCAAGCTGCCGGCCAACATGTCGGGGTCGAAGGTCTTTATTGAGTTCGAGGGCATGCGCCAGGCGGGAGACATCTATCTGAATGGCGTTCCCTTCGGCCTGTATGAGAACGGGATCACGGGATATGGCATCGACCTGACGCCCGGCTTGCACTTTGGCGACCAGGAGAACGTGATCGCGGTGCGGGTGAACAACAGCGGCGGCTACAGGGAACGTGCCACCGACACCGGCTATCGATGGAACGCCAACGACTTTAACCCGCAGTTTGGAGGCATCAACCGTCGTGTGTGGCTGCATGTGACGGGCACGATCTACCAGACGCTGCCGATCTATTACGGCCTGGGCACCACGGGCACTTACATCTACTGCACCGACTACAACATTGCTGGCCATAGCTGCACGGTGCATGTGGAATCGCAAGTACACAATCCACACAGGGACGCGGGCGCAGCAGTGCCAATGTAAGCCTGTCGGCCGTGGTGGTGGACAAGGACGGCGTGGTGCGGGCCACGTTCAATGGCAGCAACGCCGATATCATCGCAGGCGACAAAATCCATTCTGACGGCCAGCGGAGCGCTGACGGGAGCGCGGTTCTGGAGCCCGGACGACCCGTATCTGTACGACGTGTACACCATGCTGACGGTTGGGCGGGAAGGTGGTGGACGCCACCAAGATCACCACGGGTTTCCGCAAGGTGGAGTTCAAGGGCGGCGCGGGCACGGGCGGCGTTTATATCAACGACAAGTTTGTATACCTGAAAGGTTTCTCGGAGCGCTCGGCGGATGAATGGGCCGGCGTGGGCGTGGGCTATCCGGAGTGGATGCACGACTTCACCGCGCAGATGATTCGCGACGACCACGCCAACTACATGCGCTGGATGCATGTGACGCCGCAGAAAGAGGACGTGGAATCCTACGACCGCTTCGGCATCGTGGAGATTGCACCGGCGGGCGACAAGGAAGAGGACTCCTGGGGCACGCAGTGGCGGCAGCGTGTGGATGTGATGCGCGACAGCATCATCTACCTGCGCAACAACCCAAGCATCCTGATGTGGGAGGCGGGCAATACCGGCGTCACCGGGCCGCAGATGCAGGAGATGGTGGCCCTGCGCAAGCAATATGATCCGAATGGCGGACGGTTCATGGGATGCCGCTCGCTCGCAGCAACCGGACGCGGTGGCCGCAGCGGAGTGGTCCGGCACCATGCTGGGCGGACCGTATAACGACAATGTGCGCAACCGCGCGCCGCTGATCGAGACCGAGGACTTCCGCGATGAAGGCGCGCGGCGATTCTGGGACGACTTTTCGCCGCCGTACTACGGGTTCAAGAAGGGGCCGAACGACACGTGGAACTACAACTCGGAGAGCTTTGCCGTGGCGCAGGTGAAGCGCTACTGGAACTTCTACTCCAACCGCATCTCCAACACCGACCCGGCGCATGCCAAGTACTCCGCGTACGCCTCCATCTACTTTACGGATGAGGCTGCCGACGGACGGCAGGATTCCAGCGAAGTATCGCGCGTGAGCGGCAAGGTGGACGCGGTGCGCCTGCCCAAGGAAGCCTACTTCGTGGAGCAGGTGATGCAGAACGAGAAGCCCGACATCCACATTATCGGGCACTGGTCGTATCCGGATAAGCAGCCCAACGGGAACCCCACGGTGAAGACCGATCTATGTGGTGGCCAACAACGTGGACAGTGTAGAACTGTTCGTGAACGGCGCATCCAAAGGCAAAATGACCGACGCCGGAAGCGGCTACCTGTATACCTTCCCCAACATTGCGTTTGAGCCGGGCACGATCAAGGCCGTGGGATACAAGGGCACGGCAGCGGTCGCGAAACTACACACTGACGACGGCAGGGCCACCGGCGGCGATCAAACTGACCCTGCACACGGCGCCCGGAGGCGTGCGCGCCGATGGCGAGGACATGGCGCTGATCGACGTGGAAGTGGTGGACGCCAAGGGCCAGCGTTGCCCGACCGACGACGCGCGCGTGGATTTCACATGGAGTTCGACAGGCAGGGCTGTCTCGGCCACCGGCCCGCCATCTGGCGCGGAGGCTATAACTCCGGCAAGATCAACAGCACGAACAACCTGTATCTGAACACCGAGGACGGCATCAACCGCGTGGCCATGCGTTCCACCAGGGACGCGGGATCCGTCACGCTGACAGCTACGCGTCAGGGACTGAAGCCCGCAACCGTCATCTTCGACACCAAGCCGGTGGAGGTTACGGATGGGCTGTCGCAGGAGCCGGAGGTCACGCTGTCGCCGGTAGCGGCGAAGTAAGACTGACAGGAGTAAGAAGGATGCATCACGAGGGGCAGGGCTTCGGCTCTGCCCTTCGCTGTGTGGTGACGCCGATTGCGAGCGGCGGTTATACTTGAGTTTGGAGCGGACTCGCGGGTACAAACCTCAACGATGTAAATCTTCCGTCTAAGGAGACATTCAAGTGAAATTGAATCTGAGCCGTATTGCGATACTTTGTCTAGCAGCATCGGTTGTCACAACTGCATACGCGCAAGGCTCCGGAGCGGACACCTATAAGGCGCAGTGCGCTCTGTGCCATGGCGACGATGGCTTGGCCGCCACTCCGGTGGGTAAGGCCTTCAAGGCCGCGTCATTCAAGGACCCGGCAGTGGTGAAGACGCCGGACGCCGCGTTGATCACGATCGTGAAGAACGGCAAGGACAAGATGCCCAGCTTCTCCGCCAAGCTAACGGACGCGCAGATCAAGGCCGTGGTGGGTTACATCCGCACGCTGGCGAAGTAGGCGCGGTTACGGTTGCACGGGTTTCGTCCGGCTGAAGAGGCCGTAGCGCTTTAACATGACGAACCAGAAGACACCCCCGGCAACGAAGAGACCCAGGAAGATAAGGAATGGCGACCACTGCGTCTGCACGGCGAACTGCTGCGGGTTGTAGTAGGGCTTGAGATAGGCCATGCGCAGAAGTTCGCGCATGACGGACATGCTGAAGACGATGAGCGCCGTGATGCTGGTGACGCCGAGCGCCGCGAGACGGATATTGTCCTTCTTGAGGGCCGAGGACATCATAAAGATGGTGGTCAGAGCTGCTACCAGACCGAAACAGAGTAGCGCGGTAGCCAGCGGGTCGGTGCCCATAAACACCATGCGCAGGGTCTTGGGCAGGCTGAACAGGAACCAGAAACCAATCACAACCTGGGCCATGGTGGCATAAAGGAAGGCCTTGCCGCCGAGCTGGAAGATGGCGCGTGCATACTCGCGATCCTGCTTCCACTTGGTCCACGCTATGAGGACCAGGTAGAGGCCGCCAACGGCCACGGCCGCTGTCATGAAGTGCAGATAACGCGGAACGAGGGTAGGCTCGGAGAGGTTGAGGTCCCAGCCTGAGGTGGACGAGAAGTATTTTTGCGCCCAGTGGGCGGGGACCTGGCTGAGGGTCAGATTGTTGGTGTAGATGAAGCCGATGATGAGGACAAGGGTGGTGCTGAAGAGCATGACGCGTCCAACCGCCTGGGGACGCCGCTCGCCCTGATACGAGACAAAGTAGAAGCCGTAGTAGGCGCAGACCACCAGCACAAGCACAAGGAACCAGGGCCAGGCCACCAGGATGGACGAGGTGTAGAAGAACTGTCCGTAGAGGACCTGCACGAAGAGAAGCGGGGCAATACCCAGGCTGATGGTTGCCGCCATCATGACGGGCACTTTTTTGGCCACGTCGCTAAAGATGCGCGTGCCGAACTGACTTCCCTTCTGCCTCCAGCGAGCGAGCAAAGCAAGCAGCGCTCCGCCCAGCATGAAGTTCATGGCGAGGATGTGGAGGGCGAAGGTGACGACCAGAAGCAGCTTGAAGACCCAAAAGGGAGCAGGCAGCGGATTGGGGTCGGGCGTGGGGACCATGCTGGGATTGAACATCTCAGTTACCTCCTTTGGCTGCTTGCGTGGGGCGTTGAGTATTGACCCACTGCACCAGGGCGCGACGCTCGTCCTCGGACAACTTGAGATCGGGCATGATGGGGAACATTGCAGGCAGGCTAGCCAGGGCGGCGACTGCAGCTTGCGGGTCCTTCGGCATATCGGTGAAGAGATGATCGTCGGGCCGCGCCAGATGGCACATACTACAGTTCTGCTCGAAGACCGTTCTGCCGTCGGGATGAAGGTCCGGGTGTGGATGCATGGGCTGCAGCGAGCCGAGATAGGCGCTGAGGGCATTCAACTCAGCGTCCGTGCCGGCAAACTGAGGCATGACATTGTTGTGCATCATAAACAGGACACCCAGCATGGCGTGCAATTTATCCTGGTCCCATTGGCGCTTGACAATGTACTGGTGAACGCCGCGGTAGCTGTTGGTGGTGTGGCAGCTCTCGCACTCCACGCGGAAGATCTCACGACCGGCGGCAACCTGGTTGGCCGGTGTCAGATTGCGGTTTTGTACCCACTTTGCTGTTTGCAGAACACCGGTGCTGCTGAGGTTGTCCACGGTGAACCCACCGTCACCGGGCATGGCGGCGAAGTAGAGCGAGTTGGCATAGAGATAGTTCGTGATGATGAAGGGCTTGCGCACCGACTCGCGGACAAACTCAAAGGAATCCATGGCGCCAAAGGCGACCACCGCAAGCACAAGGCTGAAGGCCAGATGCAGTCGGGTGGGACGTAGTAGGGAGATGAGGGCAAGCAGGAACGTCCCGCCAAGCAGAAGGCAGGAGAGCAGGGCAAAGTGGGTTCCGGTGGGCATGGCCCCGCGAGCACTGGCCCAAAGAACGGGGGGAATGTCGCGGATATACCACCAGGCGAAGACGGGAAGAAGAAGAAGTGATGGCACAGTCCACAGAGCTCCCCAGCGCACGATGCGCGCCTTCAGCGCGGCATCCCGCTGCACACTGGCGGTGATAAGTGCATAGATACCGGCGAGGGCCAGCGAAATACAGAATCGGAAGAGCAGCGACGGCAGGTAGGTGGGATTGAAAAATCCTGACCAGAACTGGTGGTTCGCGATCCAGTTGCCGGGGGTGAGCATGAAGGTGATGATGCCGTTGATGACCACCATGCTGGCGAAGGCGGCAACGAAGTAGACCCACCCGAACCATTCATGGACTTTGGGTTCGAGCTTGTCCCATCCGTAGAGGTAGAGCAAGGCAGCGGTGATCTCCAGGAAGAAGAAGACCCACTCGATGGCCCAGCCCCAGACATAGATATGGATGAGGTTACTTGTGGCGGTGGGACTGTGGCCCAGGCGGGTCTGGTAGCCGACGATGACCCCCTTCTGACTGACAGGCTGGCCCGGTCGCGGCGGCCGGCCTCGACAACATCGTCGATCCGCACCGGCACGTTATTGGTCGCTGTCAGCACGATCTGGCGGACGTCGGTGATCCGCAC
>CAWERM010000247.1:0-4817 GCA_963810995.1 uncultured Acidobacteriaceae bacterium | reverse complement strand
TATTCAACGCCTAGAGCAGGAATCCAACTGATATGTTGTTGAAATTGAAGACTCCCGGAGGAGGCATCGAAATGGAGCCATAGGATGAGGGTTAGCACGAGTGCGGCGAAGCTAAATGCCAGCGCCGAGTAGCGAGCGAACGATTTGCCGAGTCCACCAAATATCAGAAGGACAAGAGACTCCGGCGAGTGGGAAAAAGGTCAGGAAAGTAATCCAGGGAAAGGCGGTCATACCTTTGCCCCCCAAAGCAGGAATATCACGAGCACGATGAGTGCGCAGCCGATGATCCGCATATAACTTTGAACCTGGCCGTTCTGAAACAGCGACAAAATCTGCCCGCTACGCGAGACGCCCTGACAGCTCCCATCAAAGCCGGAGTTCACGATGGATGAGTCGAAAAAGTCGTCCAGGTGAGCAACGCCAACGACGAAGTAGGAGACTGTTTGCACCGCGCCATTCCATACCCAGCGATCGAGCCAGTCGCAGACTTTAGACCACCAAATGTTCCAGCGAATCAGAGTTGCGCGATAGACGGCGTCGATATAAAACGCGTGACCGAGAAAGCTAAAGACGGACGGCTGCAACTTACTTAGTTCATCCAGGTCGTCCGCGCTTTGAATCGGCTTGCGTCCATAAAGCACCCAGCCCAGGCCGAGACCGCAGAAGACGAGAAGAGACGAAGAGATCATGACCGGCAGGACATTAAGACCGGAGAAGGCGGAAAAAGCAAACGTAGTGTGCGTGCCGTCGAGGAAGGATTGAAACCACGGCCATGCGGGTGTGCCGATAAAACCAAGCAGCATGGCAAATGCAGCTAGTATGACGAGAGGAACCGTCATAACCGTAGGACTTTCGTGGGGCAACGCAGAGGCATGAGTGGAACCTGCTGCATGAGAGCTGGAAAGTAAGTCGTGACTTGATTCTGCCAAGCGCGAACTGCCTCCGAAGACATAGTAGACCTGGCGTGTCATGTAGAAGGCCGTCAGCAGAGCACCGAATGCGCCCATGTAGAAGGGCGTGCGGGAGACGCTCCAGGTAAGCGCGGAACGGAGAATATCGTCCTTACTCCAGAATCCGGAGAAAAAGAGGGGAAATCCGCAGAGTGCGAGCATTCCCACGGCATATGCGGCAAAGGTGATGGGCATGAACCTGCGCAGGCCGCCCATGCGACGTATGTCCTGTTCGCCGTTGCAGCCGTGAATAACCGAACCGGCACCGAGGAATAAAAGAGATTTAAAAAATGCATGGGTAATAAGATGAAACATGCCCACGGCGACGCCACCAACACCCAGGCCCATCATCATATATCCGAGCTGCGAGATGGTGGAGTAGGCGAGTATCCGCTTGATGTCGAACTGGGCGACGGCAATCAATGCACCGAAGAGAGCCGTGATGGCGCCAACCCAGGTAACAACCTGGAGCGCGATGGTTGGCGCGTAGGAGATGCCCGCATGGGCGCTCATGAGAGGGTAGATGCGGGCGATGAGAAATACTCCGGCGGCAACCATGGTGGCCGCATGAATCAGAGCGCTCACGGGCGTCGGGCCCTCCATCGCATCGGGCAGCCAGACATGCAAGGGGACCTGTCCGGATTTACCAGCGGCGCCGCAGAATATGAGCAGCGCGATGCCTGAGGAGGCTGCCAGCCCGATGGCGGTTGACTGGGCTACAAGTTGGGTAAGCGCGGAATGCTCCAGGCATCCGGCGCCGCCATCGTAGAACAGCAGCGTACCAGTATTTGCGTATAGCCAAACCATGCCGAGCAAAAATGCGAGGTCGCCGATACGGGTGGTGACGAAGGCTTTCTTGGCGGCTGCCGCAGCCTCCGGCTTGCTGTACCAAAACCCGATGAGGAGATAGGAAGTGAGGCCGACAATCTCCCAGCACATAAAAAGCAGCAGCAAACTATTGGCGATGACGACGCCGAGCATGGCTCCGGCGAAGAGCGCGAGAAAGCAGAAGAAGCGGGTAAAGTTTTCGTCATGGGTCATGTAGCCGACGCTGTAGATAAAGATCAGCAGACCGACAAAGGTGACCATGACAAGCATAACCGCGGTCAGGGGGTCGAGCATCCAGCCTAGCTTCAGCCATTCGTTGCCAAACTGGAACCAGCGGAAGTTGAAGGTGAGGACCTGATCGGAGCTGCGATTGGCGAGCACATGGAGCAGCGCGCAGATGGAAAGCAGAAAGGAGGCGGTCATGGAACCGATAGCTAGCGATGCGGCAGCAATGCGGTCTCGCCGGCGCAGGAGAGCGCCGATTGCCGCCGCAAAGATCGGCAGCGCGGGGACTAGCCACAAATATGAAACAATCCAAGTCATTGAGTTCTAGAAATAACTATGATTATTGAAAACTACTGAATTGTTAGGTAGTGCGAATTAAATACTGAGATTCGTAATTTCTCTCAGAATGACGATGGAAGGCAATACAACGATATGTCATTAAGACGGCGATAGTTATCCTTTCAGGGAATTCATCCGGTCTAAGTCGGTTGTATGGCAATGGCGGTAAGCGGCGAGGATGATTGATAGTCCGACAGCGGCTTCAGCGGCGGCGATGCTGATGGAAAAAATTGCGAACATGATTCCGGTCAATGCGTCAGGGTTCGTGCCATATCGCCAGAATGCGATGAAGTTCAGGTTGGCTGCGTTGAGCATGAGCTCAATTCCGATAAGTACAAGAATTGCATTGCGCCGGGTCAAGGCGCCGGCAAGGCCAATGGAGAAAAGAAGCGAGGACAAGAGCAAGTAGCTTTGCAGGGAGTTCATTTCATCTCCTCCCGGCGGTCCATTGCGATGACTACGGCCCCGATGAGCGCGGCGGTCAATAGCAGGCCCATGATCTCCAGAGGAAGGACGAAGCGATGCATCAGGGCATCACCGACCTGCTGCACTGTAGCGGCAGGCTGTGGTTGAGCCTGCACGGTGGGCGCACTGGATACGATGGCGCGGGCAAGGACTGCAAAGACGGCGGCGGCGACGATGCATCCGGCAATCCAGGCAGAATGGGAATCCGGCAGGTCCATCGGCTTATCGTTGTGGGTCATCATGACGGCAAAGACGGCGAGGATGGCCACCGCGCCGACGTACACAAGGATTTGAGTGAATCCCACGAACTGCGCACCCAACTGCAGATAGAGCATGGCAACACTGGTGAGGCCAAGCGTCAGCGCCAAGACGCAGTGGACTGCGTTGCGCATGCTCATGGCTGCCGCGGTTCCGGCAACTGTAAGCACTGCGAGGAGAATAAAGGAAGCGGTCATCTGAATAGCTCGATATTTTGTGAGGCAAGAGCTGAGTTACAAATAAATCGGATAATATGCCAGTTATGAAATCACTGGGAAAAATGATAAGTACGGACTTGAAATTTCTTCTTACGCTTCAGTCCGCTGGCAAACAGAATGCAAGGAGCGACAACCATGGTACTGCAAACAAGCCAGCGTAAAGGGCCGCCGGGCATAAAGTGCCAGATACCGGCGGTAATCACATTGAAGATGGTCATGGGCAGCATGAACTGCCATGCCAGGTTCATCAACTGGTCCATGCGCAGGCGGGGAAGCGTTCCGCGCACCCAGATGAAGACGGCGATCAGAGTAAGCAGTTTTGCAAAGAACCAGAAGTAAGAAGGGACCCATGCGAGAAACGAAAATGGAGCGGACCACCCGCCAAGAAACAGAGTGATTGCCAACCCGCTGGTGGCAAACATACCGATATATTCGCCCAGGAAGAATAGGGCGAACTTGAATCCTGAATATTCCGTGTAGTAGCCTGCGATGATCTCCGATTCGCCTTCGGGCAGATCGAAGGGCGAGCGGTTGGATTCCGCGGTAGCCGCGATCATAAAGAGAACAAACCCGGCGAATCCCCACGGGGTGAATACGAACCAGTGCGGCCAGATTCCCGAATAAGAGGCCTGCATATTCACAATGGCCACGGTGGAGAGCGAACCCGCCTGCATCAGGACCACGATGGAGGCAAGCACCAGCGGAACTTCGTAGCTGATCATCTGGGCGATGGCGCGCATGGCGCCGAGCAGGGAGTACTTACTGCGGCTGGACCATCCGGCCATGAAGACCGCCAACTCCATGAGTGAGCCCACTGCGAAGAAGAACAGCACGCCGGCGTTCATGTCGACCATGACCATGTTGCGCCCGATGGGAAGGACCGCGTAACCCATGAACGAGGCAGCTACCAGCAGGATCGGCGCCATAAAATGAACCGCACGGTCTGCCCGTTAGGCACCAGGTCTTCCTTGGTGAGCGATTTGATTCCATCAGCGATGGGTTGAAGAATTCCGCAGGGACCAACGCGATTAGGACCGTAACGGTTCTGCATTCTTCCCAGCCCTTTGCGTTCAAGCAGCGTGGTGAGCGCGAACAGCGTGGCGAAGGCAACGATGATGGCGGCAACCGAGAGGATGGCCGAGCCCAGCGGCTGCAAAGCTTCAGGTAGATAGCTGAGCAGCCAATGAGCGGCAAGCACAAAGACCTGATCGATCTGCGGCATCAACAAAACCGTATGGGTCATTGCGATTCACCAGTGGCCGGTTGGGCTGGCGCTTTCTGCGCGAGACTGGCGTCTGCGGCGGCCTTCGCATCTGCGGCGGCTTTCGCCTTGGCATCCAGCTTGGCCTGTTCTTCGGCGCGCTGGGCATCCACGGCTGCTGCCTCCGTGGGATGGATAGCGTTGTAATATTCGTTGGATTTGGAGAGACGCTGCTTGTTGAGCAGAAGACCGCCGAAGCGGTTTTCTGTGCTGAGGTGATAGTCGACGTCCATCTTGATGGCGTCAAAGGGGCATACCTCGACGAGCAATTGG
>CAWERM010000246.1:0-15397 GCA_963810995.1 uncultured Acidobacteriaceae bacterium | reverse complement strand
GGCCCAGGTCGCCCTCACCGAGCCACCGTCATCATCATGGTTGTCGACGGCCGCACCGAGCTCGCCTCGCCCGACATCGCTCTCGCCCGTCTCCTCCTGCGCGGCGGCAAGCCCGTCTTCCTCGCCGTCAACAAGATCGACACCACCGCCCTCGCTCCCGCCGCTGAAAACTTCCGCCGCCTCGGCTTCCGCAACGTCCTCGCCATCTCCGCCGAACACGGCACCGGCATCGGCGATCTCCTCGATGCGGTCTTCGCCGCCCTCTTCCCGCCCCTCTTAAGCCTTATTCTCCTTTGCGGCGGAGCCACCCTGTGTCCCCATCACGGGGCCCCATCGCGGGGGGCCCCCGCGACCCGGGCCAGCTGTCTTGCTCGCTGGGGTCGCTACGATGGGTGGGATGACCACCTCGAACCTCGGACCTCGAACCTGACCTGGCGCCGAACCTCCCCGCCGCCTCCGCTCCCACGGCGCATTCGTCGAGCACGAGACCAAGATCGCCATCATCGGTCGCCCCAACGTCGGCAAGTCGACCTTGCTCAATGCCCTCACCGGCAGCGCGCGCGCCATCGTCTCTCCCATCGCCGGCACCACCCGCGATGCTGTCGACGAGGTTGTCACCCGCGCCGGTCACGACTTCCGTTTCGTCGATACCGCCGGAATCCGTCGCAAGGGCAAGACCCGTCTGATGGCTGAAAAGCTCTCCGTCATCATGGCCCGCAAGCACCTCGAGGCCGCCGACGTCTCCTCCTCGTCCTCGACGCCACCGAAGGAGTCTCCGCCCTCGACGCCAACATCGGCGGCTACGCCCACGAGTCGGGCCGCTCCGTCATCCTCGTCGTCAACAAGTGGGACCTCGTCAACACCCCTCCCTCCGCTGTCATTCCCCACTCCGGCGTCATTCTGACCTCCCAGGGGTCAGAATCTCCGTCGTTGTCTTCTCCTCGAACCTCGAACCTTAACCTCGAACCTCCCGCCCAAAACTCTACGAAGAACAAGTCCGTTCCCACCTCAAGTTCCTCGACTACGCCCCACTGGTCTTCGTCTCCGCCACCACCGGCGCCGGCATCCACGCGCTCTTCAAGAAAATCGAACTCGTCGCCCGCGAGCGCCGCAAGCGAGTCACCACCGGCCAGATGAACCGCTTCCTCGCCAACGTCGACTTCCAGCGCGCCTCCGTCCCCATCAACCGCCGCGTCAAAATCTATTACATGACCCAGGCCGCCGTCGCCCCGCCCACCTTCGTCCTCTTCACAGACCGCGACGTCAAACTCCACTTCGCCTTCGAGCGCTTCCTCGCCAACCAGATCCGCGCCGCCTTCGGCTTCATCGGCGCCCCCATCTGGTTCAAAACTCCGCCCCCGTAACAAAAAGATTCCCGTAGAGTAAAGGACGTGATGGCGTACGAAACATTTGACGCGATTTTGCAGACTAATGGGAACTTCCTGGGATCCTTCGAGGAGTTTCAGAATAACCCGCCTGTCAAAAACGGATTCGATATTACAAGTGGTGTTTGGATAGGAAAGCTTCCACATAAAACAAATAGTGGCTTGATAATGGACGCTTGCGAGCCAGCTGGTTATAACTTTCGTCCCACCCGCCAGTTCAATTGTCTGTATGCGTTCGTCAGGAAGCTCGAATCTGATCAATATCCTTCCTATGAATGGGACGAGGACGGCGTTCTGAGGAAGATCATCTTCCTATCCCGTTTGATCCACCCAACCACCATTTCAGGCCAGTACTCGGCTCGAATGATCTTTGAAAACAGCGAGCTTCAAACCGTCATTCCGGGACATACGCAAGGGTTCGGCACACAAGTCTGGATCGTTGCAGAGGAATGGCGAGATTGGATTGATACCACTCAAGCCGAAGCATTGCGTGACTTCTGGCCAAGATATGCCGCAGAAACCGCTCCGGAGCGCGTCCGACGCGCAAGAGCCAGACTGGGCCACGCCCTTCACAACTACTATCTAGACCAGCGCATGATCTCCTTGGTTTCCTCATTTGAGAGCCTCCTCAAAGTGAGCCAATACAAATCGGAAAAACAGTTCTGTTTTACGGGTATCGAAACTGGCCGAACTGCTGGGAAATCCGATCACCGAAGCTGATGCATTGCTTACGTACAAAGATCGATCAGAGATTGTGCATGGCCAAGGGCCGACCTGGAATGATGTTGACGCGGAATTGATGGCACGCTATCAGCAATTCGAACTCATACTGCGACAAGCACTTTTGAAGGCGAGCGTCGAACCCGAATTTGCCAACAATTTCGTCGACGATACCGTTATTCAAAATGTTTTCGGTCGCATATAACGAGACGCGCTCCACAAAGCCGGAAGGGCCCGCGTTCACGCGGGCCAAAAAACAGACGCGCCGAAGGCGCTTCCGCTCTGCCGAAGGCTGGAGTGAAGCGCGCAGCGCGCAAGGACAGACTATCTTCTTGCACGACCCATGTGCCGTATGTTGAGCGAGAAACGGTCATTTACCAGGAAGGCCCCGCGTTCACTCTGGCCATATGCCACCACAATCTTTCGTGGTCTACCACGAACGGAAGGGCCCGCGTTCACGCGGGCCAAAAACAGCCGCGCCGAAGGCGCATCCGCTCTGCCGAAGGCCTGAGTGAAGCGCGCAGCGCGCAACGACTCATCTGCCTTCTTCCGCGCCGCCGATTCTTCTTCCGCGTCTTACGGCCCGCGTAAACGCGGGCCCTTCCGAACGACCTTCTTGCACGCGCCTATACTCTCGCCGCGCTCCCCATCAAAACCGCGTTCACGCGGGCCAAAAAACGCCGCTCTGATGGCCACGCCTATACTGTCCGCATGGCGAAACCCCCGAGAACCGCCACCACCGGCACCTTCTTCATCACCACCATCACCTACAACCGCCGCCGCCTCTTCCAACTCCCCGCGAACGCCGACCTCTTCCTCGAAACCCTCCAACACTACCGCGCCGAAGGCGCATACAAACTCCACGCCTTCGTCGTCATGCCCGACCACGTCCACCTGCTCCTTACCCCGAACGCCAAGACCATCTCGCAGACCATGAACCTCATCAAGGGCGGCTTCTCCCGTCGCCTCGCCTCGAAGTTTCCCGTCTGGCAACGCGGCTACGCCGACCACCTCATCCTCGACCGCGATCACTTCGAATCCCGCCGCGCCTACATCCACCAGAACCCCGTCCGCGCCAACCTCGTCACCGCCGCCGAACTCTACCCCTACTCCTCCGCCTTCACGCCCCGCCCCAAAATCCTGTCAAGGGTCTCGAACCGCCCCCAAATTCTCATCTTCCACAATCCAAACCGCTTCCACGCCAAAAATAGCCCAAAAATACTTGGCATAGTAGTTATGCTCAAACGCCTATCATTTAAATAGGAGCTTCTCTCCCTGCTTCTCTGTCTCACCGAAAGGAACCGAATGAACGCGAGGCCCCAATCCGAGTATCCCCTCTGCCGCCACATCAAGACCAACGGCCGCCGCTGTCAGTCGCCTACCCGTGCTCACAGCGCCTTCTGTTATCACCACCAGAAGCTCCACCGCTCCCGCCCGGTCATCATCGACGCCACCCCGGCACTCAGCACTCACGTACTTCATCCCCTGCGCGACGCCCGCTCCATCCAGCACGCTCTCGCCATGGTTCTTTCCGCGCTCGCCTCCGGCCAGCTACGCTCCTCACTCGCCGGCAAAATGCTCTTCGCACTCCAGCAGGCCTCCACCAACCTGCGAAAATCTCAATGAAATGACGATCTTAGCTATAACCCGATTGGTTGGTTTATCTTACCGGCGCAACCACCCGCCATCCCACACATTCCGGCTACTTTGTGCCCAGAATACCCCCAGGGGGATACCCCCCTACGCCCAAACGTCCCCACTCTCTCCGCTCGCCTCTTCCTCTGGATTATGGCCGTCTTCTCCACCCTGAGCCTCAGAGTGCTGCTCACCCTCCGCGTTCCCGCTCAGCCGCACCACGCAGTCTTCCGCCTCGCCGGGCAAGCTCGACGCCACCGCAATCAGAAGCTTCCGTCGCGTCCGCTCGTCCTCTTGCTTCCTCGCCTCGCTCTTTGCCGCCTCCGCCAGAGCGTACATCTCGTTCCGTGCGTCCAATTGGTTGCCGTTGATATGCATCACGCTTCTCCCTTCAAGCGCACTTCGCACCCTGGCCGATGCCAGTATGGCCCAACTTCACTCCCAAATCCGGCCGCTTTCCAGTGGCCTCGAATATATATCTGCCATTGTCGCTCCATAATCCATCCCTGGGCGCACAAAACCCATCCCCTGTCCCCAAATTTGTCACCCCCGCCCTGCGAACCGCCTCCCCGGTGCTACTATTCTCTCCGCCGGGTTTGCTCCATGCGCTATGCGTCGCCAATCGCCGATCGTCATCCTCATCGCGTTGTTGTTGATTCCATTCATCGCACTGCGCATGTGCGCGCGCAGCCGTCTCACCGCTCATCGCCCGGAGCAATCCATCCGCAACCCACTCCCAGGAGATGCAACCATGTCGCTCACTATCAGCTCAACCGCATTTTCCAACGGCAGCCCTATCGCCGCGCGCTACACCTGCGATGGCGCCGATCTCTCGCCCGCCCTCACCTGGTCCGGAGCGCCCGACCGAACTCAGTCCCTCGCCCTCATCGCAGACGATCCCGACGCGCCCATGGGCACCTGGACCCACTGGCTGCTCTGGAACATTCCCGCTCGCGCTACGCTCCTCTCCGAGGACGTGCCCAAGGTCGAAACCCTTGACAATGGCGCACGTCAGGGCATCAACGACTTCCAGCGCATCGGCTACGGTGGCCCGTGTCCGCCACCCGGCAAGCCCCACCGCTACTTCTTCAAGCTCTACGCCCTCGACGCACGCCTCGACCTCAAGCCCGGAGCCACCAAGTCCGAGCTGGAGCGCGCTATCGCACCCCATATACTCGCCCAAACCCAAACCATGGGCACCTATGGGCGCTAGTCTGTCGCTCTTCCATGCGTGCTGCAACAGCTCGAAGTGTAGTCGTTTACTCCGGCGTCCCACCCGTCAAACTCCACTTCAAAAAGTGGGTCTGCAGCGCATTTCTATTACCAAGTACCCAGCCAGCCATTGCCAGGTCCGGCCAGCCGCCCCGAAAATCGCCCGATCAGATGCCCACAATTCCACTAAAGTTGCATGGCTCCCCCAAAGTATGTAGAGAACGTGAAAAATATCCTGAATAGGGTGGATCGTATAGATCGTTTTGAGGGAGTCTCCTCGACGATTTTCAAAGGGAATAATGCAGATTTCCCGCCAAATCAATAGCTTTGCTGCCGGTATGGTTACCTTCGTAACCACATGGGTTTGATAGGCGGTTATGTTGCTGATTTCAGTATACTTATTAAACAAAGCATTTTAGAGTTGTGGATGTTGTTTTGTCCATACATTTATTTTACTCAGCCCACCAAGAGTAACCAAAAGGGAGAAATACCATGAAAGTTATCGTTCGCAGCCTCGTCATCGCCCTCGCCGTAACCGGAGCAATCGCAACCAGTTACGCCAATGCGTCCTCGTCCAAGACCACCGCGACGGCACCGGTCAGCATCCAGAAGACGAGCGCAATGCCGATCCCGAACTGCCCCCCGAGCGATCCCGGCTCCTGCGAATAATCTGCCGCAGTTACTACTGAGTCGAAAAAAAAGTTTTCTAAAACCCTCTGGATGAGTTATCCTCAACTCGTCCAGAGGAAGTGCGTGTGATCACAAGCCAGTTTCTCAACTCGCTCGGCTACTTCGAGGTTCTCTTTTGCCTCGCGGTCTGTGCGCCATCACACTGAAAAAGCAGTGGCCGGAGTATTGGTCGCTCGGCGCTTTCCTCGCCACTCGTTTCCTCTCCGATGTGATCCTGATTCCTCTTCTTTATCTAAAATCCACATATGTGAGTGGTCACAATACAACCAGTGCGCACAACGCATACATCGCCTACTTCTATATCTATTGGATCAGCTTTGCACTTGAGTCGGTGCTTGCTCTCATCGTCGTATACAGCGTCTTCCGGCTTGCCATGGCCCCGCTCAAGGGCCTCCAACAGCTTGGGATGCTGGTCTTCCGCTGGGCCGCTTCCATTTCCGTCGTAGTGGCGCTTGGCTCTGCCTTTGCCCCCAATATGACTGGCGCAAGGTACCTCATCGCGGCCATCTCGCAGTTGCAGCGCACCCAAAGCATCCTCACACTATGCTTGCTGGTCTTTGTCTGCTTCGCCATCGTTCCCATGGGCCTCAACTACAGTAGCCGCATCTTCGGCGTCAGCCTCGGTCTCGGCTTCTTGGCCACCAACGATTTGGTGCAGTCAGCATGGCTCACCCTCAATCCAGGTATGCATACAGCCCGCAACCTGATCAACGGTGTTGTCATCGTGCTGGTTCTTGCCACCTGGACTGCCTACTTCGCTCTGCCGGAGCCCAAGCGCCGTATGATCGTCCTTCCCACTACATCGCCATTCCTACGCTGGAACCAGATATCCCAGGTTCTCGGCGACAACCCAGGATTCGTTGCGGTTGGCGGATTGCCTCCTGAGCTGCTCGCTCCCGCCGAGCTTGAAGTCATGCAACGAGCATCACGCAAGATGGTAGTTCCCTTTCCCAAGTCGATGAGCGCATAAGCGCTTCTGTTGCATAGCATCCGCACAAACGCCCATGCCGATCATCGACATGGGCGTTTCTCACTGCATTCGCTCAATGCATCTCGCAATGATCGCGTCGAATCGTCTTCAACACGTTCCCAGTTCCCTGTTTTACCGCACTACGCCAACTTGCTCCATCGGCCAGTAGACGAAGACCGCTTTGCCGTAGATCAGGTCGCGGTCCACTGGCCCAAAGTCGCGGCTGTCGCTAGAGATCGACCGATGGTCGCCCATCACGAAGTACTCCCTGGGCGGCAGCACCATCTCCGGCTGCGACCGTTCATCGGCAAAGTTCCTCTGCAGATATGGCTCCTTCAATCGCACGCCGTTCACATATACGCGTCCGTGGTCGATGCGCAGGTCGTCGCCCGGCAACGCAATCACTCGTTTGATGTAGCTCTTGGCATGGTCGCGCGGATACTGGAACACCACCACGTCGCCCTCTTGGATCTCCCCCATGCGATACGCAATCTTGTTGATGAACAACCGGTCCTGGTCTTCCAGCGCCGGCAACATGCTGGTTCCCTCCACCCGCACCGGCTGGTACAGAAACAGAATGATGAACGCCGAGACCGCAATCGACACGACCAGGTCGCGCAGCCACGAGTGCCAGCCCGCCAATCGGCGATCGCTGCCATAAGCATCTCCCGCTCCGGCTGGTCCAGCAGCCATCCCGCCGCAGTTCGCTTCCCCCGCTGCCACCTGCTCCGGCCGCGCTTGTTCTTGATCGATCACGCTCTCTCCTCCCACCTGTGTCTCACTCTCCGTTAGACGCAGCAGACCCGCCCTTCGGACTCACCATTCCAGCACTCATCTCGCCTGTGTCGCATAGTCCATCTCCTCTGACAAGAAAGCATTCACCATCGTACTTGCCAACCTCACATCTCCACCATCGTCCCTCATCTCCGCAGTCTCCTACGCGCGGCTCGAATGAATCCATCGACTCCCCCGAAAAATCGTCTCCTTTCCGTTTCATCGTGGGACATTTTGCCATGCTCAAACGTATACTAGGTAATGGGAGTTCTGGCGCATTTCATTCGCGCCTGGCACCCGACCTTCAAGCAGTCTAAATATCATCACCCACGGCGGCAGTAACCTATGGCAACACTCACCATGATGGAACAGACGGACACGCCCAAACCTCACATGCAGGTCGTGGACGGCCCCCACGACCTCACCACCGAAACCTCCAACATCGCGTCCGAGGGCTTCGATACCAAGTCGGCGCTCGAGATCGCCCGCATCATCAACCACGAAGACGCCAAGGTCGCCTCCGCCGTCCGCAAGGCCCTTCCCGAGATCGCCATCGTCATCGACATCGTCGCCCGCTCGCTGCGCGATGGCGGCCGCCTCATCTACGTCGGCGCAGGCTCCAGCGGCCGCATCGCCGCGCTCGACGCATCCGAGTGTCCGTCCAGCTACTCCACTCTCCCCGCCCAGGTGCAATACATCATGGCCGGCGGCCCCAAGGCCCTCGCCTCCGCCTCCGACGTCAACGAAGATTCCCCCGAGCTTGGCCAGCGCGACATCGCCCGCCGCCGTCCCACCCGCAAGGACATCGTCATCGGCGTCTCCGCCTCCGGCAGCACCCCCTACGTCGTCGGAGCGGTCGAGTACGCCCGCGCCCGCGGTGCCATCACCGCCGCCATCACCTGCAACCACGACACACCGCTCGCCGCGGTCGCCGACACTACCATCGTCGTCGAAGTCGGCCCCGAGGTCATCTCCGGCTCCACCCGCATGAAGGCCGGCACCGCCCAAAAAATGGTCTGCAACATGATCACCACCGGAGCCATGACACGCCTGGGCTACGTCTACGACAATCTCATGGTCAACGTCCACATGAAGAACGCCAAGCTGGTCGAGCGCGGCATCCGCGTCCTCATGCGCGTCTGCGACATCGACCGCGACGCCGCCATCCGCACCATCAAGTCCGCCGGCAAGTCCATCCCCATCGCCGTCGTCATGCTCAAGGCCAACGTCGACAAGATGGAAGCCGTCCGCCGTCTCGCCAAGTCCGACGGTAACGTCCGCCTCGCCATCGACGACTCCCGCCTCGAACTGTAGCGCATTGCAAATTCAGTGTGCCCCACATCTCGCCTGAGATGTGGGAATTGAGCTGTTCCTCAGCTTTCCCTCCCGCACCAACCCCGTCCACTCATCCCCTCGCCCGCCATTCCCGTAAACTATCTCCATGGATAAGTTCGTCGTTCGCGGAGGCAATCCCCTCCTCGGAACCATCAAAGTCTCCGGCGCTAAGAACTCCGCCCTGCCCTGCATGGCCGCCGCCATCCTCACCGAGGACGAGGTCATCCTCGAGAACATTCCCCAGGTCCGCGACATCGAAACCGAGCGCCGCCTGCTCGCCGCCATGGGTGCCGAGGTCGATCTTGGCTATGGCCGCGCCCAGCATCGCACCAGCATCAACTGCGCCATCCTCTCCGACCCCGTCGCCAAGTACGAGATCGTCAAAACCATGCGCGCCAGCTCGCTCGTCCTCGGCCCGCTCATCGCCCGCACCGGCATCGCGCGCGTCGCCATGCCCGGCGGATGCGCCATCGGCGGCCGTCCCATCGATCTGCACATCAAGGGCCTCGAAGCCATGGGAGCCACCATCACCCAGGACCACGGCTACCTCGAAGCCCGCTCGCCGAACAACGGCAGCTCCCGCCTCCACGGCGCGCACATCGTCTTCGACAAGATCACCGTCACCGGCACGGAAGACCTCCTGATGGCCGCCGCCCTCGCCGACGGCGAAACCATCTTCGAGAACTGCGCGCGCGAGCCTGAAGTCTCCGACCTCGCCGCACTGCTCAACGCCATGGGTGCAAAGATCAAAGGCGCTGGCACATCGACCATTCAAGTTCACGGCGTCGCCAAACTCCACGGCGCGCGCCATCGCATCAACCCAGACCGCATCGAGGCCGGCACCTTCCTTATCGCCGCGGCCATCACCGGTGGCGACCTCAACGTTGATGGCTGCAACCCCGCCCACCTCGGCGCGCTCATCGCCAAGCTCGAAGCCTGCGGCGTCCGCCTCGAATACCGGCAAGGAGAACGTCCGCGTCCGCTCCGGCGGTTCGCTCAAGGCCGCCAACATCTCCACCGAGGAGTATCCCGGCTTCCCCACCGACATGCAGGCCCAGTTCATGGCCCTCGCCACCCAGGCCGACGGCGCAACCACCGTCACCGAAAACATCTTCGAGAACCGCTTCATGCACGTTCAGGAACTCAACCGCATGGGAGCCAACATCACCGTGCAGGGCCGCACTGCCACCGTTCGCGGCCCCAGTAAACTGGAGTCCGCCGCCGTCATGTGCTCCGACCTGCGCGCCAGCGCCTCGCTCGTGCTCGCCGCATTAGTTGCTGATGGAGAGACCATCCTCGACCGCGTCTACCACCTCGACCGCGGCTACGAACACTTCGAAGAAAAACTCCGCAACGTCGGCGCCCAGATCCGCCGCATGGGCGACGTCTTCAGTAAAAAATAAGCCGCCAACTTCATTTTGGTGGCTTGGCGGCTTTAGCTAAGTGACCGCATGAACTCTGCCGCGCGCGTCACATTGGCGGCGTCAACCCACCGAGTGGGACTACGCTGAAAACTGAGACGCCCATTGAATGTGCCAAAGATTTGTTGCATCTCGGGCGAGAGCACCTTAAGCGGCTGTCCGGCGCGATTGCGTCCCATCACGCTGATGCGTATTGCCTTTTTCAGCAGACGACTATGCCCAGAACCCTTTATCAATACAAGCTTGTCCCGTTGGCGCTCAAACACCTGTTGATGACGCACATGAAAGTTGTTCGCAAATAGCCTGCGTGTTTCTTGATCGCCAAAGTCGTTAGGCCTTCCCGCCGCCAAAACTTCAAAATATCCCATCAAATAAAGCGCCGGTTCAGATCGATGATCCCAGCCTTCCAGCCCACAATAGAAAATCAGCATGTCACCTTTTTCCAAGTGACGCAGACCGGCTTTGGGAGGCGTCGGGTCGCCATAAGTATATGTGGTGAATTCAGGATCGAAGTGGATAGACTGATTGGCCATAGCAACGCAACGGGACGCCGGAAAATATTCTACGAGCTTCCGTTCCGCCAGGTTGGCCGTATTGCCGTACGTGCGTTCATCGGTTCCAGAACCATCCGGAATCGGGATGTAATCGAACGATCCGTCGTGAAATAGCGGCCCGTGTAGTCCTCCCGATCCGCTGTCGATCCCAATTCTGAGCATCGCAACTTTCATCATTCAAGACCGCATTTGACTGGGTGTATGTTTCCGCAAATTGGACGAGGAGCGATGTTTAAACTCCACTTCTGCAAAACCAATTTTGATGACTGTTTTGTATCAGTATGATTTTTGGCCCATGCAAGAATTTTCCGGACTTCTTCTTGCATATTGTTTGTACGCGATTGTGACAATACTTTGCGCACATTCTTATTCACAAACATATCTTCATAGAGGCTATGCGCATATTTCTCAAAGTCTGGGCCTCTCTCATTTAGTAAGAGGAAGTACTCGAACCGTACTAGAGGGTCTCTGTCACTTGGGCCTTTGGCCCGGACGGCACCGATACCAACCCAAGTAATCTTACGCGCTATATCCTCGCACCCACGATCTGGGTGCTTTCCACCAACGCCAATTACCGCCTCAAAAGGCCAACTGCGGACACCGGCCTTCATACAGTTGCAGATGCCAAAGGTTCCCGATTTCTTGTCTGGATCGTCAGTATGCGTCCTCTTATATATCAGCGTATTCAACGGCCCCTCCATGCAATGCAAGGCAAGTTTATACCCGTTAACTTATGGGCCATTCATCGCGGTCTCATCGCATGAGTGGGAAAACGCTTACGTCAGCCCACCGCCTTTACGCCCCCCTTGCTTTCTTCTTCGTCACAAACCGGTGTGCCATCGCCAGCAGATCGTGCAGCAACTCCGGATTCAGCCGCTCCAGTCGCACCAGTACCGCGTCATAGTCGAGATAGTGGTCCGTAACGTAGTACAGTTCGGGAGCCTCCGCCAGCAGCGCTTGCCGGTCATTGCGGTCCACGCGGAACATTAGCGACCCCGGCTCGGCCGACTTGTTGGTCGGCACGCACGCCATCAGTTGCCCGCCCACCTTCAGCGCCGGACTGCCGTAGGCCGTGCTTTGCACCACCCCCGGCAGCGTAGCTCCCATCTTCCAAACCGAATCCAGCGAAACACCCGCCATCGTCTCACCTCCAAATATCGCGCAGCGATCACTCATGAATCTGGGTGCCCCATCCATTCCGTGTACCGTGCGGAATGGATGGGATGAAAACTGTTCACCTTACCGCCCTACCGTCGGATGTCACCGCATCCAGTGCCGAGCATCGCGAGGACATGGCGAAGCGGTATATGGCACGAAGTGCCTACCGCCAGCTCACCGCCAGGTGCCAGCGCAGCCCAGCCTTCACTGTCCGCTCCAGCACGCGCGCGTATTCCTCCAGTTCATTCAGCACCTGCGGCCCCTCTGTCCCCAGCAGTTGCGGATCGTCCTGCAGCACCTTCACCAGAGCCTGCACCGTCGCCAGCCCACTATCTGCCGCGTACCACTGCGGCGGAGGCAGCTTCCGCATCAGTTCTGGATTTCCCCCACCCTCTTCAATCAGCAGCGCCATCGAGTTCTCGTCCGCCGAGAAAAATTCGATCAGCGGCCGTACACCCAGCTTCAGCGCCAGTCGCTCCAGCGCGTCCTCGTGCCGAGCCAGCGCCCGCCCGTTGACGAAGATATCGTACCCCGGATCTTCGCCCTCCACCACGATGTACATCGAAGCAGCCATGGCAGCAGTGTACTTCGCGCGCCGCATTCCGCGAAACCCCAAATGCCTTCGCGTACCACCCTGTGTTCCCTTACGGCGTCCGCCGCCAGCTACCTCCACTCATGCGGAGTCGCCCCCGCCGGCTGATGCGATGTAATCTCCAGATACACCGTCGCAATGTCCTGCTGGCGCAGGTCCGCGCGTTGCAACGGGAACCACACATTATCCGGTGCGGGCAGTACAATCTGCATCTCCGCCGGCTTCTTGCCCGCATCCGCCTGCGCCTTCACCGCTGCATAAAGATCGATCAAAAACTGCCTCTGACCCTGCAATATCTCGATCCCGCCCGCGTCGCCGTGCCCCGGCAGCACATGCTCCGGCCCCAGCGCAATCGCCTTGTCCAGCGCCTTCGGCCAGTTCGCAATGTTCGCATCCAGCAGCTTGTTTCGCGGCCCATTCACCGCCGCGTCGCCGGTCGCAAGAATCTTCTCCGCGGGCAGCCACACATATCCATCGCCCGGCGTATGCCCCCATCCCGAGAAACAGGAAATCCACCTCGCGCGTTCCGTCGTTCAGCGTCAGCTTGTCGCCCGTAATCGACATCTGCGGCCGCTGCACGTCCGTCTCGCCCGTCGCCTTCATGTCCGCCCGGCTCGCCATCGCATTGCGCCAGCGCGTCGGCTCCCATCGATTCATCTCGTCCGTCACGCCCTGGAACGCCAGCGTAGTCGCGCCCGCCGCCGTCCACACCGAATTGCCGTACGCATGGTCGCCGTGCGCGTGCGTGTCAAAGACATACCGCACCGGCTTGGGCGATAGCTGCTTCGCAATCGTCAGCAGCTCCTTCGCGCGCCCCGGATAGTTCGCGTCCACCACAATCAGGTAGTCCTTCATCTCGATGATGACGGTATTACTGTATCCGTTCGTGTCGCCGGTCAGGAACCACACCCCGCGCGCAATCGTATGCGGCGGCGATCCCTGCGCCCGCATCCCCACTGCGCTCGTCATCATCAGCAAAGATTAAAACCTGTGCAATCCTGCGTCCCATCATCCCCACCCTCCCCGCACTCAACTTCATCGTCGAACCTTACAGCTATGTACGAAGCAACCCATCCTTTGGTCTAAGCTTCATTGCAAAATGAAAGGCCCGGCAAGCGCCGAGCCTCTCATTTCATCTGTCGTAAGTATATCCATCAACCTAGCGATTTCCGCCGCCGCCCTGTCCGCCGCCGCCACCGCCAGGTCTGCGCCCGCCGCGTCTGCGTCTTCCGCCCGGCCTACGATCTCCGCCACCACCAGTCCCGCCCACGTCCTCCGCCCGGCCCGCCGGGTCCGCGTCCGCCCGCATTCACCGCCGGCACCGGAACGCCATCGGCGCGGTTGAAGTTCGGCTCATCGTCCGGAGTATCGTCCCCATCTTCACCTTCTTCACTTGGAAATTCCTCGCCGCCTTCCACCAACACTTCTTCGTCGTCATCTTCCGCCGGAGCTGCGTAGGCCGGCGCAGCAGCTTCGTACTGTCTTCCGCCGCGCCCTCCGCCCTGTCCGCCATCCTCGCCAACCTCAGGCAGTCCCAGCTTCGCTCTCTGCTCCCGTAGCACGGCCTTGCGCGACAGCTTGATCCGGTTACCTTCGATCGACAGCACCTTCACCAGTATCTGGTCGCCTTCGCGCAACTCATCCTTCACATCCTTCACGCGGTGTTCTGCAATCTCCGACACATGCAGCAGTCCGTCCGTACCCGGGAATATCTCCACAAACGCGCCAAACTCAGCGATCCGTACTACCTTGCCCAGGTACGTCTTGCCGATCTCCGGCACAGCCGTAATATCCGAGATCATCTGGATCGCCGCCGCCAGTCCGTCCGCATCGCTCGACGCCACATTCACCCGTCCCGTATCGTCCACATCGATCTTCACACCGGTCGCATCGATGATCCCGCGGATCACCTTGCCTCCCGGCCCAATCAGGTCGCGGATCTTGTCCGTTGGAATCTGAATGGTATGAATGCGCGGCGCAAACTGAGACTTCTCCGCGCGCGCTGTGCCAATCGTTGCATCCATAATGTCCAACAGGTGCAGCCGTCCGCGTCGCGCCTGCTCCAGCGCTTCACGCATAATCTGCGACGTGATGCCCATGATCTTGATGTCCATCTGCAGTGCCGTAATCCCCTTGCGCGTTCCCGCCACCTTGAAGTCCATGTCGCCGTAGTGGTCTTCCGCGCCGGCAATGTCGGAGAGTACTGCGTACTTCTCTCCCTCCTTCACCAGCCCCATCGCGACTCCCGCCACCGATCCCTTGGTAGCAATGCCCGCATGCATCAGCGCCAGCGAAGCTCCGCACACCGTGGCCATCGACGACGACCCGTTCGATTCCAAAATGTCCGACACTACGCGCAGCACATAGGGCGATTCGTCCTCGGGGGGTAGCACCGCCTCAATCGCCCTCCATGCCAGCGCGCCATGGCCGATCTCACGCCGTCCCACGCCGCCCATGCGCCCCACCTCGCCTACTGAGAACGGCGGGAAGTTGTAGTGCAGCATAAAGCGCCGCTTCTGTTCGCCCTCGTAGCTCTCCATGCGTTGCGCGTCGTCGGTCGTTCCCAGCGTCGCCGTCACCAGGGCTTGCGTCTCGCCGCGCGTGAACACCGCCGAACCGTGTACCCGCGGCAGCACGCCAACCTCGATCGTCACCGGCCGAATCTCGTCGAATGCGCGATGATCCGGGCGCACCCGCTCGTTCAGCACCTGCTCACGGAAGATCTGCTCACGTAGCAGCTCATAGTATTTGCTGAACTTCTTCGCAGCCTCGGCGTCGCCCTCCGGCAGTTCCTTCTTCAGCGCGTCCTTGATCTCTTTCACCAGCGCGTAGCTCTCGAACTTAGGATGCTTCTGTGTGTCCAGCGCGTCCTTCAACTGCGCGCCGACCTTCGCCTTCAGAGCGTCCAGATACAGCAATACGATGTTTGAAGGTGCTGCAGCAAAACCAGT
>CAWERM010000245.1:0-3053 GCA_963810995.1 uncultured Acidobacteriaceae bacterium | reverse complement strand
GAAGAAGCTGAAGAGCTGCTGGACGTAATCCATGATGCTCGCCGACTTCATTACTAGGTAGGCCGTGCCGACGCGAGATCGCCATACCGACGATGGTGGACCAGCGGCCCATGAGACATAGTGCGAGTCGGTGGCTTTCTTGTTGATGTATGCGCCGTAAATGTCGTAGGTCCAGACGGTGGAGAAGGCGCTGACGTTACCCGCCATTCCAGACATGAAGCCGGCGACCAACGCGGTGATGCCGAGGCCAAGCAGGCCGGGACCGAGGTAACGGATCATCATGAGCGGCAGAACCTGGTTGTAGTTGTACGCGCCGTGGTGGAGAACCATGTCACTGCCGTCGGGGTAGAGCTGGATGAGATGGCCGGAGGAGTCCTTCAGCAGACCAGCGCGAGCAGGCCGGGCAGGATAACGAAGAAGGGCACGAACATTTTGAAGGCGGAGCCGATGATGGGGGCGAGGCGCGCGGAACGAAGGCTGTTGGCGGAGAGGACGCGCTGCACAACGAGGAAGTCGGTGGTCCAGTAGCCGAAGCTGATGACCCAGCCGAGACCGAAGACGATACCAGTCCAGTGGACTCCCATGGGGTTGGCGGCGAAGCTGCCGGTGGTGGACCAGAGGTGGGTATAGTCGGCACCCATACGAATGGTGATCTGGGTCATGAGGTTGTGCCAGCCGCCGGCTTCGATGAGGCCAAGGATGGGGATGAGCAGCGCGCCAGCCCAGATGAGAACGAATTGCAGCACCTCGTTGATGATGGCGGAGCGCAGGCCGCCAAGCATGACGTAGATGGCGACGGTGATGGCTCCGACCCACATGGAGAAGTTGATGTTCCAGCCGAGGACGACCTGCATGACGGCAGCCATGGCGTACATGTTGACGCCGGACATAAGGATGGTCATAAAGGCGAAGCAGACGCCGGAGAGGCCGCGCGCGCCTTCGCCGAAGCGGAGCTGTAGATATCCGGGGACGGAGTGCGTCTTGGAGATGTAGTAGAAGGGCATCATGACTACGCCGAGGAAGAGCATGGCGGGTATGGCGCCGATCCAGTACCAGTGAGTGGCGAGGATTCCGTACTGATAGGCCGCTCCGGCCCATCCCATGAGCTCGAGCGAGCCGAGGTTGGCGGAGACGAAGCTGAGGCCGGCGATCCAGGCTGTCATCTCTCGCCCAGCCAGGAAGAACTGCTCGCTGGTGTTGGCCGCGCTCTTCACATAGAAGCCGATGAAGATGACCATTGCGAAGTAAAGCAGCAGGATGGCTACGTCGACCGGGGCGAGGTGGGTCAACTGGGTGGAGACGAGCAGAAGTACGGCGGGGATGGGGGCAACAGGCATCGGGCTCAGGCTTCCGTTCCGCCGGCGAAGCTGTAGGGAGCTTTGACCGGCTGTTTGAGTCGGAGTAAATATTGCAGACGTAGAAAATATACCCACTTCAGCGACTAGATGCCATTGGCGAAGGGATAATTACACAGGCTGTGTGACGGGTGCCACGATAACAGCGGTTGGCCAGAGCGTTTCGGCGGCGAGCAGGACGAGGACGATCCAGAAGAGATCGGCGCCGAGCAGATGGAGGAGTTGCATCCATGCGGGCGCGAGCAGTAGGACATCCGCGATGCCGAGTGCGAACTGAAGACCGAGAAGAGCTAGAAGCAGACTCGCAAGGTGCGTGAGACTGGTGTGTTGCGCGGGCGAATGAGTGAGGTTCGGCTTGCGCGATTGTGCAACCAGCCAGAGTGCGAATACGGCAGCGACGAGCGCGAGAGCGGGGTGAACGATGCGTAGACGGAGTAGCCAGGGAGAAGCTGTTGCGAAGTCCTGCGCGAAGGACGCTTGCAGCGAGGCGGCGGGAAAGAGGGTGTCGCCCAAAGCGGCTATGGAGCCGGTAATGCCGACGAGAATGGTGGTGACGAGGCCCTCCACGACGCCGACGAAACGACGGGTGAGCGGGAGATCGGACCAGCACTGTCCGGTGGAGAGGAAGTGCGCGGTGAGGGTGAGGGCCGCCATGAGAAGCAGTGTGTTGCCGAGGTGGACGGAGAGCAGAACGATGCGTCCGGTGGACTGGTTGCCGGTGACGTAGCCAAGCTTGACCAGAAGCGCTCCGAGGAATGCCTCGTTGAGAAGAAGAAGCGTGGAGGCGACGGCGAGCGCGCGCGCGGCCTGACCCTTGACGGTTGCGCGGAAGCTCCAGACGAGGAGCGCGAGGACGAAGAAGGTAGAACCGCCGACCATCATTCGGTGGGTGAACTCGATGATGGTGTGGAAGCCGGGCGAGACGGGGATGACCTGGCCGTTGCAGAGCGGCCAGTGGTTGCCGCAGCCCGCACCCGATCCGCTGGCTCGCACCAGCGCTCCCCAGACGATGACGAGGAGATTGTAGAAGACGACAAACCAGGCGAAGCGCGGAAGTAGGCTTGCCCGGCCCAATTGAGCAACTGCCCCAGGTCTGTGGGCGCGCGCCGCGGCGCGGGAAGGCTGTGAAAGTGCAAAACGTTATTCACCGTGGCCGCCAGGGTTCGCAGCCCGGCTTGCAGGTGCTCCACCCACTGCTGGCACTCGGGCGAAAGCCCGGCGCCGGCCAGCAGTCCCGCAAACAGCTCGAGGCTGCCCAGAGGATTGCGGACTTCGTGCGCGAGAACCGCAGAGATTTCCGCCAGCGCCTGCTCGCGGCGCAATTGGTCGCGTTCGAAGATGAGACGCTTGGCCTGGCTTACGTCCTCGAGAATGAAGATCGAGACCGAGTCTGCCTCCGACGTTGTTCCCTCGGCATCTGCATCCGAGACCGCCGCATGCCGCACCGCCAGCCAGCGCTCCTCGCCGCGCTCATCACGAAAGCACTGCTCCTGCTCCGTGGTCTCATATCGTGCGCGCTGCAGAAGATCGCGCAACTCCGCCGGCACGGACGATAAAGATCCGGGAAGGGAATCGTTTGCTCCAGCGGTACCCAGCAAACGCCGCCCGGCGGGATTCAGCAGCGAAATTTCTCCGTCCGCACTCGCCACCAGCACGCCGCACGGAAGTCCCCTCAGAATGCGATCCAAATGTTGCCGC
>CAWERM010000244.1:0-11182 GCA_963810995.1 uncultured Acidobacteriaceae bacterium | reverse complement strand
GACGAAAAATAGCCGACACCGTACTTCGCCGATCCAGTTCAGATTTGCGATTTACTGCAATCTCCGCCATACTTAGTTGTAGGGTTCTGTGCAGCGCGATCCTGTATTGGATGCTTTGGATCGCGCCACCCTTCACCCATACAATTTGCTTTCATGGAGAGGATTTCTAAGTGTTGATGATCCGCCTGGCGCGCGTTGGCGCCCGCAAGCAGCCCCACTACCGAGTTGTTGTCATCGAGAAGGATCGCGCTCGCAACGGCCGTTCCGTAGAAGTCGTTGGCACCTACAACCCGCGCACTACTCCCGCCTCGCTCGAACTCAAGCGTGACCGCATCGACTTCTGGGTCGGCAATGGTGCATTGTTGTCGGAGCGTGTGGGAAAACTTTTCGCTGCGCCAGTCCCTGAAACGGCCGCTGCACCAACTGCTGCTCCGGTCGCAGTGCCGGTCGTCGAATCACCCCCTGCGCAGGTCGAAGAAGCTGCACCCGCCGTTTAAACGTATCGTTTTTCTGATTAAACTCTCCCTGTTAACTAATTGGTTATCAAGTAACCAGTTTCTAGTGCCAAAAGATGTGCTAACTACTTTATTTCCCGCTTTATTAACACTTTTCTAACGTAGACTCTTCGCAGGGTCGTTTCCAAACCAGGCGGCCTGCGTGTCACGATTGAACTCTCTCCGAAACGCGACACGGGTCTGTACCAGCTGCATTCTTTCATCCTCTGATGACCTCAACCAAGATTGAGGCAATGGGATGAATCAGGCTGGCGCAGCATACTCCCAAGAGGTGTCTGTGATGAACGAAGCTAGCCCCGCATCAAACGGCCAATCGACCGAGAATATGCAACAACTCATGCTACAGATCGTCCAGGCATTGGTCGATCTTCCGGATGCCGTCTCAGTCGAACTGATAGATGATCACGACTCCACCATTCTGCAAGTTCGTGTCGCACCCCAGGACATTGGCAAGGTAATCGGCAAACAGGGCCGCACGGCACGCTCTTTGCGCACTATCCTCGGCGCAGCCAGCATGAAGCTGCACCATCGATTCTCGCTCGACATCCTAGAGGATGACGAACTGGACGACGACGACCAGCAGCCTTAGACGATCTATCATCTTGCGGTTCCGGACCAGTCTTCACCCATCGCCACGGTCGTAGGGTCACGCACCTCACGAATTGGTGTTAATGGAATCCACAGCGGTTGAATGGAGTTTTTCCTGTAAAGACCCCCCTCATACCCATTGCCAATTCCACGTATATTGCATTGATGCTCTAACATGGTTCCCATGGAACCTGCATCGCAATGGATTGTGCTGGCCCGCATCCTTCGGCCCCAGGGGCGAAAGGGAGAGGTGCTCGCCGACCTGTTCACCGACTTTCCCGAGCGCTTCCATAGTCAGCCGCACGTCTGGCTCGCTCCGCTCGGATTCGCGGATTCTCCCTCCACTCATCAATCCCGCACAGAGCGAGCCGCCGCCAACTCGGCCCGTATCGTCCAGGTCGTCTCTCACTGGCTTCCCGTCGGGCGCAATACTGGCCGCATCGTCTTCCACTTCGGGGGCATCGACACCATCCAGCAGGCCGAGCAGCTCGCAGGCTACGAAATTCTCATCCCGCTCGCAGAGCGCATGCCCCTGGAAACAGATGCAGCCTACATCTCCGACCTCGTCGGCTGCACCCTCTACGACCGCAACCAGCCTCTCGGCACCGTCTCCGGCGTACAATTCCCCACCACCCCCGACGGCGCGCACCGCCTCGTCGACACCGCCCCCCTCCTTGCCGTCTTCACGCCATCCGGCGATGAGATACTGGTCCCTTTCGTCCGCGCATTCCTCCTCGCGCTCGATCCGGCAGCGAAATCCATCCGCATGGCACTTCCCGATGGCCTCGCCGAACTCAACCTCCAACCCAGTCGCAACCCTGTCATATTGAGCTTGCGCTTCGACATCCTCACCCTCTTCCCCGGCTTCTTCTCCGGCCCGCTGGATCACGGAATCCTGAGCCGCGCCATCGTCAGTGGCTCAGTACACGTCGCCCTCCACGACCTGCGCGACTTCACCCACGACCGCCATCGCACCGTAGACGACCGTCCCTTTGGCGGCGGCGAAGGCATGGTTCTCAAGCCCCAGCCCATCTTCGATTGCGTCGAAACGTTGAGCGTCGAGAATAGTTCTATAAAGACAAATCATCATATAAATATAATGGATACAAATACTATTGAAAGTAATAGATCGCTAGCTGAAATCACTCCCCCATCCAATCAAAGCCCACCCGCGACCTCACTCGCCAGTCCGTCATCCTGCTCTCCGCGCAAGGCAAGCACTTCACTCAGGCCACCGCGCACCGCCTCGCCACGCTCCAGCGCGTCGTCCTCATCTGCGGCCGCTACGAGGGAGTCGACGAGCGTGTCTCCGATCTCCTCGCCGACCAGGAACTCTCCATCGGCGACTACGTCCTCAGCGGTGGTGAGCTTGCCGCTGCCGTCGTCCTCGACGCCACCATCCGCCTTCTCCCAGGCGTGCTCGGCCATGCCGACTCCGCGCGCTACGAGAGCTTCGGAGCCGGAGACGATCCAGACGACGCGCTCACCCCGGACGGCGTACCCCGCTCCACGCATGGAGCAGGCGGCATTCTCGACTATCCCCACTACACCCGCCCCGCCGACTTCCGCGGCACGCCCATCCCCGAAGTCCTCGCCAACGGCGATCACGCCTCCATTCGCCGCTGGCGTCGCCAGGCCGCCCTCGCCAAGACCCTACGCAACCGCCCCGACCTTCTCCCCCGCGCCCCCCTCACCCCCGAGGATCGCGCCTTCCTTGCCACCCTCGGATTCTTCACTGCCAATCCCAACACGTGACACCGCCTTCAGCGATATTCGTGTAAACTATAGCTTCGACACTCGAACAGGAAAGCACCCATGTCTATTCATCCGATTATGCAGAAGCTGGCCGCCAAGCTTGAGCGGACCGACCACCCCGCCTTTGGCCCCGGAGACACCATCCGCGTCCAGGTCAAGATCCACGAGGGCGAAAAAGAGCGCCTCCAGGCATTCGAGGGCATGGTGATCGCCACCAACAAGGGCCCACAGGGCACCTTCACCGTACGCAAGATGAGCTTCGGTCAGGGCGTCGAGCGAATCTTCCCTTATAACTCCAAGGTCATCGACCGCATCGAGAAGCTGCGTTCCTACGAGGTTCGCCGCTCGAAGCTCTTCTACCTGCGCGGTCTTCGCGGCAAGGCGGCCCGCCTGCACGAGGTTGCCCGCGCCTCCTGATCTTCCACTCATGTCAAAGTACAACGGCCACGAAGAATCCTCCTCGTGGCCTTCTTCATGCTGATGCAAACCTACTGGGGTGGCTGCGTTGGAGTGGTAGACGAAGTCTCCGCATTGCCTGGAGTTGTATTAGCCGCATCGGTCGTGGCCGGTCTTGCCCGGATGGTAACGCACGGCTGCTCCGCCTCTATCTGCCCCGGTTGAGCGGGCGGACCTATCTTGCGTATCATCCCCGTTGGGCACGGTGATAGCGGTGCAGTCAGCATATCGGGCGGCAGTGGAGGCGCCTTCTTCATGTTTACGCCGGCTTCCACACCTTCCTGCTTCGATCCAGGCCATACATAGGGGGCCTGCATAGTCATTCCATAGCCAATAGTAGGATACTTCGTCGGCAGTACGAACTCCCGGTCCACAGCCACCCATGCCTTCTGTGCTCGGCTCCCAAGTAGCGTCCTCTCCGATGTCAGCTCGATCGGATGTCCTTCCACCGTGACTCGGAGTGTCGTGTCTTTGAACGCCCCTGCCTGCTCTGTCGCCCCCGGGAATGGGCCGGGCGACACAATCGTGGTCCCAAGTCCAGGCACATATACATAGATGAACTTCAGATCGGGAATGTTGAAGTTGATGCGTGCCTTGTTCGTCCATCCATCCACGGTCAAGGTCGCAGATCGGATCAACACAGGGGTCCTCTTGGGCTGTTTCTCCTTCTTCACTTCGATCTTCTTGCCTTTCTCGTCGTACCCCATGTTTTTCTCGGACTGAAAGACCGGCTGGCCGGAGCGATCGAAAACCGGGTGCCCCTTCTTATCACGGATCTGCTGTACGACTGGGTAGAACATCAGGTTCCCGTCCGGATCCACGCGCTGTTTACCCTCTTCATTCAGCATCGGCTTCGGGGGCAGAACTTCCACCGTGTTTGGCCCCGTATAAACATTTTTGGCCTCTTTAGGCGGCTTAGGTGGCTTGGCGCGCTTGTTCTGATTGACCTGCGTCACTGGAGTTGCTTGCATAGCTGGCATGGCAGGCATCACTGGCTTGCCTTGTGTGCCCGGTATGGCCGGCGTCACTGGCGTTGCTTGCGTGGCTGGCGTGGCTGGCGTGGCTGGCGTCACTGGCTTGCCCTGTGTGCTCGGCGTGACCGGTGTGACCGGCGTGACTTGCTTGACCTGCTTTCCCTTCTTGGCCTTCGCCTGTGCAGCGGCAGCAGCTTGCGCCGCAGCCTGTGCCTGTGCAGCGGCCAGCGCCCTAGCCCTAGCTGAAGCCTGCGCATCGGGCTGCGAAGTGGTCGTAGCTAGCTGTGGTTGGTGCTGTTAGACGTTTGCGCCACCGCGAATACGGCACCCGTCATCCAACCCAGCGTTACACCTACCGCCAGCGATCCAATCGCCTTGCGTATGCAATCGGATGCGTGAACCAGATGTATGCGGACCAGCAAAGCCTTCGCGATGAGCATAGGTAAACTCCTCGACCGGATCATCCTCTACGCGGCCTACTGCTGGCAGGCGTAAAACGAAAAACTCGCGGAGAAATAAGCGAGGCCCACGCTGTGCCACGAGAATACATCAACTTTATCCGTACAAACCATGAATTTTTTCCACTGTTAACAGTAATAAGCTCGTAGCAAGGATGGGTCATCTTTCAGCCATGTCCTGTATTCCCACTCCTCGCCCCGCGCACCCCATCTCAGCGGCTGGCGCAAAGCAGCGCATGCTCAAGCTTCTGGTTTGCTCCGGCGCGCACGAACAGGCCTTGCGACGCAAAGGCTTCCGCTCCATCGCAGGCGTGGACGAAGTCGGTCGTGGTGCGCTCTTTGGACCTGTAGTTGCCGCAGCCGTCATCCTGCCAGAACAACTCAGTCCGCTCGCCGACGCTGGCCTCAAGGACTCCAAGCAGCTCACACGTCCGCAACGCGAATCGCTCGACCACCTCATCCGCGCCACCGCCCTCTCCCTCACCATCGCAGAGATCGACGCCGCAACCATCGACCGCGTCAACATCTACCAAGCCACATGCCTTGCCATGCTGTCCGCCGTCCGCGCCCTCACCATCGCGCCAGACCACCTGCTCATCGATGCCATGTGCCTTGATCTCTCATCCTTGCCTCACCCCTGCGCACAGACCCGCCTCCTCTACGGCGACGCGCTTTCACTCTCGATAGCCGCCGCATCGGTCATCGCCAAGGTCCATCGAGATCGCCTCATGTACCAACTCGACGAAGCGCACCCCGGCTACGGCCTTGCCGCGCACAAGGGATACGCCACCGCTCAGCATCGCCGCGCCCTCAACCTGCTCGGCCCCTCCCCACTCCACCGCCTCTCCTTTGCACCGGTCCGCGCTTGCGCCAGCCCCCTCTCTTTAAAGTGATCGCGCAATAGCTCACAGCTCATAACCAACAGCTCATCGATCATCGCCGAACAAAAAACGCTCGCTAGCGATTGCACCGTAACCCCGCATCGAATCATCCAACAAGATGAGCGATCTGCGGTACCCTAAACATATCCATGAGTGAAAAAACTCCCCTCAAACTCCTCTGCGTTACAGCCCATCCCGACGACGAGTGCTTCGGCTTCGGCGGAGCGCTTATGCTTGCCGCCGAGCGAGGTATCGAGACCTCCGTCATCTGCTTCACTGATGGCCAGGCTGCCACCAACCGCGGCACCGCCGCCACCGCCGCCGAGCTGGGCCGCATGCGCCGCGCCGAATTCACCGCCTCCTGCAAGATCCTCGACGTCACCCACCACGAGGTGCTCGACTATCAGGATGCCCAGCTTGAATTTGCCAATTTCTCCCAGGCTGCGGCCCTGCTCGTCGAGCGCATCCGAGCCTATCGCCCCCAGGTCGTCCTCACCTTCGGCGGCGACGGCGCAGGCAACACCCATGCCGACCACTGTATGGTCTCCTTCTTCACCACCGCTGCCTTCCATTGGGCCGCCGCGGCCAAGCGCTTCCCTGCCCTTGGCCCCATCCACACCGCCCAACGCCTCTTCTACGCCACATCCAGTTTCTTCTTTCCCGGCCGCCCCTCGCCGCTCCCCGCGCCCTGGACTGTCACCCTCGACGTTAGCCGCGTACAGCATCGCAAGTTCGAGGCCTTCCGCGCTCACACCTCGCAACTTCCCCTAATGGAGCGCTTCCAGTCCTACTTCGAAAAGCGCGTCGGCCTGGAACACTACGTGCTTGCTGCCACGCCCCACCCGCAGCCAGCCGCCCACGCCACCGACCTCTTCACCGGTCTGTAACTTCTCAAGATCGCGCCCAGATCCGTGGACGAACATACCGCGCCTTACCGCATCTGGAACTCAGGCGATCCCATCACCAACGCCGCCATCCGGTTCAGCAGCTCATCGGTACTCGCACTCTGCGCTCCACCCTGCGCCCCCGCCTGTGCAGCCGGCCCGCCCGCCTGCGGATTCGCTTGCGCCGTCCACTGCGCAATCTGCTGATGCACCAACTCATTCGTCTTTGCCGACACATCGTCCCCGATCATCGTCGATTCCAGAAGCCTCAGTACGCCATCCGTTCCTATCTGCTTTTCCGCCGGGATCGTCGGCTGTTGTTCGCCCAGCAGTCCTAGTGCTACTACCTTCGCCCCATCGAACTTCTGCTCCGGCAGCCTGTTGTACGTCAACTGCACCGCAAAGTTCAGTCGGTCTACCAGCGCATTCGTATTCATCCACTTATCTGCCGTAACGGAGTACCCAGTCGGCGGCAGCGCGTGGTACAACTCCATTCCCATCCCCCGCATCTGGTTCACCAGCGGCTGTGGATTCGTCGGCTCAGTCAGCGTACTGCGATACGCCGAAGTCAGGAACTCCATCGGCGTCTTCACCTTGTTGCGAAAATATTTCTTTGAGTTGAACTCCGGGCTCGCCACCAGCGTCCGCAGCACCGCCTTGATATCGCCGTCCGAGGCAAGAAACGTCTTTGCCATGCGGTCCACCAGCGCGGGCGGAGGATCGTCCGCCACAAACCGTTGCGCAATCTTCCAACATATAAAATGCGCCGTCTGCGGACTGTGTGCCAGCACCTCCAGAGCGTCCACACCTTCCTTCATGCCCTCATTGCCCAGCGCATTCGCTGTTGCCATGGCCTTCTGTTCCGCGCCTCCGCCCATCTCCATCCCCATCCCGATCCCATTCATTCCCATCGTCGGCTCGTCATCCAGCGGCGCTGCTGTCTTCGCCGCCACCAGCGCAGTCTTCGCGTTCGTCCCCTGGATCACAAACGGCGGACCATATCCCACCGTATGTCCCATCCACGTCTTCGATCCTGGCTCATGCCTTCGCACGTCGAACTGGAACCCTCCGCCTTGATACGGCCGGTCCACCGTCCATCCCGTCAATATCGCGGCCAGGTTCGTCACATCCGCCTGCGTGTAACCGCCATCCACCCCCACCGTATGCAACTCCATCACCTCTCGTCCATAGTTCTCATTCAATCCCTTGTTCCCCGGCTTCGACCGCGGGTTCATCGGATTCACTCCATTGGCCAGCGAATCCGGCCCGATACTCTCCCAGTTATCCAGATACACCATCATCGCCGGACTCTGTGCCGTAGCCAGCAACAGGTCGCCGAACTTACCCAGCGCGTTCTTGCGGATCGCATCGCGCTCATAGCTCGTCGTATACCATTGGTCTGCATCCTTGGTGATATCCACGTTGAAGTGGTTGAACCAGAAGTCCGTCATCACCTCCTGCAACTGCCGCTCGCTCAGGATCGCCCGCACCATCTTGGCCTGCGCAAGCTCCTGCCCAATCTGGTAAGACGCGCCCACATTTGCCGCCATCGCCAGAAATATCTCTCGCTCTCGCGGAGTAAAATCCGCCAGCAGTTGCGTCTTCTGGTCGCCATTGACATAGCTGGTAAACGCGATCCGGTCCTCCACCGGCATCTTTGCTAGTGCAGCCATCCGCTGGTTCTTAGGCAGTGCAAACAGCTCTCCCGAAATCTGAGTTGCCGTCGCCTGCCCCTGCGCCTTTTCTGCGGCCAACTCCGCGTCTGTCGGCACAAGTGCAACCGCGTCGTTCGCGTCCGGCTTGCGTTTGTCAGCCTCCTGCTTCAGCTTCGCCTCTAGCACCTCGTACTCCGCAGCCAGCAACGTGTCAGTCGGCATCGGACGCACACCGCTCGCAACTTGTTGCAGCGTCACTCGGCTGGGAAACACCGTCAGAGCCTGCTCCGCCGTCATACTCAGTGTGGGAAAATCCGCCAGCCGCCTATCCAACGCGCCATTCGGAATCGCATCCGGGTTCAGTTGCTGTTCGAACCACTTGTCCGTGCCCATGGCCAGCACACGGTCCACATCGCCCGGCCGCGCACCAAAGGTGAAGCGGTTCAGCAGTTGCTCCGCGCGCTCACGCTCCGTCAGCGGGACCAGCACTTCTGCCTTCGTCGCGGCATTCTTTGCACTTGCCGACTTCGCCGTCGCAGTCTTGTTCTGACCCGTAGCAGTCTTTGCCGGCTGCTGCCGCACTATGGGAGCAGCCCCGCTCTGCCCTGTCGTATTCTGCGTCGACAGAACTGCTATCGACCCCAGAAGCACGGCGTAAGGTATCACTCGCATCCTTCGCATGGCGTTCCCTCTGCTTGCTTAGACCTCAGTTCTGTAGACGAAGTTGCGCATAATTTACGCCCAATCAATCCGCCACTGGGATGGCCTTGCCAACTGTTGCGCGACTTCGCCATCGTTTCTTCGCGCTCCACGCCACCCGTGCAAGCAACAGTACCGCCAGCACCAGCGTAAACGGCATGGGAGCTTTCACGCCCTTCTTCACCAGCCACCAGTAATGGATGCACCCGGCCGTCGCGGCGATGTAAACCACCGTGTGAACACGCCTCCACGCCTTGCCGCCCATCCAGCGCAGTACAAACGCGGGCGATGTCACAGCCAGCACCAACAACAGTGTCCATGCAAAGATCCCTACCTGAATAAACCGCCGTTTCTTCAAATCATCGAGAATCGTCGGCCACACCGCCTTCCACTGATCCACCACTACTCCGAAATGTCCTGCCTGCACTCCCGCCCACACCGTCGGCAGATCGTATCCTGAAAAGAGAAAGACATACGTCGCCAGGTGCAGCGTCGCGTAAAAGAACGCATACAGCCCCAGCAACCGCCTGAACCGGATCAGATTTCCCAGCTTTGGATGCAGCCTTCGCACCGGCGTCACCGCCAGCGACATAATCAGCAGGAACAGCGCCCAGTAGCCGGTCTGGTGCGTGATCCAGTTCACTGGATCGGCCATCAGTCCCAGCTCGCCCGAGCGAAATTGCTCTAGCAGCATCAGCAGGGGCAGCAGGCACACCGCATGCACCAGCACCTTGACCCACGGAATCCAGCGTGTCGGCATCTAGCTCCTAATAGTTCTTCTTCAGGTCCATCCCGCTATACATCCCCGCCACCTGGTCGGCATATCCATTGAACGGCAGTGTCGGGATCGTCTTGGGAAACGCGCTCGAATCGATCCTTCGCTCATGTGCCTGCGACCAGCGCGGATGATCCACCGACGGGTTCACGTTCGAGTAGAACCCATACTCCTCCGGCGCGCTCTCGTTCCATGAAGTCTTCGGCTGCTTGTCCGTGAACACGATCTTCACAATGCTCTTGCCATTCTTGAACCCATACTTCCACGGACTCACCACCCGCACCGGCGCTCCGTTCTGGTTAGGCAGTACCTCGCCGTAGCAGCCAAACGTCAACAGACATAGCGGGTTCATCGCCTCATCCATGCGCAACCCCTCCGAGTAGGGCCAGTCCAGCGCGCTCGGCTTGTCCGGCATGTCGCTGTTCTTATCGTCGGAGATAAACTGCAAATACTTGGCACTCGGCAGCGGCTGCGCCCAACTAATAAACTCGCTCAGCGAGTAGCCGTCCCACGGAATCACCATCGACCACGCCTCCACGCAGCGATGCCGGTACATCCGGCTCTCCAGCGGCCTGTACTTCATCAGCGTGTCAACGTCGATCGTCTGCGGCTTCTTCACCAGTCCCGCCACCTGCACCGTCCATGGACGCGTATGGAGCGTGTGTGCATTCCTTGCCGGATCGCTCTTGTCCGTTCCAAACTCATAAAAATTGTTGTACGTCGTCGCCTTGCTGAACGGCGTCTGCGCGTCCGTCACCGTGTACTTCGACGGCACCGTCGCCAGCTTATCTCCCGCATGGACAGCTTTGGGATGGATAAGCCCCGGCACCTGGTCCAGCAACACCGCTCCCGTGGCCAGCGTCGCCGCTCCGTAGATAAACTTCCGCCGGTTCAGGAACGCCTCCTTCGGCGTAATCTCCGACGAAGCAATCTTCCCTTCCAAACTCCCACCCCTCCGGATCACCATCGCACCACCTCCGCATTACAACTTTGTCATTCTGAGCGGAGCGAAGAATCCCCGCATTTTGCTTTGCATTTGCTTTCGTCGCTGACACATTTGTTTGTCATTCCGTAGCGCAGCGGAGGAATCTGCTTCTGCCTTTCATCACCAAATCCATCACCTACCCGCATATTAGATTGCCCTGCGAGACTTTGGGGTTCGTCCATCGCAGGTAAATTCGATGGTGGGTCACTTTGCAGTTCGTACGAACAAGGCTACCAATAACCCCGTTTTTACAGAAATCTCCCAATGGGAGCCATAGAAGTATGATGGTTTGTGTGAGATTACTTCGCACCGCACCCCTCGTGCTCTTCGCTCTCGCGCTACTCGCGATCTTTACTCACGCGCTCTTCGCGCTCTTCGCTCACCCGCAGCAGAGCCAGTGGGTCCATCCCGGTGCCAATGGGCGCCTTGTATATCACCACGATAAGAACGGCGTCACGATTCCCGACTACTCGTTCGCTTGCTACCGCTCCGGCGGTGTCGCTCTTCCCACGGTCCCTGCGCGGATCAAGCTGTCGCCCACTGGGGCCGACGACACG
>CAWERM010000243.1:0-9719 GCA_963810995.1 uncultured Acidobacteriaceae bacterium | reverse complement strand
CGTATCGGCGAGTATGCAACTAGCTCGCTTCCATCCGCGTTGATCGCAGCGCGAAGATCGTGCTCGTCAGCACCGGCGGGTAATTGCACCTTCTTCACAAAGGAATGCCCTGGACTGATCGCAATTTTTTCATCCAGCAGAATCTGGTCCTTCAGCTTCAGAGTTACCGTGGCCGATGGCCGTGCCTGGGTGGAATAGAAACCCACAGTAGCCGTACCGTCCTTCACCTCCATATTGACCGCAGCATCCAGGTTCGCGTTCTTCACCCCGTCAATGTCGCGGAACGGATACCAGTACTGTGACCACAGCCGTGTCTCATAGGGCTGCATCCAGGTGTAATCCGGCTGATTGTCGCTGTACGCCCCCACCATCAGTTCAATGTAGGGGCCGTCGTTGTCCGTCAGCAGATGGTCCTGCTGGTGCCCCTGCGGACTATCGCCCCACGTCCAGAACTTTTGTCCCGGGACCACGTTATGGTCAGCCACGCTCATAATGCCCGCGTTCCTTCCATGATCGTATCCCGCGAAGAAATCCTCCTTGTAGTTCCACGCAAACATGCTGCTTGCGGTCGCGTGGTTCTTGTACAGGCTCACGTCCACCCCGGAGGTGTAGTCCGCGCCCATGTAACGGGTCGTGGCAATCGGCCATGTCGTGAAGTCCACCTTGCCGTGGTAGGTCACAAACTGTGTGCTCGGCGGATAGATCACCTGGTAGTCGTCGTTCACATGCACCGCGACGTTGCTGAAGCTCAGCATCGAGGTCGGCACCGGCGTCCGGTTAATCATGCGGAACGCCGCCTTCATGTATGACTTCCCAGGAAACAGCGTCACTCCTACCGTCCAGTCCATCCGGTCGCGCAGCTCCAACTCGCCGATCCATACCGTCTTCGATCCGTCGGCGTTCTCCTCCACCTTGTACTGCATGGGCAGGAAGCTGGTGGCGCGGTGGTGGTGCGGCAGGTCCCACTCAATGCCGCCCGAGAGCCATGCACCCAGCAGGCTGATCAGCGCCGGTTTGATCACGTGCTGGTTGTAGATGAAGTTGTAGCCGTTGGTCTTGTCCACCGCCTCGAAGATCTTGCCGCCAATCTCCGGCAGGATGCCGATCTTCACATACTCGTTCTCCAGATAGACCATGGTGTACGTCTTGTCTTTCTTCTCCGTGGTCAGGTTGTCGTACGCCGGATAGGGATAGATGCGGTGCTGCGCGCCCTGCGACGTCCCGCCGTTATAAAACTGCGGGTTGGGGTTCGGCTCGCCCAGCAAGTAGGTCGGGATGGTGACCTTCTCTTCCCACACCTTCACTCCCGAAACGGTCTTCGCCGGGGCAGCGGCATTCGCCGTCGTGGCAGGCTTCGCCGTTGTAGCGGAATTTGCCGTGGCTGGGGACTTCACCGTTGCGGCAGCGGCAAACAGCAGGGTTGTGATCGCAAGGCTGGATACCAAAGTAGTAGCGTAACGAAACATTCGCATCGTCATCTCTCCAAACAAATCTGTAATCTCTTGCAACAAATTCATCAAACTACAAATCAATCTCAAACCGCGCTGCCCAACGGCCACGGCGTCGACGGCGCGCCCGCAGCCGATGCCATGGGATGCCGTGCAAACGGCATCACCTTACCGGAATGCACATCCTGTAGTCGCTTATGCGTCACCTTGGCCGCTTCCACCAACTCTGCATACGGCCGGTCCGTCACATCCACAAATCCGATGTTGTAGTTCTCTCCGTCCATGCGTCCCATCACCGGCTCGTCGCGCCATGCAAACCAGTACGCGCCCAGGAACCATTCCAGCGACGCCGCCTGCTCCACATAGTATCGATACGCAACTCCGCGCTCCAACTGGCTCGCCGCCTGCACCAGACCGGCGGCCAGACCGTCCGCGGGAACGCCTATGTGATACTCGCCAATTAGGATGGGCCGTTCGCACAGCCGCGCTGCGTGGATGATCTGCCGCGTCGGTTCGTACTCATACACATTGATGCTGCATACATCGAAGATGCGCGCCGCAACAAAGTACTCATCCGCCATGGTCCCGCCGTAGCGAGTCCCCAGCAGCAGGTGGTTCGGGTCGTACTTGCGCACCGCGCCGCACACCAGCCCCAGATACCACTGGAAGCACGCCAGCACAAACTCCCTCCTGCGCGCCGCCGTATCGCCCGCCGCCAGGAACTCCTTCAGCCTCGCCTGCGTCGCCGTCGCCGGCCCGCCCAGGATCAGCCCGCACAGCTCGCCTCCCGCGCATTCCATGGCGGCTCATTGCCGATAAAGTAGCCCAGCACCAGCGGATCGTTCTTGTGCGGTGTGCATTGCGTATTGGCCGCCGCGTCGATATCCGCCGCAAACTGCGCGGAGTACACATCCGGCATCCCCAGAAAGCTCGTGCTCTGTGGCCAGCGCAGCATCACCGTCCCCGGACGCCCCTGTCCGCCAGTCGTCATGCCCCACGAATCCAGCCGCGCATTGGTCCGCTTCACCGTGGCGCCCGCGTCGTTGCCGCCAAACCCCGCGCCTCCGCCCGGCGCGCCGTTGGTCCCGGTAGACAAGAACAGGTGCCCCTCCGGATCGACGAACCACCACCGCCCATCCACTTTCTCCACGCGGAAGAATCCCGTCGCCTTCACTTGGGTGTTCTTGTAGCCGCCGTACTTCCCGTAGCCGAAGTCCGCCGCACTGCCGAAGGCCTTCTCCTCCGCCGCCAGTTCGCGCGCCAACTGCTCCTTGCTCTTGATCTTGCGCGGCCAATCCGCCAGCGCCCACTGGCCAAAGCTGTCCAGCTTCGCGCCCGGATCCAGAAACTCCGACCCTTCATCCTTGGTCGACAGATGCACATTGCGCATCTCAATCGTCGGCTTGTTCAGCGGATACTCCATCGCGATGCCGATCGACTCCACCGTATGCAGGTCGCCGAACGGCCCCCACACCGAGTACCACGACGAATTCGTCCGCCGGTTCTGCGCCGAAGCCAGGTCGTTGCCCTTCGAGTCGCGCCCAATAAAGTACTGCAGTGGCATCGACGCGCGCAGCCACGCGTTCTGCCCAAAGCCAATTATCGACGCCGACCGCGGCCCATGCGTCGTATAGAACCAGATCAGCAGCCGCTGCGGAGAACTCATCCGCATCTCCATCACCAGATGCGTGTAGCCCGACAGGTCCGCCGGCGCCGTCTGCCCCAGCTCCTCCATCGTGATCTGCATCTCCGACGAGACGCCCTCAAACACGAACCGCCTCACCCCCGCCTCAACCGGCGCTTCCGCTTGCGGCTTGGCGCTACCTTCGCTGCAGTCTTCGCCTTCGCGGCAGCCTGTGGCTTTGCACCAGCTCCTGCGCGCAGCGGCAAAGGCGTGCGCTCCGGCAACCGCTGGTACTGCTCCCGCTATCATCTGCATCGCCTGGCGACGGGTAACGTTCATGGCCCATTTCCTCCCGGGGTCTCTTGCACACTCCAACTCACGTCGGCGATCGTTCGCCATTGCCACCCGGAACGCACTTATCACGCAGACAAAACCGATATTTCCGGGTCGCTGGAATTGTATGCCAGCCGCATACCTTTTCGTCGCAACAAAATCAGGATCGCCATTGCCCTCCCAGCCCAGCCAGCGGCCGCAAGCATTACACTAGGGTCATGCCTCCCTATCGCTCACGAACCTCGACCCACGGACGCAACATGGCCGGCGCGCGCAGTCTTTGGCGCGCCACCGGAATGCAGGACGGCGACTTCGGCAAGCCCATCATCGCCGTCGCCAACTCCTTTACCCAGTTCGTTCCCGGCCACGTCCATCTCAAGGACCTCGGCCAGCTCGTCGCCGCGGAGATCGCCCGCGCAGGCGGCGTCGCCAAGGAGTTCAACACCATCGCCGTCGACGACGGCATCGCCATGGGCCACGACGGCATGCTCTACAGCCTGCCCTCGCGCGAGCTCATCGCCGACTCGGTCGAGTACATGGTCAACGCCCACTGCGCCGACGCCATGGTCTGCATCTCCAACTGCGACAAGATCACCCCAGGCATGTTGATGGCCGCCCTGCGCCTCAACATCCCCGCCATCTTCGTCTCCGGCGGGCCCATGGAAGCGGGCAAGGTGATGCATGGCGGCAAAAGTAAAACCGTGGACCTCATCGACGCCATGGTCCTCGCCGCAGACCCCAAGGCCACCGACGCCGAAGTCGACGAGTACGAGCACTCCGCCTGCCCCACCTGCGGATCGTGCTCCGGCATGTTCACCGCCAACTCCATGAACTGCCTCAACGAGGCGCTCGGTCTGGCCCAGCCCGGCAATGGCACCATCGTCGCCACCCACGAAGACCGCAAGCAGCTCTTCCTGCAGGCTGGCCGCACCATCGTCGATCTCGCCCGCCGCTACTACGAGCACGACGACCTCACCGCCCTCCCGCGCGGCATCGCCACCTTCGAGGCATTCGAGAACGCCATGACCCTGGACATCTCCATGGGCGGATCCACCAACACAGTCCTGCATCTCCTCGCCGCCGCGCAGGAGGCCCAGGTCCCCTTCACCATGGCAGACATCGACCGCCTCTCGCGCCGCGTTCCCAACCTATGCAAGGTCGCGCCCTCCGCGCCCAACGTCCATCTGGAAGACGTGCATCGCGCCGGCGGCATCATGGCCATCCTCGGCGAGCTGGATCGCGCCGGCCTTCTCCATCGCGAGGCCCACACCGTCTACGCGCCCACCCTGGGTCAGGCCCTCGACACGCTCGACGTCAAGCGTGGAGTCGACCCCGTGGTCGACGAGTTCTTCCGCGCCGCGCCCGGCGGAGTTCGCACTACGGTCGCCTTCAGTCAAAGCAAGCGCTACGACGAGCTGGACCTCGACCGCGACGCCGGTGTTATCCGCAACGTCGAACACGCCTTCAGCAAGGATGGCGGCCTCGCCGTCCTCTACGGCAACATCGCCGAAGAAGGATGCATCGTTAAGACCGCCGGTGTCGACGCCGCCCATCTCACCTTCACCGGTCCCGCGCGCATCTTCGAAAGCCAGGACTCCGCCGTCGAGGCCATCCTCGGTGACCGCATCGTTCCCGGCGATGTCGTCCTCATCCGCTACGAAGGCCCGCGCGGTGGCCCCGGCATGCAGGAGATGCTCTACCCCACCAGCTACCTCAAGTCCAAGGGACTGGGCAAGGTCTGCGCGCTCGTCACCGATGGCCGCTTCTCCGGCGGCAGCTCGGGGCTGTGCCTTGGCCATATTTCACCGGAAGCAGCGGAAGGCGGCGCCATCGCCCTGGTCGAAGAGGGCGACATTATCGAGATCGACATCCCCAAGCGCATCCTCCGCGTCAAACTTTCCGATGCAGAACTCGCCAAGCGCCGCGCCGCAATGGAAGCCCGTGGCGCATCCGCATGGAAGCCCGCCACCCGCGCGCGCAAGGTCTCGCAGGCCCTCCAGGCCTACGCCGCAATGACCACCAGCGCCTCCCGCGGAGCCGTCCGCGACGTCTCCCGCATCCAGAAGTAGCGATTCACTAACCCCACATCGGGTGCCCCATTCATGCGCGCTTTTGCGCATGGGTGGGGTCGCATGGGTGGGATCAGGTTCGTCTGAGACTACGATGGAACCATGCCGAGCCATCTGAAGCGTTATCAAACCGAAGGCCACTACCACTTCATCACCTTCAGTTGTTACCGGCGACTACCGTATCTCGACAGCGCCCGCGCCCGGCGGGTGGCCCAGGTCTGAAATCAGTCACAAAATCGGGTGCCCCATGTCTCGCTTCTGAGACATGGGTTACGCGGATATTTTCCCCTCTCGCCCAGTGCATAATAATCTATGCCCTCTCTTTGGTCTCCAACCGACTGGCAGCAGCGATTGGCCGAGCTTCAGGCCCCCACTGGCGATCTGAAGGAAGCTCCCCTGCGCCGCGACGTGCGCTCGCTCGGCGCGCTGCTGGGCGAGGTCCTGCGCGAGCAGGCGGGCCTGCCTCTCTACCAGGCCGTTGAAGACCTGCGCCGAACCGCCATCGCCCGCCGCGAAGCCGATGCTACCGCACTCGACGATCCCGACTCCAGCGACGCCCAGGCCGCGCTCGCCGGGCAGCACATGCAGCACGCGCTCAAGCGCGTCCAGGCGCTCACCAACCCCACGGCCTACCAGCTTGCCCGCGCCTTCGCCTTCTTCTTCGAGCTCATCAACCTGGCCGAGACCAACCACCGCAAGCGTCGCCGCCTCGCCCACCAGCTCGACCCCGCGGCCGGCCCGCAGCGCGGTTCACTTCGCGGAGCGCTGCGCCAGATGCGTCTTGCCGGCATCTCCGCCGAAGACGCCCTCGCCCTGCTCGCCCGCATCACCGTTATGCCGGTCTTCACCGCGCACCCCACAGAGGTTGCGCGCCGCTCCGTCATGTCCAAGCGCCGCCGCATCTCCACCCTGCTGGAGCAGCTCGACCGCATCCCCGTGCCCGAGGCCGAGCTCGAAGCCCTGGAGCAGGAGGTCATCGCCGAGATCACCGCCCTCTGGCAGACCGACGATGTCCGCATGGCCCGTCCCGCCGTGCGCGACGAAGTCCGCATGGCCCTCGACTACTTCGAGTCCTCCATCTTCGCCACGCTTCCCGTGCTCTACTCTGAGGTGGCCGCCGCGCTCTCCTCCGAGTACGGCATCGAGACGGACCTCGCCGATCTGCCTCGCCTCATCGCCTTCGGTTCCTGGATCGGCGGCGACCGCGACGGCAATCCCTTCGTCACGCCGCGCGTCACCCGCTCCGCGCTGGCCATGGCCCACGGCCTGCTCCATGCCCACTACCGCCGCCGCCTGCAGAACATCTCCGACCAGCTTGGCAGCTCCACCCAGCAGGTCCCCATCTCGCCCGAATTTGCCACTCTGCTGGAAGGTTACATGCAGCAACTGCGTGTCGCGGGACAAACCGCTCTCGAACAGCGCTTCCCCTTCGAGTCTGTGCGCCTGCTCGTCGGGTGCATGATGATGCGCCTCGGCGGTCCTCCGCAGATCTCCGTCCCTCCACCCTCCGGCCCGCCGCTGAAGCCCTACGCGCGCGCTGAAGAGTTCGTCAGCGACCTCATGGTGCTGCACTCCAGCCTCATCCACAACCGTGGCCGCCGCCTCGCCCAGGCGCTCATCGACCCGCTTCTGCTGGAGGCCCGCACCTACGGCCTGCACCTGCAAGCGCTGGACATCCGCCAACACGCGCGCGTCCACACCGCCGCCATCGCAGAGCTAGCCCAGAAGCCGGGTGCAACACCACCCAATAAACTCCAGCTTCCCCCTGCACTCACCGCACAAACCCGCGAGGTGATCAACACCTTCCGCTCCATCGCCGAACTGAAGCGCGCGTACGTCCCCGAAGCGTTGCCCCGTTACATCATCAGCGGATCTACCTGTGCCGAGGATGTGCTCAATGTTCTGTGGCTGGCGCGCCTCGCCGGAGTCCGCGTCGAAGGCTGCGGCGGTCCCGACGGTTGTCCCGATAGCTCCGATCCCGGCCTCCAGCCCGTCCCTCTCTTTGAATCGATCGAAGACCTGCGCAACGCGCCCGCCGTCTGCCGTCAGCTCTGGACCTCCGCCGCATACAAGCCTCTGCTCGCCTCCTGGAACCAGCAGCAGGAGGTCATGCTTGGCTACTCCGACTCCAACAAGGATGGCGGCATGATTACCAGCACATGGGAGATATGGAAGGCGCATCGCGCGTTGCATCAGGTGGCCTCCGAATGCGGCGTCACCCTGCGCCTCTTTCATGGCCGCGGTGGAACCGTGGGCCGCGGCGGTGGCCCAACCCATCGCTCCATCTTCGCTCAGCCCATGGACAGCTTCACCGGCGAGCTGCGCATTACCGAGCAGGGCGAAGTTCTCAACTGGAAGTACGCCGACGTCATCCTCGCAGAGCGCAATCTGGAACTCATGATCGCCGCCTCGCTCGATGCTCTCGCCCGCCCCGACGCCATCCTGCAGCACAAACAAGTGGGTGCCCCAGGTCTCGATTCTGAGACCTGGGATGGATCGTCGCCGAACTACACCCCCCAGCTCACCGGCGAGATCCTTCCCCACTGGGAGGCGGCCATGGACCAGCTCTCCGCCACCTCTTACGCCTTCTACCGCAAGCACATCGTCGACAACCCAGACACCTTCACCTACTTCGAGCAGGCCACGCCCGTCGCCGAACTGGAGAACGCGCACATCGGCTCGCGCCCAGCCAAGCGCAGCGACGGCAGCTCTGCCCGGAAGCGCAGCATCGAAGACCTGCGCGCCATCCCCTGGGTCTTCGGCTGGATGCAGTCCCGCCACGTCGTCCCCGCCTACTTCGGCGTGGGCCACGCCCTGCAGCTCTTCATCCAGCACAACGACCCCAATGAGTCAGCTTCCGGATGCGTCATTCTGACCCCGAGTGAGCGGAGCGAGTCGAAGGGTCAGAATCTCGGTAGTTCCTCTTTGCGAGCCTCCGCAAAGAAATCCAAGAAGACACCCGACCTCGAACCTCAAACCCCGCGCCTCGAACCTGGAACCCCGGAATGGGAAGCCGCCAACCTCGCCCAGCTTCAATCCATGGCCCGCGGATTTCCTCTCTTCATCGACATCATCCGCAACGTCGAGATGGCCCTGGCCAAGGCCGACTTCTCTATCGCGCGCTTGTATTCATCCCTCGTCGCGGACGAGAAGCTAAGGGCCCGTGTCTTCTCCATCCTGCACGCCGAGTTCGAGCTCACCCACCGCATGGTGCTCGCCGTGCTAGGCCAAACCTCGCTGCTGCAAAAGAACAACGTCCTCTCCCAGTCCATCCGCCTGCGCAACCCCTACGTCGATCCCATGTCGCTCATCCAGGTCGAACTCATCCGCCGCAAGCGCGCCGCCATCGCCGGCGGCCAGCCCGTCCCCGCCGAACTCGACCGCGCCATCACCGCCACCATCAACGGCATCTCCGCCGGCCTCCGCAATACCGGCTGACGCGCATCCCTCCTCCGCTCGTCATGCCTACTCCGCTCGTCATTCTGACTCGCAGAGTCAGAATCTCCGTAGTTGCCCTTGTCTTGTTTGTCATTCCGCAGCGTAGCGAAGAATCCCCGTATTCCTCCTCCGCTCGTCATTCTGGCGCAGCCAGAATCTCCATAGTGCCCTTGCCTTGTTTGTCATTCCGCAGTGTAGCGGAGGAATCTGCTTCTGCACCTATCGACTTTTCATTCTGAGCGTAGCGAAGAATCCCCGCATTTCGCCGTCTGCCCTATTCATCGCGGCCATAATCGCGCGGTGTGGGCCATCACGCACAATAGCTTTGACATGACAAAGTTGCGGGCATAGAGTTTGTTGTGATTTAGGGCTTCGATTTCCAACGTACCATGTTTCCCGAAGGATGGCTCACCTTGGAATCGACTTAGCAGAAAGAGAAAAAATGAACCGCATCGCACGAATCGTTTTCAGGCCAGCTCTTCCCGTATTTTTTTTGTTCACCTCTCTGATCGGAACCGCAAGCATTGCACAAGAGCCTACCCATCCATCAGGCCAGATGACCATCTGGCAGGCACGGCGCGAAGTGGCGTGGGGCCCGAACGTTCGCTACACTCCTGAAGGCTTCGATTACGATGTAGTGAATTCGAAGAAGGTAAAAGAAACGATCCATGTCAATATGGCGATGGCCCCGGCCGTGGAGGCATATAGCAAAAGCCCCCTCTTCGACGACAGTCAAAACTGGTATGTTCTGAAACTGACCTATGATGCAAAGTCCTTGCCGAAGGACAAAGTAATCAGCAGTTTCCT
>CAWERM010000242.1:0-10698 GCA_963810995.1 uncultured Acidobacteriaceae bacterium | reverse complement strand
AGGACTTGTTGTCGCATTCGGCGCTCTCTCGACCTCCGCATATGCGCAAGTGAGCCCCGCGTCGCCAGGCGCGACGATCAAGATAGCCACCGGCAGCGGAGTCATCACTCTGCCCAAGTCGCATGGCCCAACCTTCGACATCCTGAAGTATGGGGCCAAATCGGACGGCCCAGCGCTGGCCAATCAGACTGCCATCAACGCCGCTATTGACGCGGCTGCTGCAGCGGGCGGGGGAGTTGTGGTGGTTCCGCAAGGGACCTTCAAGACCTACTCCATACGCCTGAAGAGCAATGTGGAACTGCGTCTTGCGACCAAGGACTCGATTCTGCGGGCCGCTGTTGCAGGCACCGGCGCGGGCCAGGACGGCGGGTTCTACGACGCGCCGGAGAAGAACCTCTTTGTCGGCGTTCAGGACGAGGGGCACTCGCACTGGGCAAACAGTCTGATCTACGGCATCGATGTGCATAACGTCACGATCTCCGGGCCGGGACTGATCGACGGAAGCTACACAGACAGGAACGGTGTGGTGGTGGATGTGATCGCGGGAGGCGATCCGCGAGAGGTATCGACCAGGGACGCCGCGGGTGCGCCTGGTGGAGCGAATAAAGCGATCGGATTGAAGAATGCCGACAACGTGATCTTCCGCGACTTCCATGTCAAGAATGGAGGCCACTTTGCAATTCTTGGAACCAACGTCAATCACTGGACCGTCGATGGAATCATTCTGGATACGGACCGCGACGCATTCGACATCGACACCTGCCAGAACATGACGGTGAGAAATTCCGTCTTCAATTCCCTGACCGACGACGCACTTGTTCTCAAGGGATCGTTCGGTGCGGGAAAACATATTACGACTAAAAATATTTTGTTTGAGAACGATACGGTCAGCGGATACGACGCAGGCTCGGTGTTGGACAAGGTGTATTCCACGCGCAAGCTGGTTGCGTCAGACCGCGACGGCCCAACCGGGCGGGTGAAGTTCGGGACGGAGGGATCGAGCGGGCTGGACACCGTCACTATCCGTCACATCCTCTTCGACCGATCGCGCGGATTGGCACTGGAATCGGTGGACGGAGCGGAGCTGAAAGACATTCTGTTCAGCGACATTGTCATGAAGCACATCAGCAGCTCGCCGATCTTCATCGATATTGGCGACCGAGGCCGGACGCCGGTAACGGGCACCAACACAGGCAATGAAGTGAGTCCGGCCAACAACGTTCGCCTGACCGAGACAAGCTGGATCCTGCCCAACGTGCCTGGTGTTTACGGAAGCTATCCACCGCAGCGGTACATTCCCGCGTACGACAAATCGACGCCGGTTACGATTGGCGGAACGAGCGCGCGCTTCAATATCGTCAATCCGGACGCGCCGACGCGACTGAATCCTAACTCCATCCATCCCAAGGACCCGCTGTATGCCAACGCAGTGGGTTCGGGATTCGCGAGTATCCGCAACATCGTTATTCGCAATGTAGTGGTGGAGGATGCGGACCCTCGCTATCCAATCCTGCTCAATGGATTGGTCGATCATCCGATCGAGAACGTCAGCATGAGCAATGTGACAGTGGAGTATCGCGGCGGACTGACCATGGAACATGCCACCGAGCAGAGACAGTTGAACAGAAGCGTTGCGATCACGCCCTATCAGAGTGCCCCAGCGACCCAGTCACTGCCCTGGCTGGCGAACACTTTCTTCAGCAAGAACGAAGGCCTGTTGCCCAGAGTAAGTTGGGACGCGTCGGCCAACGACGGCAAAGGAGCGTGGACCAACGATCCCTACAATATTCCTGAGATGACACGCGAATATCCTGAGCCAAGCATTCTGGGAGTTCTGCCGGCCTATGGAATTTATGCACGGCATGTGCGGAATATTAAGTTGAGCGACATTAAATTGAAGTACGAAGTGGAAGATAAGCGACCCGCAATCGTACTGGATGACGCGGCCGATCTGCGCTTCAACAATGTTTCTGTGATGACCGCGGCTGGAGTTCCGGCCATCGTGAAAGTGACCAATCTAAAGAAGAGGCCGGCGGATGAAGAGTACGTCAAAGACATTCCTTATAAGACGACGCGAGTTACCGATCTAGTGACATCGCCCGCGCTTCGGGCAGTGGATGTGACAGTGGACAGGCCATCTCCGGGAACGCCGTCGGACAGCCTCTACACGAATCCGACAGCGCCATCGGCCGCGCATCCGTATAGCTTCGTCGTGGCGGACGATAAGTATCCGCTGCCGGAGACTGTATATCGTCCGAGCTTCGATTCCATCGGCGCGAAAAAAATCGCTGCCGGAGAGTCGCTACAGTTCACGGTGCTGGCGCGAAGCCCAGACGCAAACGCAAAGCTTACGTACTCGGCTAATGCACTGCCCACGGGCGCGAGCTTCGATCCCAACACGCAGATGTTTAGCTGGACGCCAACCAAAGCGCAGGTCGGCAGCCATACGGTGAAGTTCACAGTGAACGATGGCGTGCTACCCGTGAGTACATCGGTGACAATCAGCGTCCGTCCGTAGATCCCACCCCCCTGCAAACCGGCCTGAAGTGGGGGGTGTACCCCCCCCCTAAAAATACCTAAAGTCTTCAAACAATGAAGCTTAAGTCTGGACTAAGTCTGGACTAAGTCTGGACTTGCCCCGTAAGGCATCCATCGCACAGGCTTTGTGAAACATCTGGAAACATATGTTTGCGGCCAGTATGGAGTTGTGAAGAGAACGCGGATTCGCTGAACACATCTCTCGCTGCTCCATGCAAATTTCCCCCTGCTTTAATTGTATGGGATTGAGGGAAACTAGTATGCCAACTATTTTCAGCTAATTTTGCGGCGGAAGCGGTTTAGTTTGTGTAGGTTGATGATTTTTGCGGCGGTTGAGGGGGTTGACAAGGGTTTGAGGAGGTCGGGGGTAGGTACGCGTGCCCCATGTCTCAGAAGCGAGACATGGGGCACCCGGTGCCCTGCAGATGGCCCGGGGCTGAAGCCCTTCATTCAGGGGCCACTATTCGCGGGGCTAAGCCCCACGCTCCCTCCGAAGAACAAATACGGAGATTCTGGCTACGCCAGAATGACGAGCGTAAATCAAACAACCGCAGGTCCTTCGACTCGCTGCGCTCGCTCAGGATGACAAGCGTAAGAGTACAGAAGCAGATTCCCTTTTCACCTCAGCGAGCAAAAGCGCTCGCCGGGGACCCCGATTTCGGGAATGACAAACAAAGAGGCAACCCACCCTTTCACGATGACGCTGTGAAACGATGGAGTACCCTGTCTGCGTAGAACCTGCCCTCAGAGGCTAAAGCCGCATCTTAAAGAAGTATTCGACGGCACGGGTAAACCCGTGCCCTTAAGCAAAACGAAGTTATTCACTCCCATGCGCATAAGACGCGCATGAATGGAGCACCCAAAATCCCACCCAGAATCCGATTCGTAGAGCTATTGCACGTCGGTCTTGGTGATGGCTGGACCGTCCTTGACGTCGAGGGTGAGGCCGGAGAGGTCGATGTCGCGCGCGTGGGTGATGTGGAGGCCGGTATTGGCGGTGATATGGCAGTTCTGGAAGGTGACGCCCTGAATGGGGCTGTCGGGAAGGCCATTGATGGTGCCGGCTGTCTGTGCGTCGCCGGAGACATTGATGATCCTGACGTTGCGGAAGGAAGGCAAGGGATTGGCCGGCGGCACCGGCGGCAGCCGTGCCATGGCGCGATTGGTCCAGTTCAGATTCATCTCGACGAACTGGCGGGTCTGGTGCAGCACGAGGTTGCGGTAGGTGATGTTCTCCACCAAACCGCCGCGGCTGGGGGCGGATTTGAAGCGGATGGGCGCGGAGTTATTGGAGTCCATGACGCAGTTCTGGATGACGACGTTGCGGATGCCGCCGGAGGTCTCGCTGCCCATGTCGACGCCGGAGCCGCCAGCGCCAAAGTGGGAGTTCTCGATGAGGATGTCTTCGGCGGGACGGTTGACGCGCAGACCGTCGGCGTCTTTGCCGGACTTGATGGAGAGGCAATCGTCGTTGGTGTCGATGTCGACGCGATTGACATGCACGTGCTTCGACGAGTCGATGTCCATGCCGTCAGCGCTGGGGGTGGAGTGATCGCCGCGGATGGTGACGCCCTCGACCTCAACGTTCTGGCTGTAGAGGATGAAGAGACACCACACGGCCTGGTGTTCCAGGGTGACACCGGTGATGAGCACGTCCTTGGCGTTCTGGATGGCGACGAGGCGTGGACGGCCGCGATACTGGCGTGGGGCAGCTGGCGAGGAAGCGGGATTCATGGCATCAGGAACCGCGACAGGCTGGGATAGAACTGGGACAGGGCCACAGGCGGTACCGTATGCGAAACCGCAGTGTTGTGGAAAAGTGAGTGGCGCGGCGGCAGCAGGTGCGGAAGCGGCAACGGGTGCAGGTGGGCGATTCTGACCCCAGTTTTCGCCCGATCCATCGATGGCGCCCTCGCCGGAGATGATGAGTCCGGTGACGTTGAAGGCATTGACGAAGGCAGAGGTCCACATCTCCTCTGTGCCCTCCCAGCGGGTTTGGACCTGGGGATAATCGTCGGGGTCCCTGGAACCTTTGAGCACGCCATCCTTCTCCAGGAGCAGGTTGACGCCTTGCTTGAGGAAGATGGCTCCGCTGAGGAATGTTCCCTTGGGAATGACGAGGACGCCGCCTTCTTTGGTGGAGGCGCACTTGTCGATGGCCGCCTGAATGGCCTTGGTGTTCATGGTTTTGCCGTCGCCGACGGCGCCGAAGTCGGTGATGACGTAGCGTTTGGAGCGGTGGGTTGGGTGGGCGTAGCTCTTGGCTGAGGTGCGGGCAATCTGCGCCGATGCCACGGCTGAACATAGCACCAGCGCGGCGCACAGGATCGTAGTTCTCTTCATCTTCAGGCCCTCATTCTCTACGGGCGCCTATGGAGCTGGACGCGCCGCCTACTGCACGTCGGTGGTGGTGACCGGATCGCCCTGCTTGACGTCGATCTTGAGACCAGTGAGGTCGACGCCGCGTGCGTGATCGAGCCGGAAGCCGCGGGTAGCTGTGATGTTGCAGTTCTCAAAGGTAACGCCCTGGATGGGGCTGCCCGCCAGGCCATGGATGGAGCCGACGTTCTGCACGTCGCCCGTGACGTTGATGATTTTCACGTTGCGCACCAGCGGCAAGGGGTTGGAATCCGGCATTCTCGGGCCGACCATGCGCCACTCCATATTCATATCGAAGGCCTCGCGCGTGCCGTGTAACACGATGTTTTTATAGGTGATATTCTCCACCACGCCGCCTCGGCTGGGCTGTGACTTGAAGCGAATGGGCGTCCAGTTGTCGGAGTCCATGAGGCAGTTCAGCACGGTGACGTTGCGGATGCCGCCGGAGGTCTCGCTGCCCATGGCGACACCGCCCTGACCGTAGGCGAAGTGGGAGTTCTCGATGAGGATGTCTTCGGAGGGACGGTTGACGCGCAGGCCATCTGCGTCCTTGCCGGCCTTGATGGAGATGCAGTCGTCATCGTCGTCGATGAAGGCGTTGGTGATGTGTACGTGCTTGGAGGAGTCGATGTCCATGCCGTCGGAGCTGGGGATGTTGTGCGCGGCGGTGATGTTGACACCGTTAATCTCAACGTCCTGACTGTAGAGCACGAAGAGGCACCAGATGGCCTGGTTATGCAGGTGCAGACCGGAGACGACTACTTCCTTGGAGGCTCTGGATGCCGATGAGACGGGGACGGCCGCGCATCTGGCGTGGTGCTCCTGTAGGGCCAGCGCCTGGGCCGGACGCGGGGGGACGCGGTGCGGCGGCCATAGGCGCGGCAGCGGGCGGAGTTGCAAGAGGAGCGGCTGCCGCAGAGGCTTCAGCTCCCGGAGGCTCGAGGGGCAGCGGCGGCGCCTGGTGCGGGCGGAGGACGGCGCATGGGACTGTTTGCCATGAACTCATCGCCCGATCCGTCGATGGTGCCCTCGCCGGAGATGGTGAGGCCGTTGACGCCATCGGCATTGACCAGGGACGCGGTGTACATCTCTTCCGTGCCCTCCCAGCGCGACTGGATTGCCGGATAGTCGTCGAGGTTGGTGGTGCCCTTGAGCACGCCGTCCTTCTCCACCAGCAGGTCGACACCTTGCTTGAGGAAGATGGCTCCGCTGCGGAAGGTCCCTGCGGGAACCACGACAACGCCACCCTTCTTGGTGGAGGCGCACTTGTCGATGGCGGCCTGGATGGCCTTGGTGTTCACCGTCTTGTTGTCGGCGACCGCGCCGAAATCGGTAATGACGTAGCGCTTGGAGCGCTTGGGCGGCTTGGCGTAGCTTTTGGCGGAGGTTGCGGCGATCTGGGCCGAAGCCATGGCGGCACACACAAACAGCGCAGTCATCAGAACTGTGATTCTCTTCATTGTTAAGCTCCCATTTCTATTCGGCCACCGATACTATCATCTGCGTCCCTTGTCTGACGAGGAGGCATGACGTTTTGTCTCAATCAGGCCCTTGCGGCAGCTCCCTGCACGGGTCATAAAAAGACGGAGACACCTAGGGCGTCTCCGTTGTGAACAGCTATCCACTTGCAGTCTTAGCTCGCGACCATCGGCCTCTGCCATGAGATGATCTGCTGCCATGTATTGGGCAACTGATAGGTCTTGGCGAAGTTGCTGACCGGCGGCCCGACGATCTGGATCTTGCTAAGGTCACCCTGGCCGCGATTGCCCGCCGCGATGGCGAAGGTCAGGTAGCCGATCTTGCTGACGTCGACGCCCATCAACTCCGCACCGACCCGGTCCGCTGCCAGCCAATCCAAACTAGTGAGGCAGACCTTCTGGCTGATCGGCGTGCCATGCACCGGCCCTGTGCCTTCCATGCCTTCATAGCCATCAATGACAGCCAGATGCGGGTGCAGAACACTGGAGAGGGTAAAGATGTTGTAGTTGATGCCGTGGGTGCCTCCGCCGTGCATCAGGCGCTTGTCTGAACGGCCTCCGCCGGGGCCGGCATTGGCAAGCCCCGAACCGGTGTCCTTGTGCCCGGCGCCGATGACGACATTCTTGAGCGAGAGGGTGATTCCCACCAGGTCGTGGGTCTTCAGCTTGGCGGCTGAGATGACGAAGTTATTGGCCGGATCCATCATGATCTTGGCCACGCGAACAGCATGCGGCTGGAAGTCTTTCTCATCGATGCACTGCACGACGGTGACTGCCTCGGTGTCGAGGTCGACCAGCTTGATGCCGTACTTCTTGGCCAGCCTGGGGTAGCCATAGTTGTTGAAGCCTTCCATCACTGAACCGCCCGCGGGCGACTCGGCGAGGATCACATTGGTCTTGCCGATCGACTTCAGGAACTCCAGGATGCCTTCCAGATTGTCTACATGGCTGGCGCACAGCGGCACGTTGGTGATGACATTGTTGGGCTTGAGGATGACTCGCTTGTTGCCGATGGCTGCGGCGATCTCAGCCTTAAACGGCTCCATCGACTTGAAGGCGATGTCGGCACGATCATTGCCCGTCGCAAGCGAAACCTTGGCGGTTGCAGCGGAGTGGGTAGCGGGAGTTGCATTCGCCTTGGCAGCGCTTTTAGCCGCGGGAGCAGCCTGGCCGGCCCATGCCGCTGGGAGACTGTTGGCCGCGACCGCCGCAGCACCACCGAAGAACGAGGTTTTGAGGAACTTTCTGCGAGACTCCTGGCAGACTGTCTTATGCATGTGTGTGGGCACCTTTCTATCTTCCGTCTCTGGGTATACACCGGCGCAAGAATTCATAGCAACGAAGAAACAGGTTTTGCCGCATCATGTGTGACAGCGGTCACATTGCAGCAATGGCAACGGAGTTCATCCCGGACTGTTCTGTTTTTTAGGTTTCGCTCTAGCCGCGGTGGGTGCGCGCACGGTGGACATGCGCTCTGGGCGTGCGGTCGTGATAGGTCCGCGTGCGGTGATGGCTGACGCTTGACCTTGCCGTCCTTGCAGACCTACTGGACGCGTAGGCCGTCGCCGGCGCTAGAACCATCCAAGCAGCCAGCAAGCACGCGAGTATGACCTGAAAGTGGTATTTCATGGAAGTTGTTGTTAAGGTACGCCCAATCGGACACGGCGGGCAATAGATTTAATTCAAAATATTGTGCTGAAAGTGCTTCCTGACGGGTCCCCCGCCGGGGCAAAACCGAGGTAAGCGACCTGACGTGCGGTGCGAGGACGAGACGCACCCAGGAAGATTGGGTGGCCTTTGTGCGGGACTGCCTGGTTCGTGAGATGGAGGCGTCCGCGAAGGGTAATGCGGTTGCGCGGCGGCGCGGGAACAATATATGGTAAGGAACAGGATGACAGCCGACCTCAGCCGCTTCTGGTTTACCTACCGCACCTGGCATACAGGTGCGGGCGAGGTGGCGTAGGCTTATCGAAACAATCCATTGATTCGAAGACCATGCCAGCCGCGACCCAGCCTGTCGCGGCTTTTTACTTTGTGCGGTTGAGTTTGGAGGGAAGGACCGATGAGTGTGAGTTCACCCCCTGGGTCGAAGGTTATTTTGAAGGCTGATTCCGCCGCCAATGCGCGGGCGGGGCGGTTTGGAGTGTATGGCGGGCGCTATGTGCCGGAGACGCTGATGGCCGCGCTGGAAGAGTTGGAAGATGCCTATGCGGAGGCGCAGGCCGACCCGGCCTTCCATGCGGAGCTGGACGGGCTGCTGCACCACTACTGCGGACGTCCTACGCCGCTGTACCTAGCCAAGCGGATGACGGAGCAGCTAGGCGGGGCAACGATCTACCTGAAGCGCGAGGACCTGCTGCATACGGGAGCGCACAAGATCAACAACGCGCTGGGCCAGGGAATGCTGGCACGGCGGATGGGCAAGCGGAGGATAATTGCCGAGACTGGCGCGGGACAGCATGGCGTGGCCACCGCGACCGTATGCGCGCTGTTCGGCATGGAGTGCGTGATCTACATGGGCGAGGAGGACATGCGGCGGCAGGAACTGAACGTCTTCCGCATGAGGCTGCTGGGAGCGGAGGTGCGCGGCGTGAGCGGCGGCTCGGCGACGCTGAAGGACGCCATCAACGAGGCGATGAGGGACTGGGTGACGAACGTGCGCGATACGTATTACATCCTGGGCAGCGCGCTGGGGGCGCATCCCTACCCGACGATGGTGCGCGACTTCCAGCGAGTGATTGGCCGCGAGGCGCGCGCGCAGATGCTGGAGCAGGTGGGCAAGTTGCCGGACGCTATTGTGGCCTGCGTGGGCGGCGGATCGAATGCCATTGGGATTTTTTACGACTTTCTGGGCGATAAGGATGTACGGCTGATCGGCGTGGAGGCGGGCGGTCGAGGAACCAAGCTGGGCGACCATGCGGCTCGCTTCCAGAAAGTGGATGGCGGCGTGCCCGGTGTTTTGCAGGGAACCTACAGCTATGTGTTGCAAAATGACGCGGGACAGGTGGCAACGACACACTCGGTAAGCGCAGGGCTGGATTATGCGAGCGTGGGGCCGGAACACGCGATGCTGCACGATTCGTACCGCGCTGAGTACACGTCGGCGTCGGATGCAGAGGCGCTGGCGGCGACTTCGGCTCTGGCGCGAATGGAGGGAATTCTGCCCGCGCTGGAGAGCGCCCACGCGATTGCCGAGGTGATGAAGATGGCTCCAAAGATGGCGAAGACCGATGTGATTCTGGTGAATTTGAGCGGGCGCGGGGACAAGGACATGGGGATTCTGGCGAGAGAGATGAAGCTGCAAGGAAGCGAGTCAGCGAAAGGCTAAGTGCAAAGTAATGGCGATTGAGTTCAAAACGAAGCCGGGGATTGTGGCGTATCTGACGGCGGGCGATCCGGATCTGGAGACTACGCTGGCGATCGCGCTGGCGGCGATCGACAATGGCGCGGATGTGATTGAGTTGGGCGTGCCATTTCAGCGATCCGCTGGCGGATGGGCCGGTGATTCAGCGGGCGAGCGAGCGGGCGGTGGGGCGTGGCGTTCGGCTGACGGATGTGCTGGAGACGGCGCGGCAGTTGCGTGCGGCGCGGCCGGCGTGCGGGATTGTGATTTTCAGCTATCTGAACCCGTTGTGCGGATGGGGATGAAGCAGTTCTGCGCGGCGGCGAAGGCGGCGGGCGCGGATGGCGTGCTGCTGACAGACATGATTGTGGAAGAGGCCGATGAGTACCTGGCGGAGATGAAGACGAATGGGCTTGCGCCGGTCTTCCTGGCCGCGCCGACGAGTCCGGACGCGCGGCTGAAGGCGATAGCGGAGGCATCGAAGGGATTTGTATACGCCATTTCGCGGGTGGGGATTACCGGCACGCAGCAGAAGGTGGCGGGGGATGCATCGGAGCTTGTCACGCGGCTGCGGAGATATACCCAGCCGCTTGGAATTCCGATTGCTGTCGGGTTTGGGATTTCGAATGCGGAGCATGTGAGGGCGGTGGGTGGGTTTGCCGATGCGGCGGTGATTGGCAGCGCGCTGGTGGCGCTGATTGAGAAGACGGCGTCGGTGGATGCGCCCGCGGCGGTGGGCAAATTCATTGCGGGGCTGCGGGCATGAGGGCGGCGACGACTGTTCGAGGCAGGCTCACGCGTTGTTTGTTTCGCGAAGCGGCTGCGCAGGCCGGTTATGATGGTTCAGGCAAGGATAGTACCGGGCGCGCGTGGCAACGCCGCGGTCGAGGTCAAAACGAGGCGGTTTGAATGGATATCTATGACTGGCGAAAGAAGATCGACGAGATGGATGAAGAGATT
>CAWERM010000241.1:0-6975 GCA_963810995.1 uncultured Acidobacteriaceae bacterium | reverse complement strand
GCAATGGACCTACAATATCGTCGATATGGACCGCAGGCTCGTTGCCTTCAAGGACCAGTCCGTCGGCCAGATCACCTCATGGAAATGGGACTTTGGCGATGGCGCTACCTCCACGGAGCAGAACCCTATCCATCAATATGCGGATACAAGGCCGGGAAGGGAAGGGGACTACTCCGTCACACTGGAAGTCACCGGCCCCAAGGGAACTTCTCGCCTGGCCAAAGTTTGGCAGGTCCACCTGAGAAGCTCGGCACCGCCTGCCGCAGTGAAGCCATGATGCAGTATTCCTTTGCCGTATCTTCAATTCGCGCTTACCCTGCTGTGTCCGCGCCCAGCCAGTGTAGCTGCGCCGTGCAGCAGGAGAGTGTGTGCCAATGATGGATGCAGCTTCCAGTAAGCCCAGCAGCACGCCGTTTCCCATCCGCTATCTGCTAGTACTCTGGCTCCTGGTTATCAGCGCAGCGGTGTACGTCGACCGCATCAACATCTCGATTGCCTCAACCGGAATTAGCAAGGAATTCACCATCAGCAATGTCCAGATGGGCTGGGTGTACGCCGCTTTCCTGGTGGGATACGCAGGCCTGCAGATTCCCGCAGGAGTGCTGGCGCGCAGGCTTGGCCCGCGCCTCACCCTTGGCTTGCTGGGTGTGTGGAGACCGATCTTTATCCTTCTGATCGCGTTTATTCCGCATGGCTTTGGTAATCCGCTGGTCATCCTCATCTTTCTGCGCTTTTCCCTGGGCGCGGGCGAAGCCACCATGTTTCCCGCCACCAGCCAGTTTGTCGAACGCTGGTTTCCCGCCAGTGAGCGTGGAAAAGCGAACGGCCTTATCTTCGCCGGCATTGGCCTCGCGGGGCTGACAACTCGGCTGATGGGCGAAATCATCCTGCGCTTCGGTTGGCGCGCGACCTTTTGCTTCACCTCAAGTATTGGCGCGCTGGCAGGACTGGTGTGGTACCTGGCCGCTCGCAATACACCCGAGGAACATCCATGGGTGGGAGATGAGGAGCGCCAGCTCATCGTCAGCCAGCGCCGCGTTAAAGTCGCCGTCAAGGAGGATGATGCGCAATACGGCAAGCACAAGATTCCCTGGCTGCAAATATTCAGCAGCAAGGCGGTCCTTGCCGTCACCCTTAGCTACTTCGCCTACGGCTATGTGGCGTGGATGTTCTACACCTGGTTCTTCACCTACATGTCTCAGGCGCGCGGTCTCAACCTGAAGACCAGCGCGCTCTACACCATGCTGCCGTTTATAGCCATGACCGCCGGTTGCCTGTTGGGCGGTGTGCTCAGCGATTGGATCGCAAAACGCTATGGAGCGCGTCAGGGCCGTTGCCTGCTGTCCGCTGTCTCGCTCGCCATTACCGCCGTCCTCCTGGTGATGGGTTCGCGCATCGAGAGCGCCATGGCGGCTGCATTTATGCTTGCCTTCGGAGTGGGCGTTCTCTTCATCGCGCAGAGCATCTACTGGGCCGTCGCCGCCGATATCAGCGGAGAATACGTCGGCGTGGTATCGGGAATTATGAATATGGGAGCGCAGGTTGGCGGAGTATGCACGGCCGCACTCACTCCCGTCATCGCGGCCCACTTCGGCTGGAACGCGTCGTTCGCAACCGCCGCCGCTATTGCTGCCATCGGCGCACTTGCATGGCTTGTCATCGACCCCAAGAGCACGCTACAGGTCGCGCACCAATAGGAGAACCGAATCTGGACGGTCGTACCTGCTGCCATTTACACTCCTCGCAAAAGATTTGCTTCGCAGAACATTAATTTAAGTTGCTTCAATTTGTAACTCAGTCCGATGCATGACTCGCAATCCGCCATTACTAACGAATGAGGGAAGGGAACCTACGATGGGCAACAATATGTCACGCCGTCAATTCATCGGCGCCGCCGCCATGACGGGCGCCGCGCTTACAGGCATGAGCAACGTACTGGCAGCCGCGCAGGCCCCCAAGGGCGCCGCGGACTGGGACGAGAAGAACGGCCCCGCTCCTGCCGCGCCGGATGCCCCGCAGGCCCTGCCGCTCCGGCCTGGCGCAATCCCCATCATCGACAGCCACATTCACCTCTTCGACCAAACTCGTCCCGTCTTCAGCGGCTACACGGGAGGGCTGTTCTACCGGCAGGTGAACAAGCCTTCGACGCCTGCAACATATGCCGCGCTGGCGCGACCCGCGGGGATCGTTGGCGCCATCGTGGTGGAGTCTGCCGCCCAATTCATCGACGACAACCTGTGGTATCTGGAGGTCTCGCGCGACAATCCCATCATGGTGGGAGTATCGGGAAACCTCGATCCGGGATCGACCGATTTCACGAAATATCTAAACCATTTTCATCGTGATCCTCTCTTCCGCGCCATCCGTTCCAGCCGCTTCTATTCCAGGGACGCCAGTGGCAAGGTTGCGCTGAACCCTGCGCAGGTTGCCAATCTGAAGCTACTGGCGCAGGCCGACCTTGCGCTGGACACCGCCAATCCCAGCATGGACCTGATGAACGCCAATGTAATGCTGGCCGATGCGGTCCCCGACCTGCGCATCATCATGGACCATCTGCCAAGCTACGATCCGGCCAGCGATTCCGGCCCAACGGGCAGGCGGCGTACGAGGCGGTGATCAAGGAGATGGCGGCGCGGCCCAACATCTACGTCAAGCTCACCGAGGTCTACCATCCCACGCCCGGAGACAACGGCATCATCGTGAAGAACTATGAGTTCCTGCGCGCGCGGCTGGAGTATCTCTTCCAGGCCTTCGGCGAGGACCGCGTGATGTTCGGTACCGACTACCCCAACAGCTACGGCGTGGCCACCATCTCCGAGGAGGTTGGCCTGATGCAGCAGTTCTACTCCACCAAGACGCGCGCGCAGCAGGAGAAGTACTTCTGGCAGAACTCGTCGAAGATCTACAAGTGGGTCAAGCGCTCCGATGACCAACCCACTCCGCTCGCTCAGGGCAAACCCGCTCCACCGGCGCCAGCCCGCGGCGGCGGAGGGCGGGGCGGCCCAGGCGGACCGGGAGGCCAGGGTGGTCCCGGTGGGCCAGGAGCACCGGGAGGCGGTCGGCCGCAGGGCTAATGTCAGAAGCACTGGTCCCCGGCATCGTTCGGGCTGGTTCGAATTGGAGGGGTGTACCCCCCCCCCCCCCCTCAAAATGCCTAAAGTATCCCTTCTAAAATAGTTAGGTCTGGACTAAGTCTGGACTTGGTCTGTACTTGGTCTGGACTTTGTGAAGCTGATAAGTCGATTTTTCATCATATACTGCCCTCAGCGGCTAAAGCCGTGTCGCAAATAACGCATTTTACGGCATCCTTCGACTTCGCTCAGGACAGGCTCGTAAACCCTGCCCTTAACAAAACTAAGTCATCAGCACCCTCTATAGTCTGGATGTTGTTGTCCTGCTCTGTGGAGTTTGTTCTTCGCCAGGTCCGGCCCGAGTTCCACTCCGGCACAACACTGGCAGCAATTTGCCCCTGACTTAATTGTACCGCTGCTGTCAAGGGGATTCGCACTGAACCCACATCTGAGAAGCGAGATGCGGGGCACCCAAACGAAAGATCGGTTCGCTTCGCGAATGCCCACTCATGCGATAAAACCGCATGAATGGGGCACCCAAAATGTTTCTGTGTGCGGGGCCCCCGGCATAAAAATGACATTCGGTGAATTATCCGCTTGACCATGACGCTGCGTCAGGGACGAGTATGGTCAATAGACATATGAGCGGCACATATCGCATCGGCGAATTCGTGGAACTGGCGGGAGTTACCGTCAGGGCATTGCATCATTACGACCGCATCGGCCTGCTAAAGCCGCAGCGCGGCAACTCCGGCACTCGGCTGTATAGCCTGCAAGACCTGGAGCGACTGGAACAGATTGCCGCACTGAAGTTCCTGGGCATTCCGCTGCGGGAGATCAAGCTGCTGCTGAAGCACGGGCCGCTGACGCTCACCGACTCGCTTCACATGCAACGGGAAGCTCTGGCCGAGAAGCGCAAGCTGATCGATCGAGCCCTGGTTGCAATTGAAGCAGCGGAAAAGGCCATTCAATCCGGTCAAACAACCGACGCATCTATTCTTCGAAAAATAATTGAGGTGATCGACATGCAGCCACAAGAAAACTCTATGCGGAAGTACTATACGGAACAAGCGTGGACCGAGAGGGCACAGCTCATGGACCACACGCCTGCCGAAACCCGTCAAAAGCAGCAGCAAGAGTGGAAGCAGCTCTTCGCCGAAATCGAAGCGGCACTCGATCTGGACCCCGCAAGCGAGGCAGCCCAGGCGCTCACGAAGCGCTGGCTTCTGTTAGCACAGACCGTGCATGGCGGCAACGAAGGAATCAGGACTGGCAGTATCGAGGCATTTAATGATCGCGTGAACTGGCTACCCGAACAGCAAGAGTGGCTTCTGGCAGGATTCGGCCTCGATCCCAGGGACAGAGTCAGGTCGATGCATCGGCTGGATGAGGTAGTCAAATTCATTGGACGGGCAGTTGGCCAAAAGATGCGGTCGAGCCTCCGCAGCCTGTATGGACTGGACCAGTCGTAATTCAAGGGCGGCATGGAACAAGCCTGGTGAGGCGCAAGATACGCATGTGAGGCGACCTATGGACGGGGAACCGATCCGGCAGTATGACGGCCTTTCCGAGAACTACCATTGGCTATACTCGGACCATGTCTTGTCTGGCGCGTTGGCGCTGAAGCAATACGAGGTCGTGCTGGCAAGTGCCGGTCCGAAGGCACGCATTCTGGATTGTTCCTGCGGGATCGGTACTCTTGCCATCCCTCTGGCCAAGCGCGGCTTTGAAGTCAGCGGCTCCGATGCCAGCCAGGGATGGCGAGACCGATTCCGCGGAACAAATCCGAGATAGTACCTGCGACCGGCACTTGCCGACACGACCTCCGTATTGCTTCAGCGCCAACGCGCCAACGAGCCGAGTTGTATAGCCAATGGTGAGGCCATCATCTGCCGGATCAGTTTGCCAGTCCGTGAGTACCTCGGCATCGTATCTTGCGCCTCCACCAGGCTTGTTCATGCCGCCCTTGAATTACACTCGTCCAGTCCATACAGCTGCGGAGCTCAACCGCATTCTTTTGGCCAAACTGCCCGTCCGAAATAGAATTTGACTACCTCATCCAGCCGAATACATCGACCTGACTGTCCCTGGGATCGAGGCCGATCCTGCCAGAAGCCACTCTGCTGTTGGGGTGGCCCCAGTTCCACGCGATAGTTGATAACCAATCTGCAGTCCCTGTTGATTCCTTCCGTCCACCATGCACCGTCTGTGCTAACGGAGCCAGACGGCTTCGGTGAGGCGGCGGAGCGAGAGCCAGGTTCCGTGCAGGAGTAGTGGAGAGTGCCTTTCGATTTCGGCGAAGGACTTCTTGCCGACTCTTGCTGCTGCTTTTGAGGGTTTTCGGCAGGCGTGTGGTCCATCAGGCTGTGCCTCTCAGTGCCACCGTATTTCCGTATAGATACTTCCGCATGAAGTTCTCTTGTGGCTGCATGTCGATCACCTCGATAATCTTTCGCAGAATCGACGAGTCGGTCGTTCGTCCCGATTGAATGACCTTTTCCGCGGCTTCGATGGCCACGGTGGCGCGATCGATGAGCCTTCGCTTTTCGGCTAAAGCCTCCCGTTGCACGTGCAGGGAGTCGGCGAGCGTGAGCGGTCCGTGTTTCAGCAGCAGCTTGATCTCCTGAAGCGGGATCCCCAGGAACTTCAGTGCGGCAATCTGTTCCAGGCGTTCCATATCTTCTGGACGGTAGAGGCGAAAGCCGGAGCTGCCGCGCTGCGGCTTGAGCAAACCAATGCGATCGTAGTGGTGCAATGCTCGAACGGTCACCCCTGCCAATTTCGCGAATTCGCCAATCCGGTAGCTGCCGCTCATGACTCTGCGACTATAGTCGGGCCTGACGCAGGGTCAAGGTCAAGCGGAGAATTAAGCAAATGTCATTTTTATGCCGGGGCCCCGCACACAAAACATTTTGGGTGCCCCATTCATGCGGTTTTATGGCGTGAGTGGGCATTCGCGAAGCGAACGAATCTTTGGTTTGGGTGCCCCGCATCTCGCTTCTCAGATGTGGGTTCAGTGCGAATCCCCTTAGGCAGCAGCATTACGGTAATTTAGGGGCAAATTGCTCCAAGTGTTGTGCCGGAGTGGAACTCGGCCCGGGCCTGGCGAAGAACAAACTCCACAGAGCAGGACAACAACGTCCAGACTATAGAGGGTGCTGATGACTTCCAGTTTTTGTTAAGGGCAGAGGGTTGCAGAGACCTGTCCTGAGCGAAGTCAAAAGATGCATAGAAATACGTTATTTGCGACACAGGCTTTAGCCGCTGAGGGCATTATATAATTAAAAATTGACTTATCAGCTTCACCAAGTCCAGACCAAGTACAGACCAAGTCCAGACTTAGTCCAGACCTAACTATTTTAGAAGGGATACTTAAGGTATTTTTAGGGGGAGATACACCCTCCCAATTCAAACCAGCCCGAACGATACCGGGGACCAGTGCTTCTGACATTAGCCCTGCGACCGACCACCTCCCCGCTCCCCGTGGCCCACCGGGACCGCCCTGGCCACCCCCGGGTCCCCCTGGGCCGCCCCAGCCTCCCCGCCGCCGCGGGCTGGCGCCGCTGGAGCAGGTTTGCCCTGAGCGAGCGGAGTGGGTTGGTGGTAGGAACGCTTGACCCAGCTTTGTAAATATTTCGACGAGTTCTGCCAGAAGTACTTCTCCTGCTGCGCGCGCGTCTTGGTGGAGTAGAGCTCCTTCATCAGGCCAACCTCCTCGGCGATGGTGGCCACGCCGTAGGCTTGTTGGGTAGTCAGAAGGTACCAAACATTAGCGCGGTCCTCGCCGAAGGCCTGGAAGGAGATATCTCCAGCCGCGCGCGCAGGAACTCGTAACCTTCACGATGGTAGTGCTCATTGTATTCCCAGACCATGGGGATGGTCAACTTCTCGGTGAGAGCGATAA
>CAWERM010000240.1:0-5246 GCA_963810995.1 uncultured Acidobacteriaceae bacterium | reverse complement strand
AGCCCAAATCGATACCGAATCTGCTTCGCCGAGTAGACATACAGCGGCGTCCCATGCGCCTCCGCCATCCCCGTCAGCGACACACCATCGCAATATAACTCTCGCCCTTTGTAGTGGAATGGCCGCGCCGCCGCCGTGGTCGCGCCTTTGCCCATAGCTCTTCCCGTGCGAGCCTTCAAATCCCGCTCCCCGTATTGCTCTCAGGCAGTACGTACGGGCCTCGGGAATCACGATCCACGCAATGATGTACGCCAGTATTCCAGTCCCGGCAAACAAAACGCACAGCACCCACAGCAGCCGCACCGTCGTGATGTCCCACCCGTAGTGCAGCGCCAGCCCGGAGCATACCCCGCCGAAGACGCGCGGATAGCGTGGCCGCACAAGCTGCCCGAATAACGGCGCGCGACCGGCCACCACGGGCAGCAAAGCCGCGCCGCAGGCGGGGCAGTACCGCGCCGCCGCATCCACCTGGTCTTCCGCAATGAGAGCAATACATCGTGTGCCTCCGGGAGTCTCTTATTTTCCCACATCCCACTCTTCTATACGCAATCGCTCACCAACCAGTTCCGAGAGAGAGAAAAGAAATGTCATTCTGACCCTGAGCCTGCGAAGGGGAAGAATCCCCGCATTTGCCTTTCCCTCCCAAAATTCATCCGCAGGCCCTCCGCCTACTTCCCCGCATAAGGCGTCTTCATCAACCGCCGAGCCATCTCCGCCTGCGACTGGTCTCCGCCGCCCGACGCCGCCATCTGGTACAGCCCCACCGCCTTCGCCCGCTGCTGTAGCAGGTCGTACATCTCCCCCGCATTCAACTGCGCGCGTTTGCGCAGCCAGTCACTGCACTCAGGTTGATCGGCCGCCTTCAGGTAGTTCTCCGCCGCGTCTGTAATATCGTTCTGTCCGCGCTGCGTGTCCGCCAGCCCGAACCACGCCAACTGTAGCCGAGCATCCACAAAGTAGCCCGGTTTGCCCGCGTCCGCCAGCACCTCCTTATACACCGCAATCGCGCCCGGCCCGTTGCCTTCGTCCTTGGTCAGGTTGGCCTCTTCCAGGCGGAACAGGTAGTCGTGCGGATACTCCACCGCTAGCCCATGCTGCACCTCTAGCGCCTCCGGATAGCGTCCGTCGTGACGCAGAAACAGCGATAGCGCGGTGCGCGATTCCACCTTCGTCACCACTCCATGCTCCGCGCACTCGCGCAGCATAGATAATCCCAGCTCTCTGTTTCCTCCCACGCCGAAGATGCCCACCACCATGCGCACCCAGCGCGGCAGGCTGGCCACCGCGAACCTTTGGATTCCCACCGCCATCTTCGCATCCGTATACTGCGGATCGATCTTCAATACCTGTTCCGAGTCGTTGCGCGCCTCATATCCCTGCCGCGCCGCAGCCACATAGCTATGGTCTGCCAGCGTAATAAACACCGCGTGCAACCCGCGCAGATACCCCCGCGCGAAGTAGGCATTCTTATCGTTTCCATTGGCCTTGATCCGCTCGTCCGCGGCCCGAATCCCCGTGTCGGTCAGCCACTCGATCCTCTGCCTCGTGGCTGGCGGCACCGGCACATTCCGCTTCGACGTAAGAAAATTGTCATGCGCGTAATAGGTCGTATCCAGCAGGTCCTGGTGGTACAGTTCGCGGAAGACGGTAAACATCAGCTCATAACCGTAGGCCATCGGCTCCTGCGGATGCGCCTTCAGCACCGCCCCCGACCGGCTCAGCGCGCCGTCGAAGTCGAGAGTATAAAAGTGTTCATAGGCATCCCTCACCATGGGATCCAGGTTCAATGGGTCGGTATGCTGCGCCGCTGCATCCATCTTCGGCTGCGGCGCGAAGGATGCGGCACGGACAGGCGCGACAACCCCAGTTAGCATCAGCAGCAGCCCAACCACGCCGGTCATTCTTGCGCTTCGGTTTCTGCCTAGGTCGATGCAACCGCGGCCCCGGCGGCCTTCCTTCGTCGCGGGCGACAATTCATCCCAACCCATAGTTTCCCTTGCGCGCATAGATTTGCATCCTCTTCCCCCGGCCCGCTCACTCTTGACTATATCTTCGATGCGTCCGCGGTTGGTTAGGGGCTTCACCTCAGGTCGCACGGCACGACTATAGCCAGTCTTCTCCCGCTACGCACCGCATCGGGACGGAAAACCGGCTGGAGCAAGCTGTCGCCAACTGGTCCGATCAGCCTCGCAGGCTTCTGCGAAACCGGTAGAAGCGGTACTCGCAGAGGTTACAACGCAATGGAACCATGCCGATGCTGCGCAGAATAAAATCGATCAATCGGCGACGCGATCTCCGTACATCGGGCTCATGGCACTTTGGACATTTAACAGCCATGGCTGGCAGTCTCCTGAACACCCTTGGGCCCGGCAACATGCTTGTTCTATGCGCCTTCCACTGCTTGCAAAACTGCACAACCGTGCAATCCCCAAGGTCACGGCACAGTATAGGAATGTACCAGTAATGATGCACCTAACATGCCGGATTCGCAATCGGTAGGTACCTGATTAGATACATTTTTAGGATGCCTCCCATCTATTCTTGCCTCCGTATTGCGCATCTGATAGCACAGTAGTCAGTCCGCTTATGACCCGCTTCGAACTGCTTCATCTGCTGGTCTCGCAGGCCAGGGCAAACGGCTTCGAGTTCCGCAAGTGGTACATCGCAAAACTTGGATTGCCCTGGGAGACCACTCACCAGGCAGTCGAGACACTGTGCGCCGAGCGGCGATACTACGCTCTCCTCTTCTCCCATGAGTTCGCCTCTACCTTCTGGAAAGCCGGAGAGCAAATCACTTTCCAGGTGGACAATCAGACCTTCACCCGGCGCAAGGCCGATGGCACCATAGCCACCGTAACCCGCAAGGGCTACACCCGGCGCAGCACGCGCCCCGATGCATGGCGTTATCACCTGCGCGAACTCGCCCTTGCCGAGGAGCCCCTGCGCTACATGCGTAGATACCTGCGCGTCGATGAAGACCTCGATCCTGAGGAAGACCAGCCCTCATCCTCCATCGCAGACGAACAGGCCCCTCCGCCCCTGGCCAAAGACAAACCGGCCCCACCCAGGATTTCCCTCGTCCGCAACCGCCCCACCTAACGCTCTACGGATTCAGCCGTGCTAGCGCCTTGCGTGCGGCCTTCGCCTCTTTGTCCGATGGATCCAGCTTCAGGCACGCCTTGTACTCCGCAATCGCTTCGTCCTGCTTGTTCAACCTCTGCGCCGCATCGGCCAGCGCAAAGTGCGCATCCGGATCTTCGGGTGCGGTCTTCACCGCGTCCTGGCTGCGCAAATACGCCCCCTGCAGATCGCCTGAATCGGTGTAGAACTTGGCCACGCTCAGGTCCTCCGCCTCGCGCTCGTCGGCGTTCTGCAACTTCGTCCCCACCGGATTCACCCGATGCAGCAAGTGCCTTCCCGTCCTGCCTTCGCTGCCCTTGTCCTGCAGCCCAGCCCCATCCGGCGTCCCGTCCGGTCCGGCAGAGGCAGCAGCGTCCCCATTGTCGGATCCGCTGCTGGAACTGCTGCTCGAACTGCCTGCACTCCCGCCTCCGCCCGTCCCTGCTCCATTCTCCTCCCCGCCGGGAAATGGAAACTCTGCCACCGTCTTTCCTGCCCCTGCCGGTCCGGAAGCTGCGCCAGTTGTCCCTCCGGAATTTACGCCAGGTGCGTCCGGTGTCTGCGGAACGCCACTCAGATTCGGCGCAGCCGCACCCTGGGTAAGCGGTACGCTACTCCCGCTATCTTCGCCGGGAAAGGGAAATTGCTGCGCGGCATTCGGCTTGCCCGCCACCGCTGGAGTCGCCCCGCAGGGTACCGGCTGAGGTGCTACGGAGCAAGGCGCAATACCCTTCTCGGGTTTGGGTAAGGGACTACTTGCCGGTGTACTCTGGGCCCCGCAGGAAACCGCGGCCCATGCCACTGCAACCAGCACTACCCCAGCATCTCTCCGCATCGCATTCCCCTTCCACTCAGTTTAGACGATTCGCCCCCTGCGAACGTCTTCTCCAACCTCTTCCACACATTTCGCCCTGCTCCTTTGGTATAGTCAGCCCAGTATGATGCTTCCCGGTCTCATCGTTCGTTCCTCTTCCATCCACGCCGCCGGTTGCTACACCATGCGACCCATCCGCAAGGGCGTCCGGGTCTGCGAGTACGATGGCCAGCGCATGTCCAAGGCCGTAGCCGACGCACGCTACCAGGGCCGCCCCGTCACCTATCTCTTTTCCTGCGGAGGAAACACGGTCATCGACGGCTTCGGCATGGCCATGTTCCTCAACCACAGTTGCAACCCCAACTGCGAGACCGAGCAGGACGCCGATGACCGCATCTTCATCTCCGCCCTGCGCGACATCGCAGCCGGAGAAGAGCTCACCTACGAGTACAACCTCTACGACTCAGACGACGAGCACCAGAACTGTTTCTGCGCCGCTCCCAACTGCCGCGCCACCATGTTCTCTGACCTCGAACTCAAACGCCGAGCACGCATCGCCCATCGCAAACGCTCCGTGACCCCCTGAGCTTCGCTCCCTACTCGTCGCACAGCACATCCGAGTTGTAGTTGATCAGCAGCGCCTTGCCCGGCCTGGGCAGCTTGCCCAGTACAAATGTCTGGTCGATGGTCCCATTGCCATGCATCACCACCTTGAATATCTCATGCACCTCGCCGTTTGTTACTTCTAAGTAGATCGGTATCAACATCACAAAAGTCGGCGACACGTTACTCTGCGTCATCCGCAGATGCACGCTCGTAATGTCTTTGCTGTCGACTGTGAAATCCGAACTAATCGTATAGTGCGGGATATCCGTGCCGTAGACATACTCGTTGAAAAACCAGTCCAGCTTGCCGTTGAACTGTAGGTCCATCGCGTGCGTCATGGAGCGCTCCATCGCCGCTTTGAAGTCCTCCGTCCGCACCGTCTTGCCCGCGAAATCCCGGACAAATTTCTGCATCGCCAGCTTGAAAGGTTTGTCCCCAAAGGCAGGCGTCCAGTACAGCATGTCCAGCATGTGGATCACATACGCACCCTTGTTGGTCATCAGCACCTGGTAGGGATCTTCGCCCGGCTTGTTGTTCGTGCCCAGTTCTCCCGTGGTCAGCGGCCCCAGATCCAGAGGCCGCACTCCTTGATCGTTCTTATCCAGCAGAAGCCGTTGTTTCTCCCTCCAGTATTCCCGGTAGTCTTCCGGCTTGGACGATGTCCCATTCAGAAACACGCCCACCGAGTAGCTGGCCAATCCATCGC
>CAWERM010000239.1:0-8725 GCA_963810995.1 uncultured Acidobacteriaceae bacterium | reverse complement strand
ATGTATTGCTGACGTTCCCGCTGGCGCACTACCCTTGCGATTTCGGCGCCATCATGCAGTGCACCGACGTTCAGAGGCTCACGGGGTTGGCAAGCCCATGTGGGCTTCGGAAAGCAACGGCGAGTCCGCCGCCAATATCGCCAGGGCGACCAACCTGCAGTACATAGACAGAAGGATCACGGCTTCCATAGTCTGGCCCCATATCGGCGCAACATATTCGAATTTTCCGTATTGAGCTATGGGCTGATCCTGGCCGAGAACCTGGTCGGGAAACTACCTTGTCGGCCCGGGTGTATGGGCGATAGCAATACGTAAAATGTCGAGCCAGACAGTAACAATGTATTGCTCAACCGCCGCCTCATCACCCTCTTCATCGCCCTCGTCGCGCTCCTGCTGCTGGTTCTCCTGCCTCCCCTCCTCAATGTCAGCCGGCTACAGCGCCGCGTTGCGCGCAATATCAGCGCCTCGCTTGGTCGCCCCGTCCACTTCGACCAGATCACCCTCAACCTGCTGCCTGTTCCCGGCTTTACCCTACAAAATTTTGTCGTCGACGAGGATCTCGCCTTCGGCTCCGAGCCAATCCTTCGCGCCAGCCAGGTTCATGCCAACCTCCGCCTCCGCTCGCTCTGGGGCAGCCATGTCGAGTTCTCGCGCATCTCGCTAACCGAGCCCAGCGTCAATCTGGTCCTCAGTGCGGACGGCCAGTGGAACATCGGAGGCCTTCTTCTACAGGCCTCGCGCACGCAGGCAGTCGCCCCGTACGCACAGCAGCCCAGCGCCGTCTACACTCCCCATCTTCCCTATATCGAGGCCAGCGGCGCGCGCCTCAATTTCAAGCTCGACCAGGAGAAGACCCCGTTCTCACTGACCGACGCGGACTTCGCCCTGTGGCTGCCTCAGCCGCACCAGTGGCGCCTCCGCCTGGAGGCCCACCCCGTACGCACCGACACCAGCCCAGCCGACACCGGCACCGTACGCGTCGAGGCCAGCCTAGGCCCTGCCGGTGCCTCCGCCGACTCGCTGGCAAACCTCCCCATCGATCTGCACGGCTCCTTGCAGGCCGCCGCAGTTGTGGGCTTAGCCGTTTGCTGGCCGCACGCGACGTTGGCCTGCGCGGAGAGCTCGCCCTCAGCTCGTCTACCTGCTTGGCACCCTCGGCCAAAACAACATCGCAGCCCAGATTCAGCTCAACAACGCCCGCCGCGCCGACTTCGTTCCCCCGCATCTCTCCTCGGTCGACGCCGACTGCCATGCCATTGCCCCGACACCTTCCACGCCTTCACGGACATCCAGTGCCATTGGCCACCGTCTGACTCTTCCGATCCCAAACTACTCGTCCTCACCACCAACATCCCCGACGTTCTCCAGCCCAACATGGCCTCCGCCACCCTCAACCTCCCATCTCTGCCCGCGGACACGTTCTTCGACTGGCTCGGTGTCGCCACCCCACACCCCCCCAGCGGATTCACCGGTCCTGGAACTCTTGCCGGAAATCTTGTCTGGGCAGCAGAACCACAGCCGCGTACCTCCTCGACCCGGTCCATGAGGAATACACCGGCACCAATTCCACAGCATTCTATCCTCACCGGCGAACTGGAGTTCTCCCACGAATCGCTGCAGCTCTCAGCCCTTGGCCCCAAAGCCATTCCGCTGGGCACTCTCCTACTCCGCTCCACTCTACTTGCCGCTCGCTCGCCCCACCAACGCGGCCCCACGCCGCCCGCGCAGTCCGCTGGCTTCGATCTCACCCCAATCTCACTGCCCCTGGGAGGCAAGCAGCCTGCGGTTCTCGATGGACGCCTCGATGTCTCCGGTTACACCCTCCACCTCACAGGCCCCGTGCTGCTCGATCGCCTCCTCGCCCTTGGCGACGCCGTCCCGCAACTCGGCGACGGCCTTCGACAGCTCCTGCAACCCACCACGCCCGCTCGAGCGCTCTACCCAACCCGTAAAGCCCGCCACTGTTCCCATCCACGTCGATCTCACCGCAACCCGCGCCTGGGGAGGCCCTCAAACCTGGAGCCAGACCGCCCCATCCCCGCCCCACACGCATCAACGTTTGACACCTTAGCTCACAGCCCAAAGTTTATGGCGGGGAACCGAACGTAAATGCATCCAAACTGATATACACAACCACACGGAATGGAGTGATTCATCCGATTAGTAAGAATGCGATATCCGAAAGTCTTGCACCGGGCCTCCGTGCCCGGTAGCCTTGTTCTATGCGCAGAATTTTCGCCGCCCTCCTCCTGGTCTCCAACTACAGTTTTGCTCAGTCGACACAGCGTCCCATCCCCGCCAACTTCCTCATTCCCCAGCCGCCGCCCTCCGCGCCGTTGGCCGACTGGACCGGAAGTGCGACACGCGTCCTGCTAAGCACCCCCATTCCGGACGCCACCCTGCGTGGTTGGGAGTATCCCTCCGCCAACCCCAACGCTCCCATCATCCTCTTCTTCAACGGCAACGGCATGACCGTCGATCGCTCCGACCCGTTCTATCGTCAACTGGTCCAGACCGGCGCCGAGATTTGCGTCTACGACTACCGAGGCATCGGCTTCTCCGCAGGCTCTCCCGACGTGATGGCCTTCCGTCAGGACGCGCTGCGCCTCTACGACTCGCTCGCCGCCTCCAACCCACGCCGTCCCGTCATCGTCTACGGCTTCTCGCTGGGGACCGCCATGGCAACATATGTAGCCTCCCAGCGCAAGGTCGCCGGACTCATCCTGGCAGGCACCATCGCCAGCGCCGTCGAAGAGCTTCCCGTCTACACCCACGCCCAGGGTCTGCCTACAGAGACCGCAGCCGCGCTCATCCCCGCGCTTGATGCGGTCGAAGCATTCAACGAGGTGGGTAACATCGCGCGCTCCACCGCGCCTCTGCTCATGCTGCACGGCGAGGCAGACACTCTGGTCCCCATCCATCAGGGACGCGAGGTCTTTGCCGCCAGCTCCTCCACCCAGAAGAAATTCGTCAGCCTTCCCGGGGTCGGCCACAACCAGACCGCTGGGACTACGCAGTCCCTCGCCGCCGTTGCAGAGTTCCTCGCCGGTATCCACGCAACGCAGTAGCTTCGCCTACGGCTCGTCCGGACTCTTTGGGGCGCGCGGCGCATGGGACGGTGCGGCTGGAGCTAGGGTAACTTTGGGCGGAGTGGGTGGCAGCGGAGGCAGTGGCAGCACCGGGCCCTTGTCGATGGAGATGTCGCCGTTGCTGGTCGTGATACGGACCTCTGGGCCGCCTCCGTTGGAAGAGCCGGTGAGAGTGCGTGCGGCGCCCGTCATTCTGAGGTCCTGCCTGGGTCGGGAGATTTAGGTTGGTGTCGATGTTGCCATTCGTGGCGTCGGCTTGAATCGCAAAATTGGCCTTTTCGGGCAGGGTAACCCGGACCGAACCCGTGCGATCTTCCAGCGTAATTGTCCCGATGGGTGGCGCCGCGGTCAGTTCAATGGTCCCATTATGGTCGGTCACGGCAATATCGCCGGCGATGCGCTCCAGGTTGATGTTGTGGTTGCTGGTGGTCAGCACCAGCGGCCCCACCGCCTGTTCGGCTGTGAAGTCGGAGCGCGGACTGATATTCTGCTTCGCCGTCCAGCCGGGCCACCTGGAAGTCGGTGCGGCTGGTGTGGTAGTGGATCGCTCCGCGGATGTGCTCCAAGTGCGTCCCGAAGAACTCGCCGGAGAGAGTGACTGGGCCGGCAATATCGGTCAGCGTAACGTCCTGCGCATGTCCCTCGATGGCAACGCCGGAGCCCATGCTGTGCGCCGTGAGCGACGAGCTGCCGCTGTTGATGTGCGCGGTGGCTGCGCCGGTGATAGCGGAGAGGTCAATATCGCCGTGGTTCGCAATCGCAGTCACGGCTGCCTTGATAGAGGCGACGTGGATGTCGCCGCGGTTGGCGTTGATGCTGATAGCCGCCGCGGTGGGCACCGTAATGACCACATCGCTCCGCGCGCCTTCGATTGCCGCCATGTTGATGGAGATCGCCGCGCCTTCGCTGGCCACGGTCGGACTCAGCTGCTGCGCCTTGCGATTGGCATCTGTATCGGAGTAGGCGTACACCTGCTTGTGTTCCGCGATATGGACTCGTCCGTCGTCGCTGGTGCCATCGATGGTTACATCGCCGCGTGGGTCAACCACGGAAACTGAGCTGCCCGATGGGATGGCGAGGTCGAGCGCCTGGTCGCTTTCGTGCTTGTCGCCGAAGATCTCGTCGAAGGAGTCTGGGTCAACGTGCCAGCCGGGAAACAACCTACTGCGACCGGATGGAAAGCCGTGGACGTTGTTGTCAACGTAGCCTGCGGTCCCCAGGATCACCAGCAACAAGAAGACACCGGCACCCAGAGTGCGCCGGTAGGGTGCTCGCTGTGGATCGCGCATGTGGAACTGGTCGAACATCCACTCGGCCAGCAGCACCACGCCGGCCACTACCAGCAGGAGAGGCCACCAGTGCCCATACCAGTCCCAGAACAATTGGCGATCCAGCCTTCCTGTCTCCATCATGAGAAAGAGGATGCCGATGGCGATCAGCAGGATGGGTCCCAGCACCGAGCCGCGGCGAAGGCCTGAGCATCTGGAAACGGATCTGGTCGCGCTGAGCACGGATCGCGTCCCGCTGCGTGCGCATCTGGGCGCGAAACTGGTCGCGTTGGAATCGCCGCTGATCGCGTGGATCGTAACCGGGAGAAGGAGGCGGTGGTGGTGGATAGTTCGCCATGTTCTACCTTCCTTCCGGATCATTGTGCACACTGTTGCCGGAATCGCTGCCGCTGGCGTCGTGCGAAGCTTCGCTGGCCACAGCCTCGCTGCCGGAAGCCGGCGCGCTGCCCGATGCACCGGGGCTGGCGCCGTTGCCGCCGGATCCAGTGCCGGCAATGCCATATCCGCTGTACAGGGTCCGCTTGAACAAGAGCATCACACCCCAGGCAATGAGGTAGAGCGGCCAACTGCGGCTCCAAGAGAGGATGCCCAACACATCGAGCAGCCAGAGTACGCCCACCAGAACCACCCAGAATGAGCTGCGCACGGCGCGCGCGAAGCGCCACCGATAGAACTCAGTCCCGTCATTCTCCAGGCCGGGGCCGGTGACGATCATCTTATGCACGAAGACCCAGACGCCGACGGCGATCAGAAAGACCGGCCAGAATACAGGATGATGAAAGATGTGGAAGAAGCCCGTGTCGCCGACCAGAAAGAACACGCCGAGAAGGATCAACCATACCGCTCCGGAAGGGAAGCGGCGATAGTAGGGTACGGGTATATCGCCGGGTGCAGCCATTGGTGGCACAGGAGAAACCGGAGGGACGCTCGGAGCGGAGTATGTCTGGCTTCCATCAGATGCTTGATGAAAGAAGGTGTCGCCACCAACCGCTGGCCTTGCATCCGGTGCAGGGCTGGCAGGCGGTGTATACGGCGTAGCGTTCGTGGGCGTTGCATTCGGCGTGCTGCCAGGCCACGCCTTGCCGAAACCGAGCCGTTCCGAGAGATCGTTCAACCCAAATGGATTGGGAAGTGGAGTTCCATCGCGCCGCGCGCAGGCCGTGTGGTGCGCCTCGATGGCCATATAGAACTCCCACCCGAAGACAAAGAGTAGGAAGATAAGGTTTACATCGCTGGTTAGCGAGACCAGCACAGCGAAGACAATCAGGTGAACAATCCCCTTGGCATACTGCCCGTTGTACATCGCGCCCACACCGGGAATAAAGCCGAGTAGTGCGGCCAGTCCGGGGCTTGGTTCGCCCGTGCTGGCCGGCAGCGCAACCGGAGGATAGCCGACCGGACCAGGCTGCGGATTGCCAGGGTATGGATAGCCGGGATACGGAAAGCCGCCTGGTGGAGCAGTCGCCCCCAAGCGCGCTGTCATGCAGGGTTCGCAGAAAGTGGAACTGCCAACGTTGCGGACGCATTCGCCGCATACCGGCTTGCCGCAGTTCTGGCAGAAGGCGGAGCGTTCTCGATCGGGATGGTTTGCGCAATTCATGCCATCACCCTTTCTCTAGGTTCCTGGATGGGGTTGCCGAAGCTCTTGCTGCTGCGACCGACGCCGATGAGGCGACGGCTTGGGCCGAGTTCTTCGCGACGGCTGGTGCCGGGGTTGCCGGAGGGCCGCTTGCGCTCAGGCTGGCTGCGATCTGCTGGAGTACCGTCCTTCCGGCCCCCCGAACCGGGCTGCGCGGAGGGAGACTGTACAGCAGGCTGGTCTGGATTGGACGGTGCGCTCTGGCTTCCGGCGGGCAAGTCATTCTCGGTGGCGCCTTCAAAATCATGCACCCGCGATTCCAGCTCGTAAACCACGCGCAGCCCTTCGTAATACCGCACTGCGCGAGCGCGCGCATCTGCGATGTTGCGGTTCAGGGCGCTTGGCCGCAGGTCGTTCGCACGCAGCAACAGAGGATGGACTCCCGTCAGGTTCATGGTCAGTGCGATGGAGAAGAATGCCATCGCGGCGGTCATGGCATAGCGCGGCTGCAATGCAATCTGTCCCAACCAGCTTGTGCGCAGCGCAGCGGCTGCGCGCTGGCGGAACGGAAGCACGTTGCCGTAACTCGCACCCGTTCCCGGCGCGAAGCCCGGCGTCACCGCAGCTATGCCGACCATCCGTCCATGCATTGCTCCCGCAAATCCGGCCTGTTCCATTCCGCTCGTAACCCTACGGCCTACAGGTATAGTTCCCTGCGCCCCGCTGGTCGCCGCAAGAATCTGTTGCAGCAGCGTCACCGGAGGCTCGGGCCGGGGCGTGCGCAGCATCTCCAGCCAGGCTGCCCCGCGTCGTGCGTCGGCCAGCATCTGGCTGCACAGCCCGCACTCGGTCACATGCGCATCGAAGCACTCCTGTATGTCCGCGGTCAGCGCTCCATCCAGCGCATCGGCCAGCATTGCTTCGCACTGCGCGCATTGCACCGCGTCGCCCGCCAGGTTGCCGGCTGTCTTGTCCCCGAACCGCAAAACCTTCGGGCTGCCGATCTGTTTCTCGTCTGCCACTTATACCACCTGCCCTTCTATACGTTGCAACAGCCTCGCAAGTTCCCCGCGTCCCCGGCTGATCCGGCTCTTCACCGTTCCTTCGGGGATGCGCAGCACCTGCGCAATCTCCTTGTAGTCCATATCTTCCAGGTCGCGCAGGATCACCGCCTCGCGCAGCTCCGGCGACAGTTGCGCCAGCGCCTGCTGAATTCGCACCTTCAGTTCCATCCCTGACGCGTGCACCTCTGGAGTTGGATGCGGATCGGCCAGCCGGTCGGCCAGCGTCGCGCCGTCCTCCTCGCCCGTGTAGCCCACGTCCAGCGAGTCACTGGCCCGCTCCAGCCGCGTTCGCCGGAAGTGGTCCACCAGCAGGTTGCGCGCCAGCGTCGTGATCCACGTCTGAAAGCTACCCCGTTCCACGTCGAAGCTCGCCAGATTGCGGTAAAGCTTCAGGAAGACATCCTGCGTCAGGTCTTCGGCGTCGCTCGCCGACCCGGTAAACCGGTAGCAGATCGCATAGATCCGTCTGTGCTGCGATACGACAAGCTGCTGCCACGCCTGCGGATCGCCCGTTCTGCACTGGCGAACCAGCCTGCTGAGTGCCTCCTGCGCGGCTTCCTGTTCCGGCGTGCGCTGCAAGCTTGCCTCGTACCTTGGCCGGGTTGAGTCCCGGTTCGTGCTCCGCCCCGTTCGCTGCGGAGTTGCTTCGGCCAATGGCAGAAGTGTACCGCCTGCAAGGCCTGTGTGCCGCTCAGCCCGCATGGGACGGGGAATCATGCCCGCGCTCGGTATTGCCATCCGCAGAACGCCCATGCGCAGCTATACGCAGCGGCCCACGGATTCGTTCCCGGGTGCAGATGTAAGCTGCCAGTGGGCAGCCCTCAGTTCGCTGTCGGCTTCTCGATGTGGTCGATCACCAGCATCGGCTGCGGGGCTTTGGCCGGTCGCAGCTCCAGCCCAGCCTCGGACACGTCCCAAATAAATGGGTTTGGGTTGGGGTCAGAAGCCGCACCACTCTCTGCCTCGTCCGACAACTCCCGCCGGACGCGCGGCACCGCAAAATCGTACTTGCCTGTCAACCCGGTGCGGTCCACCACCTGCCGATCCTGCATCGTGGACAGTTCCATCGCCAGCGCCGCCATCGAGGTGTTGAAGAATGTCAATTGCTCCTTGGCGGGCTTCGGATAGATCGGCACCATCATGGCGTCGCCGGCGATCGGGATGGCGTGCTCCGGAGGTGCTTCGCCCGGTGCTGTCTCCTTCATCTTCGGCCCATGCTTGCCTATGACCAACTCATATACCGGCGCATCCACCATCGTCATATGCGCTGCCAGTTTGCAGCGCTCTGCCAGCATCGCTTTTAGCAACGGCCTCAGCTTCTCCCAGCGCTGTTCAACAGTCAGATTCTTCCATATCTGCGCGCTCTGCTCGTCGAGCTTCGCGTCGATATCGTACATATCCTTATTCACCCACTCAGGCACGCCCGTTACAGGCGCCGTCGAGTAGCCGAACATCCTTGTCATCGGAAAGTAGGCCATCATGAGCGTCGTATACAGAGTGGATTGAGTTGCGGAATAACCGCTAGGCGAGAGTCCGAATCCGCCTCGAGAACCCCCGCTCGGCTTGATTGAGACAACATCAAATGCTAATGCCGTTCCTGCATTCCCCGCCGGATTTGCCGCCGCCGCTGTCTGCACCAGCGCAACCAGCTTGATGCTTGCATCTGGCAACTCAGCCCCATCCACCGACGGCTTCTCTACGCCA